>NZ_CP107549.1:635087-952631 GCF_025837155.1 Pseudomonas sp. Z8(2022) | reverse complement strand
CGATTCGGGAAATCTGGGACATGCAGGAGCGTCTGCCGCGGCGCAGCGGCAAACGTGCCGACCTGCTGCTGGAGAACCCGCGCTTCCGCGCCGGCTATGACTTCCTCCTGCTGCGAGAACTGGCCGGCGAGGATACCGGCGGCCTGGGCCAATGGTGGACCGATTATCAGGATGCCAACGACAGCGAGCGCCGGCAGATGATTCGTGACCTGGCCGGCAAAGGCGAAAGCACCGGTAACGCCCCGCGCAAACGTCGCCGCAACAGCAATCGTCGCAAACGCAGCGAAAGCGACGGCGAATGATGGAGCGGGTCTACATCGGCCTCGGCAGTAATCTGGCCGAACCCCTGCAGCAGCTGCGCGCGGCCCTGAGCGCCATCGCCCGGATACCGCAAAGCAGCCTGCAGGCGCAGTCGTCCTTCTACATCAGCGACCCACTCGGCCCGGCCGATCAGCCGCGCTACGTCAATGCAGTGGCAGCACTGGATACCGCACTGGAGCCCTGGCAATTGCTCGATGCACTGCAACGCATCGAGCAGGAGCAGGGCCGCGTACGCAAGGCCGAGCGCTGGGGCCCGCGCACTCTGGATCTGGACATCCTGCTGTTCGGTGAACGCCTGCTCGATGACGAGCGCCTGACCGTGCCGCACTACCACATGCATGCCCGTCCATTCGTGCTCTATCCGCTGGCCGAGCTTGTCCCCGAGCTGCAGTTACCGGACGGCCGCAGCCTGAGCTCGCTGCTGAAAGACTGTCCCTTCAGCGGCCTGGAGCGCCTGCAGCAATAGGCTGCATCCTTCGTCAGCCCGCCTGCTGCACGCCGCAAGGCCGCGCCAGCTCCAGCGCAGCCCTCTGTTCCCGGCATTGGCGGTAACGCCAGTAACAGAGCGGTAACACCTGCAATTGACTTAACGCCCCCCCATCAGGACTATAGGCGTCCCGTTGCCCAGCGACGGGCGCACCTTTGATGCCAATCCAGGCCGGATTGCAGCCAGATAGAAGCGGTATACCGAGCCTGAGCGAGGACCCTTGAAATGCCTGACGTTACCCTGACCACCCTGCAGAGTCTCAAGCAGAACGGTGAAAAGATCGCCATGCTGACCTGCTATGACGCCACCTTCGCCCAAGCGGCCTGCCAGGCGGGCGTCGACGTGATGCTGGTCGGCGACTCCCTGGGCATGGTCCTGCAGGGCCACGACAGCACCCTGCCGGTCAGCGTCGAGGAAATGGCCTATCACACTGCCAGCGTCAAACGCGGCAATCAGGGCGCACTGATCGTCACTGACCTGCCCTTCATGGCCTACGCCACTACCGAGCAGGCGCTGAGCAACAGTGCCAGGCTGATGCAGGCCGGCGCGCACATGGTCAAGCTCGAAGGTGCTGGCTGGCTGGCCGAGCCGATCCGCCTGCTGGCCGAACGCGGCGTACCGGTCTGTGCCCATCTGGGACTCACACCACAAGCTGTGAACATCCTCGGTGGCTACAAGGTCCAGGGTCGCCAGGAAGCCCAGGCGCGACAGATGCGTGCCGACGCCATGGCGCTGGAACAGGCCGGTGCAGCCATGCTGCTGCTCGAATGCGTGCCCAGCGAACTGGCAGCCGAGATCGCTCAGGCAGTGAAGATTCCGGTAATCGGTATTGGCGCCGGCCCAGGCACCGACGGCCAGGTACTGGTGCTGCACGACATGCTCGGCCTGTCGCTCTCGGGCCGCTCGCCGAAGTTCGTGCGCAACTTCATGGAAGGCCAGAACAGCATCCAGGGCGCCCTGAGCGCCTACGTCAAGGCCGTCAAGGACGGCAGCTTCCCCGCAGCCGAACACGGTTTCTCCGCATGAACACGGTCAAGACCCTGCGTGAACTGCGCGCCGCCGTGGCCCAGGCACGCGCCGAGGGCAAGCAGATCGGCTTCGTGCCGACCATGGGCAACCTGCATGCAGGTCACGTTTCACTGGTGGAGATCGCCGCCCAGCGCGCCGATTTCGTGGTCGCCAGCATCTTCGTCAACCCACTGCAGTTCGGCGCCGGCGAGGATCTGGACAAATACCCGCGCACGCTCGCCGAGGACCAGGAAAAACTGCTGGCCGCCGGCTGCCATCTGCTGTTTCACCCCGATGTTGCGGAAATCTATCCGCACGGTATGGGCGATCAGACTCGCGTCAGTGTTCCGGGTGTCTCCGAAGGGCTCTGTAGCGCCAGTCGTCCGGGGCATTTCGAGGGCGTCGCGACCGTGGTGACCAAGCTGTTCAATATGGTCCAGCCCGATCTGGCCGTGTTCGGCGAGAAGGACTACCAGCAACTGGCGGTGATCCGCGCGCTGGTACAGGACCTGAACATGCCTATCCAGATCATCGGCGCGCCGACCCAACGCGCCGAGGACGGCCTTGCCCTGTCCTCGCGCAACGGTTACCTCAGCGCCGAGCAACGCAGCACTGCGCCGGCGCTGTATCGCGGCCTGCAGGCCATCGCCGAAGAACTGCGCCGCGGTGCCCGTGATTACGCCCGGCTGATCGACGATGCGCAGGAGCAGCAACGTGTAGCAGGCTTCGTCCCCGACTACCTGGAGATCCGCAACGCCCTGACGCTGCGTCCGGCTCAGGTCGATGATCGCCATCTGGTGATTCTCGCCGCTGCGCAATTGGGCGGCACCCGCCTGATCGACAATCTTGTGGTTGAACTGCCGAGTCAGTAGCTCGCTCCAAAGGCAGACGGTTACACTCATAGAGGCCCGGGTCGTTCCGGGCCTTTGCTTTTGCGGATCAGGAGCTCCGATGGCCTACTACCAGCAGCCTCAAGACGTTACCACCCTGCCCGCCTGGCAGGCCCTGCAGCAGCACCGCGCCGAAATGGCCGATTTCAGCATGCGCGAGGCCTTCGCCGCGGACCCACGGCGCTTCCAGCGCTTTTCCCTCGATAGCTGCGGGCTGCTGCTGGATTACTCGAAGAACCTGATCGACGAACGCAGCTTGGAACTGCTGACCCAACTGGCCGAGCAGGCCGGTCTGCACCAGTCCATCGCCGCCCTGTACAACGGCGAACGGGTCAATGCTTCGGAAGGCCGCGCCGCCCTGCACACCGCTCTGCGCAGCCCTATTGGCCGCCGTCTGCTGGTCGATGGTCATGACATCATCCCCGACGTGCATCGCGTCCTGAACCAGATCACCGAACTGGTCAGTCGCATTCACAGTGGCCTGTGGCGGGGCTACAGCGAGAAGCCGATCACCGAGGTGGTGAACATCGGTATCGGCGGCTCCTTTCTCGGTCCTCAGCTGGTTTCCGAGGCGCTGCGCCCGTTCACTCAGCGCGGTGTGCGCTGCCACTACCTGGCCAATATCGACGGCAGCGAGTTCCGCGAGCTGACCGCGCGCCTGAATCCGGAAACCACGCTGTTCATCGTATCCAGCAAATCCTTCGGTACCCTGGAAACCCTGAAGAACACCCTGGCTGCGCGTGACTGGTACCTGGCCATGGGCGGCCCGGAAGCACAGCTGCACCGCCACTTCATCGCCGTGACCAGCAACCGCAAGGCCGCCATCGAGTTCGGTATCGGCGAAGAGAACATATTCCCCCTATGGGACTGGGTCGGCGGCCGCTATTCGCTGTGGTCGGCCATAGGCCTACCCATCGCCCTGGCCATTGGCGTGTCCAACTTCAAGGAGCTGCTGGCCGGCGCCTATGCCATGGACCAGCACTTCACCCAGGCGCCACTGGCCGAGAACATGCCGGTACTGATGGCCCTACTGGGCATCTGGTACAGCAACTTCTGGGGCGCGCAGAGCCACGCCATCCTGCCCTACGACCATTACCTGCGTAACTTCACCAAGCACCTGCAGCAGTTGGACATGGAGTCCAACGGCAAGAGTGTGCGCCAGGACGGCACGCCGCTGGACATCCCTACCGGCCCGATCATCTGGGGCGGCGTCGGCTGCAACGGTCAGCACGCCTACCACCAGCTGCTGCACCAGGGCCGCCTGCTGGTGCCGGCGGACTTCATCGTCCCGGTCAACAGCTACAACCCGCTCGCCGACCATCACCAGTGGCTGTTCGCCAACTGCCTGTCGCAGGCCCAGGCGCTGATGCAGGGCAAGACGCGCGAAGAGGCGGAAGCCGAACTGCGTGCAAAGGGGCTGAGCGAAGACGAGGTGCAGCGCCTGGCGCCGCACAAGGTGATCCCCGGCAACCGACCGAGCAACATCCTGGTGATGAACCGCATCGCGCCGTTCAACCTCGGCGCGCTGGTAGCGCTGTACGAGCACAAGGTGTTCGTGCAGAGCGCCATCTGGGGCATCAACGCCTTCGACCAGTGGGGCGTGGAACTGGGCAAGGAAATGGGCAAGGAGGTCTATCAGCGCCTGACCGGCGCCAGCGAAGCGCCAGCCGGCGATGCTTCAACCCAGGGGCTGATCGAGCACTTCCGCTCCCAGCATCGAGGCTGATCGCCTGAGAGCTGCTCCCATCGACACACCTCAGGATAGATAGGCTGAAGATATTCCCAGGCGCCCAACGCCTGGGACATTGCCTAAGCCACTGCTCTGCAATACGTTCTAGCGGGAAGCCTGCCCTGCCTCCCGCAACTGGCATGGGCGCTCACGAGGCAGTGTGCAGCATATGGAAATGGTTAAGCCTTGAACCAGGCGCCTGCCTGGGTGCACCCTTGTGAATGTTGCGGACAAACAATTACAAGGACCCCGCCATGTTCGAGATCACTCGCCATCCCGTGCAAGATGCCGTGCGCCAGCGGGCGCACCTGGATAACGACGCCTACCTGCGCCTGTACCAACAGTCCGTCGAGCAGCCCGAGACATTCTGGGCCGGGCAGGCCAAGGCTTTCCTCGACTGGTTCAAACCCTGGGACCAGGTGCACACCAGCGACCTCACGCAAGGCCGCGCCGAATGGTTCAAGGGCGGCCAGCTCAACGTCGCCTACAACTGCATTGATCGCCACCTGGAAAAACGCGGCGAACAGATCGCCATCATCTGGGAGGGCGACAACCCTGCCGAGTCGGCGCACATCACCTACAACAAGCTGCACCATAACGTCAGCCGCCTGGCCAACGTGCTGAAGAGCCGCGGCGTGAAGAAGGGCGACCGGGTGTGCATCTACATGCCGATGATCCCCGAGGCGGCCTACGCCATGCTCGCCTGCGCGCGCATCGGCGCTGTGCATTCGGTGGTGTTCGGCGGTTTCTCCCCCGACGCCCTGCGCGACCGCATCCTCGATGCCGACTGCCGCACCGTGATCACCGCCGACGAAGGCGTGCGCGGCGGCAAGTACATCCCGCTGAAGAACAATGTCGACAAGGCCCTGCAGAGCTGCCCGAACGTGTCTACCGTGGTGGTGGTCGAACGCACCCAGGGCGATGTGGCCTGGGTGGAGGGCCGCGACCTCTGGTATCACCAGGCGCTCAAGGAAGTCGATGCCGACTGCCCGGCCGAGCCGATGGACGCCGAAGACCCGCTGTTCATTCTCTACACCTCGGGCAGTACCGGCAAACCCAAGGGTGTGCTGCATACCACCGGTGGTTACCTGCTCGGCGCGGCGATGACCCACAAGTACGTGTTCGACTACCACGAAGGCGACATCTACTGGTGCACCGCCGATGTCGGCTGGGTCACCGGACACAGCTACATCGTCTACGGCCCGCTGGCCAACGCCGCCACCACCCTGATCTTCGAGGGTGTGCCCAACTACCCGGATGCCTCACGTTTCTGGCAGGTGATCGACAAGCACCAGGTCAACACCTTCTACACCGCGCCGACCGCCCTGCGCGCACTGATGCGTGAAGGCGAGGCGCCGGTCAGGACCACCTCGCGCAGCAGCCTGCGCCTGCTCGGCACCGTGGGCGAGCCGATCAACCCCGAAGCCTGGGAGTGGTACTTCCATGTGGTGGGTGACGCGCGCTGCCCGATCGTCGATACCTGGTGGCAGACCGAAACCGGCTCCATCCTGATCACCCCGCTGCCCGGCGCTACCGACCTGAAACCCGGTTCCGCCACCCGCCCCTTCTTCGGCGTACAACCGGTACTGCTCGACGAGCAGGGCAAGGAAATCAACGGCCCCGGCAGCGGCGTGCTGGCAATCAAGGCCAGCTGGCCGAGCCAGATCCGCAGCGTCTACGGCGATCACCAGCGCATGATCGACACCTACTTCAAACCCTACCCCGGCTACTACTTCACCGGCGACGGAGCACGCCGCGACGAAGACGGCTACTACTGGATCACCGGGCGTGTCGACGACGTGATCAACGTCTCCGGGCACCGCATCGGCACCGCCGAGGTGGAAAGCGCCCTGGTGTTGCACGATGCCGTGGCCGAAGCCGCCGTAGTCGGCTACCCGCATGATGTGAAGGGCCAAGGCATCTACGCCTACGTCACCCTGATGAACGGCCAGGAGCCCTCCGACGAGCTGAAGAAGGACCTGCTGACCCTGGTCGGCAAGGAGATCGGCAGCTTCGCCAAGCCCGAGCTGATCCAGTGGGCGCCGGGGCTGCCGAAGACCCGCTCGGGCAAGATCATGCGCCGCATCCTGCGCAAGATCGCCTGCAACGAGCTGGAGAACATGGGCGACACCTCGACGCTGGCCGACCCCAGCGTGGTCGACAGCCTGATCGAACAGCGCCTCAACCGCTGAGTCTCATGCCCGGCCCGAAAGGGCCGGCACATCTTGTCTTGGGCCTGCCAAGCGCCGAAACTGCGCGCCATGGAAAGCCTACGCCGTCAGATCGAAAAGCAGGTCCACAGCCTCACCGGCGCCTCACTGGGTGTGCTCGACCTCGACCAGCCACGTTTTGATGCCGGCCTGTTCGGCCCCGAATCGATGGTCTGGAAGGTTCATGCCGACTTCACCGCGATGATGGTTGGCGGCATCTCCGCCCTGCTCCTGCAGATGCTTCATCCGCTGGCCCTGGCCGGCGTCTGGGATCACTCCACCTTCCGTCAGGACATGATCGGCCGCCTGCGCCGCACCAGCCTGTTCATCGCCGGCACCACCTACGGCGGCCTGCACGATGCCGAACAGCTGATCGACAAGGTGCGCCGCATCCACCTGCAGGTGGTCGGCCATGCGCCGGACGGCCGCCCTTATAGCGCCAGCGATCCCGAGCTGCTGACCTGGGTGCATGTTTCCGAGGTCAGCCAGTTCCTCGCCGGTTACCTGCGCTACGTCAACCCGCAGCTGCCAATAGCCGAGCAGGATCGCTACTACCGCGAGGTGGCGCTGATCGCCGAACGCCTCGGTGCGCAGGATGTACCCAAGTCGGCTCAGGCTGTCGCCGACTATCTGCAGCGCATGCGCCCACAACTGATGTGTGACGAGCGCACCCGCGAAGTGGTGCGGCTGCTGCATGACGCACCGATGCCCAGCCTCCTCGCCAAACCCTTCGGCAACCTGATGATGCAGGCCGGCGTCGATCTGCTGCCGGGCTGGGCCAGCGACCTGCTCGGCGAACACCAAGCGGCCTGGAGCCGACCGTTGATCCGCGCCAGCGTGCAGCGCACCGCCAACCTGCTGCGTTGGGCCGTGCGCAACAGCGCCGCTCAGCGCGCTCGCCGACGTCTGGAACACTAGAAGACGTGGCTGGCCGGTCACGATCAGCCATGCGACCATCGACGTCTTTCCGGTCATTGTCTGAATCGAACCGAGGACCTGCACATGCAAGACGTCGTCATCGTTGCCGCCACCCGCACCGCCATCGGCAGCTTCCAGGGCAGCCTGGCCGATATTCCCGCCCCCGAGCTCGGCGCCATCGTCATCAGGCGCCTGGCGGAGCAGACCGGCCTCGATGCTGCGCAGGTCGATGAAGTCATCCTCGGCCAGGTGCTTACCGCAGGCTCCGGCCAGAACCCGGCGCGCCAGGCCGCCATCCGCGCCGGCCTGCCGCATGCCGTGCCGGCCATGACCCTGAACAAGGTCTGCGGCTCGGGGCTGAAAGCCCTGCACCTGGCCACCCAGGCCATCCGCTGCGGCGACGCCGAGGTGATCATCGCCGGCGGCATGGAGAACATGAGCCAGTCCCCTTACGTGCTGCCCAAGGCCCGCACCGGCCTGCGCATGGGTCATGCGCAGATGCTCGACAGCATGATCGTCGACGGCCTGTGGGACGCCTTCAACGACTATCACATGGGCATCACCGCCGAGAATCTGGTGGAGAAGTACGGCATCAGCCGCGAAGCCCAGGACGCCTTTGCCGCCGAATCGCAGCGCAAGGCCGTGGCCGCCATCGAGTCTGGTCGTTTCGATGCAGAGATCACCCCGGTGCTGATCCCGCAGCGCAAGGGCGACCCCATTGCCTTCGCCCGTGACGAGCAGCCGCGTGCCGGCACCAGCGCCGAATCTCTGGCCAAGCTCAGACCAGCCTTCAGGAAGGACGGCAGCGTCACCGCCGGCAACGCCTCCAGCCTCAACGACGGCGCGGCTGCCGTGCTGCTGATGAGTGCGGCCAAGGCTCAAGCGCTGGGCCTGCCGGTGCTGGCCAGGATCGCCGGCTACGTCAATGCTGGCGTCGACCCGGCGATCATGGGCATCGGCCCGGTCTCGGCCACCCGCCGCTGCCTGGACAAGGCCGGCTGGAGCCTGGCCGACCTGGACCTGATCGAAGCCAACGAGGCCTTCGCCGCCCAGGCGCTGTCGGTCGGTCAGGAGCTGGGCTGGGATACCGACAAGGTCAACGTCAACGGCGGCGCCATCGCCCTGGGCCACCCCATCGGTGCCTCGGGCTGCCGTGTGCTGGTCACCCTGCTGCACGAGATGATCCGCCGCGACGTGAACAAGGGCCTGGCCACGCTGTGCATCGGTGGCGGCCAGGGTGTGGCGCTGGCCATCGAGCGCTGAGCCGCAGGGTGGATCGCGCTTTATCGATCCACCATCTGACGGATGTAAAGAGCGACATCCACCCCATTGCCTGGGCTTTAGCCCCCGGATGCAATCCGGGGGATGGCGTCATGGGCTACCCGGATTGCATCCGGGCTACCTCATGGCACGTGCTCGGAGGCGACCGGTTTTCTTGATAAACTGCCGGCTTTCCTTTCTCCGAGACGCCGCGCATGCCTTCTCTTGACCAGGCGCTGCGCGCCGCCCTCGCCGCTCGCGACAACCTGCTCGCAGAGCTGCACGCACAAGGCACAGACTGCTACCGCCTGTTCCACGGCAGCCAGGAAGGTGCGCCTGGCCTGACCGTCGACCGTTATGGCCCGCAACTGCTGGTGCAAAGCTTTCACCAGCCGCTGCAAGCCGACGACCTGCAGACCATTGCAGCCAAGGTCGAAGCACATCTCGGCCTGCCCTTGCTGCTGGTCTACAACGACCGTTCCAGAGGCAACTCGCGCATCGACCGCGACCCGACCCTGTTCCAGGCCAGCGAAGCCGCGCTGGAGGACATGATCGGCCGCGAATGGGGCCTGAACTACCGCGTGCGCGGTCGCCATGCCGGACAGGATCCACTGCTGTTTCTCGACCTGCGCAACGCCCGCGGCTGGATCAAGGCCAACAGTGCCGGCAAGTCCGTGCTCAATCTGTTTGCCTACACCTGCGGCGTCGGCCTGTGCGCTGCGGCTGGCGGCGCGCACGAGGTGGTCAATCTGGACTTCGCCCAGGGCAACCTGGCAGTAGGCCGCGAGAACGGTGCACTGAATCCGGAGCTGCCGGCCATGCAGTTCATTCAGTCCGACTACTTCCCGGCCATTCGCCAACTGGCCGATCTGCCGATCACCAGCCGCCGCGGGCAGAAGCTGCCGAGCTACCCGCGCTTGCAAGCGCGCCGGTTCGACCTGGTTTTCCTCGACCCGCCGGCCTGGGCCAAGAGCGCCTTCGGCACGGTCGACCTGTTGCGCGATTACCAGAGCCTGCTCAAACCGGCGCTGCTGGCCACTGCCGAAGGTGGCACCCTGGTGTGCTGCAACAATCTGGCAAAGGTGGCGATGGACGACTGGCGCGCGCAGGTACTGCGCTGCGCGGAAAAACTGGGGCGTCCCGTGCGGGATTGCCAGGTCATCGCCCCCGCGTCGGACTTCCCGTCCATGGACGGCCAGCCACCACTGAAAACCCTGATCCTGCACCTCTGAACCGGGACTCACGCGCAATCTGTCAGTCGCAATGGCGACCGCAACCGGACCGTCGTGCCATACTTCAAGTCGTCTCCCTCGCCTGGAAAGATGACGTCAAGCCATGCCCAAAGGACTGAAGCGCGCCCTGAGCGCACTGTTGATCGCCGTTTTCCTCTATAGCCTGATCGGCTTTCTGATTCTGCCGGGCATCGCCCTGCGCATCGCCAACCAGCAGCTGACGCAGTACGCGACGGTGCCCGCCTCGCTGCAACGCGTGCAACTCAACCCCTTTACCCTCGAACTCAGTCTCTGGGGGCTGCATATCGGCGAGAGCGACCAGGAGCAGTTGGGCTTCCAACGCCTGTACGCCAACCTGCAGAGCGACAGCCTGTGGAGCGGTGCCCTGCACCTGAGCGATATCGAACTCGACGGCGCGCGCAGCGAAATCCTGTTCGCCCAGGACGGTACGCTCAATCTCACCCAGCTGTTCCGCCTGCCAGAGAGCCAGGCCGAACCCAGTGCCGAGAACAGTGAGCCCTTCCCGCTACGTATCGACGCAATTCGTCTGCGCGAAAAGTCGCTGCGTTTCCAGGACCTGCGCCCGAGCGAGCCGGTGGAGTTCGCCTATGACGCACTCGATCTGGAGCTGCACAACCTCAGTACTCTGGCCGGCGACAACGCCGAAATGACCCTGACCGCCAGCGGCCCGCACGGTGCACGGATCGACTGGCGCGGTCAGGTCAGCCTTACACCCATCACTTCCAGCGGCAGCCTGAACATCAGCGATGGTCGCCTGAGCACCTTCTGGCCCTATGTGCGTGATGCCTTGCCTCTGGTGCTCAAGGAAGGCCAGGTCGACCTCAGCAGCGACTACCGGCTCGACCTTTCCAGCGGCACCGAGTTGCAGCTGAGCAAGATCAAGGCACAGCTGGCTCCTTTCGCCATCGACGACCCGCAAGGCAAACCACTGGTGCGCCTGCAACGCCTGGATATCGACGACACCAGCCTCGACCTGGCCAGGCAACAGGTGGTGGTCGGTCAGGTACGCAGCCAGGGTCTGGAGGCCTGGGCAGCGCGCGAAGCCGACGGCCAGCTGGACTGGCAGAAACTCTTCGCCAAACCCGGCACGGCCAAGAACGAAGCCACAGCAGACACGGAGCCGGCCGGCGAGAGCAAACCCTGGCAGGTACTGCTGCAGGACGTGCAACTGCGTGAGTACAAGGCCCACCTGGCCGACCGTGTCCCGCAACAGGAAGTAGCCGTGGAGGTCGGCCCGCTGAACCTCGATCTGAAGAATTTCGACAGCCTTGGCGATAAGCCTTTCGACCTCAGGCTCGACAGCGGTCTGGGCAAGCAGGGCAAACTGCAGGCAGCCGGGCAGGTGCAGCTGAGCCCGACCACTGCCCAGCTCAAGGTCGCCACCCAGGACATCGACCTGCGCCTGGCGCAGGCCTACCTCAGCCCCTTCGTTCGCCTGGAACTGCGCAGTGGCCTGCTCGGCAGTGACCTCGATGTACAGCTCAAGAGCACCGAGCCGCTGGCACTAGGCATCACCGGCAACGCCTGGGTCGACCAGCTGCACACCCTGGACACCCTGCGTGAACGTGATTTCGTACGCTGGAAGCAGGTCCGAGTGGGCGGCCTCGATTATCGTCACGGCGAAAGCCTGAACATCGAACGCGTCGAGCTGGATCAACCTTACGCACGCTTCGTCATCAACGAGAACCTGACCACCAACGTCAGCGAACTGATCGTGCCGCAGCCGGCAACGGCGAACGATACCAAGGCGGAAACCGGCAAACCACTGGCGATTCACATCGGTGGAGTAGCCATCAAGGATGGCTCGGCCAACTTCGCCGACTTCAGCCTGACGCCCAGCTTCGCCACTGCCATTCAGCAGATGAAAGGCCGCATCGGCGTGCTCGACAACCAGAAGCCACAAGCGGCCAGCGTGGATATCCAGGGCAAGGTCGATCGTTATGCGCCGATGAGCATCAAGGGCAAGCTGACGCCTTTCGACCCGCTCAACAGCCTGGATATCGCCACCAGCTTCAAGAATGTCGAGCTGACCACCATCACCCCCTACTCCGGCAAGTTCGCCGGCTACCGCATTCGCAAGGGGCGCCTCAACCTCGACCTGCACTACCGCATCGAGAAAGGCCAGCTCAACGCCGAGAACAAGGTGCTGGTGGAGAATCTGCAGCTGGGCGAACGGGTCGACAGCCCGGACGCGGTCGACCTGCCGATTCGCCTGGCGGTGGCGCTGCTCAAGGACACCCAGGGCCGTATCGCCATCGAGCTGCCGGTGCAGGGCGACCTGAACAACCCCGAGTTCAGCGTCATGCCCATCGTCTGGCAAACGCTGCGTAATCTGGTGCTGCGGGCGGCCCAGGCGCCATTCAAGTTCATCGCCGGGCTGGTCGGCGGCAGCAATGTCGACCTCAGCACCGTACCCTTCAGCGCCGGCTCCGCGCAGCTGGACGACGACGCCCGACAAGTACTGGACACCCTGGCCAAGGCACTCGAGGAACGGCCCAATCTGCGTCTTGAAGTGGAAGGCCAGGCCGCGCAAAGTGCCGACGGCCCACTGCTGGCCGAACGACGCCTGCAACGCGAATTCCGCGAAGGCTGGTACAAGGTGCTGCAACGGCGTGGCGACAAGGTACCGGCCAGCCCGGATGAGCTGACGGTCGACGAGGACGAACAGGCCGCGCTGCTCGAAGGCATCTACCGTACCCGCCTCAAGCAGCAGCCGCCGGCCGAGTGGGCCGAGCTGAAGCGCGAGCAGCGCCATCAGAACATGCGCCAGGCCGTGCTGGACTCCTGGGCGCAGAGCAAGTTGCTGCTGCGCCAGCTGGCTCAGCAACGCGCTGCAACGATCAAGGATTATCTGGTGGAACAGGGCGGGCTGTACGATGAACGGGTCTATCTGATCGATGCAAACCTGGGCGAGCCCGAAGCCGACGGCCGCGTGCTCACCACCCTGCACCTGGACAGCCAATGATCATGAACCGTTTATCCATCATCACCCTTGCCCTGACTGCCGGCCTGCTCAGCGTGTCCGCACAGGCCGACACGCTGCGTTGCGGTAGCAACCTGGTCAGCCTGGGTGACCGTCCGTTCGAGGTCGAGCGCAAATGTGGCGCGCCAGTACACCGCGATCCGATCGGCTATACCCTGGGTTCCTATGACCGCCGCGAGTACATGATCGAGGAATGGGTCTACGGCCCAAGCAACGGCATGCTCAGCATCCTGCGCTTCGAGGGTAATCGTCTGGTTGCCATCGAACGTCGTCGCGAACGCTGAACAGGAGGCTGCCATGCGTAGATTCAGCCTTATGTTGCCGCTGCTCTGCCTGCCTATGCTCGCCGAGGCGTCCTCCACTTACCGTTGCGGCAGCGCGCTGGTCAGCAAGTCGGCGCCCAGCGCAGAGGTGCTGAGCAAATGCGGCGAGCCTGTCAGCCGTGACTTTCTCGGTTACCGGGAAGTGGTCGACAGCTACGGCTTTCGTAACGAGGTGAATGTCGAGGAATGGATCTACGGCCCGAAAAACGGCATGTACCACTTCCTGCGCTTCGAGGGCGGTCGCCTGACCGAGATACGCAGCAAACGCGGCAGCTGATACGGCACCGTCGCCGCCGCAAATAAATCAAGGCCCCGCCGGTCACACCGGCGGGGCCTCAGAGCATCCGTGCCTGTCGCTATCCGTGCTGACATGACATCCATGCCTGCAATCATCCATACGATATCCGTATCCGAAGCGATCCTTACTCGGGATGCATCCGTGCCAGGCTATCCATGCTTAAAGCTTGTCGCTGAAATCGCGTAGCTCCTGCTGGGCCTTTTCCTTGGTCCAGCCATAACGTTCTTGCAGCTTGCCAGCCAGGTAATCGCTGTGGCCCTCGGCGACGTCCAGGTCGTCATCGGTCAGGTTGCCCCAACGCTCCTTGATGCGACCATTGAGCTGCTTCCATTTGCCTTTGATGATGTCGCTATTCATGGTCATTCTCCCGTGACAGAAAGTGGGGCCGGGCGCTAACCCGGCCGGCTCGGCTATCAGTCAGCGGTTTTCAGGCCATCAGCGGAGACGTCACGCACGCCTTCGATTTCCTTGGTCTTGGCGATAGCCAGATCACGCTCGGCATCGGTAGCTACGGTGCCGGACAGGGAAACCACGCCCTGGTTGGTCTCGACCTTGATATCCAGCGCGCTGAGGTTCGAGTCAGCAACGAAGGTGGACTTCACTTTGCTGGTGATCCAGGTATCGGATACCGCTTGCTCGGCCTTATCCACAGTGTCATTGGCCGCAAGCATGGTCGGCTCGGCGGCGAAAGCGGCCGAGGCCAGAGACATGCTCAGCACGGCAGCGGTCAGGGTGGTAGCGGCAAAACGGTTGATTGGCTGTTTCATGGTTCTACTCCTGTACATTCCAGACAATCTGCAGCCAACTCCTGGCTGCAGGTTCACCAGTACTATCGCAAGCGCTGTGCCAGTTTTTTAAAAACAAACAAACCGTTAAAAAACAATGACTTATGATTTAACCCGGACAGGCTTTTGATTGCATTTCGCCGACTCGGAAAAAATCTCTCGGGCAATTTGCATGGTTTTCCGGGTACGTGCGTACAGGTTGCGCACGGAGACGAACATTACGGACGGGCTGATGTGGCAGCCTGGATGGCAGGTCAATGTCAGGGGCCGGGCTGCTGCTCCGGCCAGGAGATCAGCCGGGCCTGGCTGGCGATCAGGCACAAAAAGGGCTCCCGCAGGAGCCCCTTCTCGTTCGATCAGAAGAACCGTTGCTTAGACTCCAGAGGCCTCGGCAGCAGCTACGTCCTTGATCGACAGTTTGATACGGCCGCGGTTGTCCACGTCCAGTACCAGCACCTTCACTTCCTGGCCTTCCTTCAGTACGTCGGTGACCTTCTCAACGCGCTGATCGCTCAGCATGGAGATGTGCACCAGACCGTCCTTGCCCGGCAGGATGTTGACGAAGGCGCCGAAGTCGACGATGCGCTCGACCTTGCCGACGTAGATCTTGCCGATCTCGGCCTCAGCAGTGATGGCCAGCACGCGCTGCTTGGCAGCCTCGGCCGCTTCCTTGGTTTCGCCGAAGATCTTGATCGAGCCGTCGTCTTCGATATCGATCGACGCTTTGGTCTCTTCGCAGATACCACGGATGGTGGCACCACCCTTGCCGATGACGTCGCGGATCTTGTCCTGGTCGATCTTCATGGCCAGCATGGTCGGGGCGTTGGCCGACAGCTCGGTGCGCGACTGGGCGATGACCTGGTTCATCTGGCCGAGGATGTTCAGACGGGCTTCCAGCGCCTGCTCCAGCGCCTGCTCCATGATCTCTTCGGTGATGCCCTGGATCTTGATGTCCATCTGCAGCGCGGTCACACCCTTGGCGGTACCGGCTACCTTGAAGTCCATGTCGCCCAGGTGGTCTTCGTCACCCAGGATGTCGGTCAGAACGGCGAACTTGTCACCCTCCAGCACCAGACCCATGGCGATACCGGCAACCGGCGCCTTCATCGGCACACCGGCGTCCATCAGCGCCAGGGAAGCACCGCAGACCGAGGCCATGGAGGAAGAACCGTTGGACTCGGTGATTTCCGATACCACGCGGATGGTGTACGGGAACTCGTCTTCCTTCGGCAGCATGGCGGCAACGCCACGGCGGGCCAGGCGGCCGTGGCCGATTTCGCGGCGACCAGCACCGCCCATGCGGCCACACTCACCGACCGAGAACGGCGGGAAGTTGTAGTGCAGCATGAAGGGGTCCTTCTTCTCGCCTTCCAGGGTATCGAGCAGCTGTGCATCGCGCGCGGTACCGAGGGTGGCAACGACCAGCGCCTGGGTTTCACCACGGGTGAACAGGGCCGAGCCATGGGTCTTGTCCAGTACGCCGACTTCGATCTTCAGCGGACGTACGGTGCGGGTGTCACGACCGTCGATACGCGGCTTGCCATCAACGATGTTCTGGCGAACGGTGCGGTATTCGATCTCACCGAAGGCGGCCTTGACCTCATCGGCGGAGAATTTGCCTTCGCCTTCACCGGCCAGGGCTGCGACGACCTGGTCACGCAGCTCGTCCAGACGGCTGTAGCGGTCCTGCTTGATGGTGATGGTGTAGGCCTGGCTGATGGCCTCGCCGAACTGGCTGCGGATGGCGTCCAGCAGCGGAGTGTTGGCGGCCGGAGCCTGCCAGTTCCAGGCCGGCTTGCCAGCTTCGGCAGCGAATTCCTTGACGGCCTGGATCACCGACTGGAATTCCTGATGGGCGAACAGTACGGCGCCGAGCATCTGGTCTTCGGTCAGCTCGTCCGCTTCGGACTCCACCATCAGCACGGCGGTCTCGGTACCGGCCACGACCATGTCCAGGCTGGAGGCCTTGAGCTGCTCGTAGTTCGGGTTCAGCAGGTAGCCGGTGTCCGGATGGAAGGCCACGCGGGCAGCACCGATCGGGCCGTTGAACGGAATGCCGGAAACGGCCAGGGCAGCGGAGGTACCGATCATCGCAGCGATGTCCGGATCGGTCTTCTTGCTGGTGGAAACAACGGTGCAGACAACCTGCACTTCGTTCATGAAGCCTTCGGGGAACAGCGGACGGATCGGACGGTCGATCAGGCGCGAGGTCAGGGTTTCCTTCTCGCTCGGACGGCCTTCACGCTTGAAGAAGCCGCCAGGAATCTTGCCCGCAGCGTAGGTCTTTTCCTGGTAGTGCACGGACAGCGGGAAGAAGCCCTTGCTCGGATCGGCGCTCTTGGCACCGACAACGGTGACCAGTACGGTGACGTCGTTGTCGACGGTCACCAGCACGGCGCCGCTGGCTTGACGGGCGATACGGCCAGTCTCGAGGGTTACGGTCGACTGACCGAACTTGAATTGCTTGATTACCGGGTTCACGGTGTTTTCCTTCTCTTTGTTGCCTTGGGGGAAATTGGAGAGACGTGCGGGAGTCGGACCCGATGCATCCCTCGAAAAGCCAAAAGCTGGAAGCCCAGCGCCACGAGGCGAGGATCACTCCCCACCCGCGACGCCGAACTCCCAGCTTCCAACTTGTGCAGCTCGCGTCTATTAACGACGCAGGCCCAGGCGACCGATCAGGGCGCTGTAACGAGTGGTGTCCTTGCCCTTCAGGTAGTCCAGCAGCTTACGACGCTGGTTAACCATACGGATCAGACCACGACGGCTGTGGTGATCTTTACCGTTGGCCTTGAAGTGGCCTTGCAGCTTGTTGATGTTGGCGGTCAGCAGGGCTACCTGCACTTCCGGGCTACCGGTGTCGCCTTCAGCTTGCTTGTACTCGTTTACGATCTGGGCTTTTTCTTCAACGCTGAGTGCCATGTTGGCTTCCTCTCATCTGGAAACTGCCGAAGCAGTCTCAATAGGCCGGGAATCGCTTCCCGTGTTTTAAAAAGAGGCATGACCGTGCCTACTAACAGCCACCCTCGCATGCCTGATGACGACATCATCACCATCAGGCTTTCAGCCATTTCGGCCGAACCGTCCGATGCTACGCACCGGTAAGACCATCCGGGCCCTGAGGCCCGTGTCTCCACCCGTGCTAGGCACCGGTGTAAATCAATCGACGCGGAGCGACTCGCCCGTCGTCGCTCACCTCACCGATACCGATGAAGCGACCATTGTGATCCTGCACCCGCACCATGCCGAACTTCGGTGCATCCGGTGCTCGTACCGGCTGGCCCTGCAGCCAGTAGAACGCGCTGTGCTCGGAGAACTGTAGCAGCGGCCAGTCCAGCAGTCCGCTGTCGACCGGCTGTAGGAAACGATCGAGCGCCTCACTGCCACCTTCGGCATGCACCGCTTCCAGCTCTTCCAGCGTCACGGTGCGCGCAAGGTCGAACGGGCCGGCCTTGGTCCGACGCAGTTCGGCAACGTGTGCGCCGCACCCGAGCAGCTGGCCAAGGTCCTCGACCAGGGTACGAATGTAGGTGCCTTTGCTGCAGTCAACCGACAGCCGTGCCTGCTCGCCCTCAAGGGCCAGCAATTCCAGGCGCGCAATAGTAACAGAACGCGCCTCGCGCTCCACTACCTCGCCTGCACGGGCCAGCTTGTACAGCGGCTGACCATCCTTCTTCAAAGCCGAGTACATCGGAGGTATCTGTTTGATTTCTCCACGAAAACGCGGCAACAGGGCCTCGATTTCAGTGCGACCAACGGTCACCGGGCGGCGCTCGAGCACCTCACCTTCGGCGTCGCCGGTGGTGGTGGTGACGCCCAGCCGGGCCACGGTTTCATAACCCTTGTCGGCATCGAGCAGATACTGGGAGAACTTGGTCGCCTCGCCGAAGCACAGCGGCAGCACACCGGTCGCCAGCGGATCGAGACTGCCGGTATGTCCGGCCTTCTCGGCATTGAGCAACCAGCGCACCTTCTGCAGGGCCGCGTTGGAGGTGAAGCCGCGCGGCTTGTCGAGCAGGATGATGCCGTCGACCTTGCGGCGAATACGTTTGACCTGCGCCACGCTTAACCCTCGCTGCCGTCCTGGTGCTTGCGGTCTTCCGCCACCGCACGCTCGATCAGCGCCGACAGCTCGGCACCGCGACGGATACTGGCGTCATACTGGAAGTGCAATTGCGGGATGGTGCGTACTTTCATCGACTTGCCCAGCAGCATGCGCAGATAGCCGGCTGCCTCGCCGAGGATCTCCAGGTTGAGCTTGATCTGCTCGGCATCGTCGTCCTTGCCCATCACGGTGATGAACACCTTGGCGTGGGACAGATCACGACTCACGTCGACGGCAGTGATGGTTACCAGACCCAGGCGCGGGTCCTTGATCTCGCGCTGGATCAGCACTGCCAGCTCGCGCTGCATCTGATCACCGATACGCTGGGTACGGCTGTAATCTTTGGCCATTTCTTACTTACCTTTCCTTCGCCCGTCAGCCTCGGCGGCAGCGGACGTAAAAGCGGCAAACGCCCGGCCGCGCATGAGCGGGGCCGGGCGTTGCGTGATCGGCATGGTGCGCTTACAGGCTGCGCGCCACCTGGACCTTCTCGAACACTTCGATCTTGTCGCCGACCTTGACGTCGTTGTAGCTCTTCACGCCGATACCGCACTCCATGCCGTTACGCACTTCGGCGACGTCGTCCTTGAAGCGACGCAGCGATTCCAGCTCGCCTTCGAAGATCACCACGTCCTCGCGCAGTACGCGGATCGGACGGTTGCGGTAGACGGTGCCCTCGATGACCATGCAGCCAGCGACAGCGCCGAACTTCGGCGAACGGAACACATCACGCACTTCCGCGGTGCCCAGGATGTTCTCGCGAACATCGCTGCCGAGCATACCGGTGAGCGCCTTCTTGACGTCTTCGATGATGTCGTAGATGACGTTGTAGTAGCGCATGTCGAGGCCTTCGGACTCGACGATCTTGCGCGCACCGGCGTCAGCACGGACGTTGAAGCCGAACAGCACGGCATTCGAAGCCAGCGCCAGGTTGGCATCGGACTCGGTGATACCACCGACGCCGCCACCGACCACACGCACCTGCACTTCGTCGTTGCCCAGGGTGCTGAGCGAACCCTGCAGGGCCTCCAGAGAACCACGCACGTCGGCCTTGAGGACGATGTTGAGGGTCTTCTTCTCTTCCTGGCCCATGTTTTCGAAGATGTTTTCCAGCTTGCCGGCGTGGGCACGGGCGAGCTTGACCTCGCGGAACTTGCCCTGACGGAACAGTGCAACTTCGCGGGCCTTCTTCTCGTCGGCCACCACCATCATCTCGTCACCGGCATCCGGCGTGCCGTCCAGGCCGAGGATTTCGACCGGAATCGACGGACCGGCTTCCTTGATGGTCTTGCCGTTCTCGTCGAGCATGGCACGCACGCGGCCGTAGTTGACGCCGACCAGAACCATGTCGCCCTGACGCAGGGTACCGTCCTGAACCAGCACGGTAGCCACCGGACCACGGCCCTTGTCCAGACGGGACTCGACCACGACACCACGACCCGGGGCGGTCGGGGTGGCCTTCAGTTCGAGAACCTCGGCCTGCAGCAGAACGGCTTCGAGCAGTTCGTCGATGCCGGTACCGGCCTTGGCCGAAACCGGGATGAAGGGAGCGTCGCCGCCCCACTCTTCCGGAATCACGTCCAGCGCGGCCAGGCCGTTCTTGATGTTGTCCGGATTGGCTTCCGGCTTGTCCATCTTGTTCACCGCGACCACGATCGGCACGCCAGCCGCTTTCGCGTGCTGCACGGCTTCCTGGGTCTGCGGCATCACACCGTCGTCAGCTGCGACGACGAGAATGACGATGTCGGTGGCCTTGGCACCACGGGCACGCATCTGGGTGAACGCGGCGTGACCGGGGGTATCGAGGAAGGTGATCATGCCGCGGTCGGTCTGCACGTGGTAGGCACCGATGTGCTGGGTGATGCCACCCGCCTCACCGGAAGCCACCTTGGCACGACGGATGTAGTCGAGCAGCGAGGTCTTGCCATGGTCGACGTGACCCATCACGGTCACGACCGGAGCACGGGATACTGCCTCGCCTTCGAACTTCAGGGACTCGGCCAGGGAGTCTTCCAGCGCGTTGTCGCTGACCAGCTTGACCTTGTGGCCCAGTTCTTCGGCAACCAGCTGAGCAGTTTCCTGATCCAGCACCTGGTTGATGGTGGCAGGCGAGCCCATCTTGAACATGAACTTGATGACTTCAGCGGCTTTCACCGACATCTGCTGAGCCAGTTCGCCCACGGTGATGGTTTCACCAATCGACACTTCACGCACCACCGGACCGGCCGGAGCCTGGAAGCCGTGCTGGTTGCGCTTCTTCATCTTGGCCTTGCCACGACCGCCACGACGGAAGCCGTCGCTCTCTTCGTCGACGCTGCGCGGCGCGACGCGCGGAGCCGGTGCCTTTTCCTTGAGGGTCGGGCGGTGCTGCGCATTCTTGCGTTCACGACGCTCGTCTTCGTCGCTGCGTGCCTTCTCGGGGCGACGCACATCTTCCTTCTTGCGCTCGACCTCGACAACCGGAGCGGCAACCACCGGCTCGCCGGCGGGAGTTGGCGCAACGGCAGCTGCCGGGGCTTCGCTAGCCGCAGCAGCAGCCTGGCGCTTGGCCTCTTCTTCAGCCTGACGCTTGGCTTCTTCCTCGGCCTTCAGACGCTCGGCCTCGGCAGCTGCCTGCTGAGCTTCCAGCTCGCGCTGCTTCTCGGCTTCGAGCTCTTCCGGGCTGCGCTTGACGAAGGTCTTCTTCTTGCGCACTTCAACGCTGATGGTCTTGCTGCCAGCAACCTTCAGGGTGCTGGTGGTCTTGCGCTGCAAGGTAATCTTGCGCGGCTCTTCGACCTTGTCTCCGTGACTGCTCTTGAGATGGGCCAACAGGGCCTGTTTCTCACTATCGGTCACCACTTGTTCGGCACTGCTGTGGGACAGGCCGGCTTCACGCATCTGCTGCAGCAGGCGTTCAACCGGGGTGTCGACCACTTTGGCCAGTTCTTTCACCGTGACTTGCGTCATGCATCTTTCTCCTCAGGCCGCAACCGCTTATTCGAACCAGTGGGCTCGAGCGGCCATGATCAGCTTGCCGGCACGTTCTTCGTCGATGCCGTCGATGTCGAGCAGGTCGTCAATCGACTGCTCGGCCAGGTCTTCACGGGTAATCACGCCGCGCAGCGCAAGCTCCATAGCCAGCGCCTTGTCCATGCCGTCCAGTTCCAGCAGATCATCTGCCGGCTTGGCATCGGCCAACTTCTCCTCGTTGGCGATCGCCTTGGTCAGCAGACGATCCTTGGCCCGTGCACGCAGCTCGTTGACGATCTCCTCGTCGAAGCCATCGATGCTGAGCATTTCTTCCATGGGTACGTAGGCAATCTCTTCGAGACTGGTGAAACCCTCTTCGACCAGGACTTGAGCCAGTTCTTCGTCGACTTCCAGCTCGTCGATGAAGGACTGCATGATGTCGCCGGTTTCTGCCTGTTGCTTGGCCTGGATATCCGCTTCGGTCATCACGTTTAGCGTCCAGCCAGTCAGCTGACTGGCCAGGCGCACGTTCTGACCGCCACGGCCGATGGCCTGCGCCAGGTTGTCTTCGGCGACGGCGATGTCCATGGCATGGGCATCTTCGTCGACGATGATCGCAGCCACTTCAGCCGGCGACATGGCATTGATCACAAACTGCGCGGGGTTGTCGTCCCACAGCACGATATCCACACGCTCGCCACCCAGTTCGCCGGAAACGGCCTGGACGCGCGAACCGCGCATGCCGATGCAGGCGCCCTGCGGGTCGATACGCTTGTCCTTGGAGCGCACGGCGATCTTGGCGCGCGAACCCGGATCACGGGAGGCAGCCTTGACGTCGATCAGCCCTTCGGCGATTTCCGGCACTTCGATGCGGAACAGCTCGATCAGCATTTCCGGAGCGGTGCGCGACAGGATCAGCTGCGGGCCGCGGTTCTCGGTACGGATTTCCTTGAGCAGGGCTCGCAGACGCACGCCAACACGGAAAGTCTCGCGCGGGATGATGTCTTCGCGGGCCAGCAGGGCCTCGGCGTTGTTGCCCAAGTCCACGATGACGTTGTCGCGGGTGACCTTCTTCACGGTGCCGGAGATGATCTCACCCAGGCGCTCGCGGTAGGCGTCGACCACCTGAGCACGTTCGGCCTCACGCACTTTCTGCACGATGACCTGCTTGGCGGTTTGCGCGGCGATACGACCGAACTCGATGGACTCGATCTTCTCTTCGAGCACGTCACCGATCTTGGCGTTGGCTTCGAGTGCCTGCGGCATGTCTTCAGTCAGCTGATAGGCAGGATCTTCGAACTCGGACTCGTCGACCACGGTCCAGCGACGGAAGGTTTCGTAGCTACCGTTCTGACGATTGATCGATACACGCAGATCAACCTCGTCCTCGAAACGTTTCTTGGTCGCGGTCGCCAGAGCAAGCTCCAGCGCCTCGAAAATCACGCCGGCCGGTACACCCTTTTCATTGGATACCGACTCAACAACCAGCAGTACTTCTTTGCTCATCGTACGCCTCGCCTCTCGCAATCCATTGGTTATGCGCAATCTGCGTCACGTTCACGCCATTGGCGCTTGAAACGTGCACTGCCGCGCTACCTTCGCGCCATCTGTGTCGTCTGAACGGTACCAACAGTCGGTAGCCCGGCAGCGACGCAGAATCCGCATCTCAATCAAATCGGGGGATGATATTGGCCTTGTCGATCAGATCGATCGGCAACAGATACTCGTGGTCATCCACCTGTACTACCACGTCCTGCTCCTCCACACCGCGAAGGAGGCCCTGGAAGTTGCGACGCCCGTCAAAAGGCGAACGCAGCTTGATCTTCACCTGTTCACCGACATGCGCCGCAAATTGCTCAAGGGTGAACAACGGACGATCCATGCCGGGGGAAGAAACTTCCAGCGTGTACTCCGAGGAAATCGGGTCCTCGACATCGAGCACACCACTGAGCTGACGGCTGACGATTTCACAATCGTCGATCAGGATACCCTCAGCCTTATCGATATAGACACGCAGCAGCGAATGACGCCCCTGCGACAGGAACTCGATGCCCCAACATTGATAACCGAGCGCCTCGATTACCGGGGCCAACAAGGCCTGCAACTGTTCTAGCTTGCTCGACACTTAACGGCCCTCGTGCATGCTGTGCAAATAAAAAATGGGCGAAACGCCCATCCCTTCAATCCACCGAAAAAGTCAGTGGACACTGTCTTTCAGCTAACAAAAAGCCCCTGAAAAGGGGCCTGCTGAAACTGGTTGCGGGGGCAGGATTTGAACCTACGACCTTCGGGTTATGAGCCCGACGAGCTACCAGACTGCTCCACCCCGCGTCAAAGCTGGGCCGGAATTATACGGCTACCCCCTGGCAAGGGTCAACCAAACACTCCAGCAACAAGAAAGCCCGCGAACTGCGGGCTTTCTTGAGTATGGTACCGAGGAGGGGACTCGAACCCCTACAGCCTATGGCCACTACCACCTCAAGGTAGCGTGTCTACCAATTCCACCACCTCGGCAAAACTGTTATTGCCCTGGAGCCTCCGGCACATCCGAAGCATCGGACGCTGGAGCTTGCTCTTCGAGCACCGGCACGTCTTCGACCGCCGGTTTTTGTTGAACTTCCAGAACCGCTGGATCTGGCAGACCAACCTGAGTCAGTGCATCAGCTTTTTCTTTAGCAAAGAACGCTAAACCCAAGCTGGTAATGAAAAAACCTGCGGCGAGTATACCAGTAAACTTACTCAGAAAGGTAGAGGAACCTTGGCTTCCGAATACAGTTGCCGAAGCACCCGAACCGAACGACGCACCCGCATCAGCACCCTTGCCTTGCTGCAGCAAAACCAGCACTACAATACCGATCGCACCTAGCAGGTGCAGAACAACAATGACTGTTTCCAGCATTCTTCAGTTTCCTGCAGCGCGACAGATCGCACCGAATTCATCCGCATTCAGAGAGGCCCCACCTACGAGCCCCCCATCGATATCCCGCATACCGAACAACTCGGCTGCACTGGCGGCTTTCACGCTTCCGCCATAAAGAATTCTCAGCCCACCGGCAACTTCGGCATCCAACTGCGCAACCTGCGCACGAATAGCCGCATGCACTTCCTGAGCCTGCTCAGGCGTAGCGGTCAACCCGGTGCCGATGGCCCAGACAGGCTCATAGGCAACTACGGCGTTCTTCAGCGCATCGACACCCAGAGTATCGATCATCGCGGCCAACTGGCCACCCACCACACCCAGCGTTGCATTCGCCTCACGCTGCTCACGGGTCTCGCCGACACAGAGCACAGGAGTCAATCCCGCCGCCTGCACCGCCGCAAACTTGCGAACGACCACATCGTCGCACTCACCCAGAATCAGGCGACGCTCGGAGTGACCAACCAGCACCAGCTCACAGCCGCCATCGACCAACTGACTGACTGCCAGCTCACCGGTCAAGGCCCCCTGCTCCACTTGCGCCGCGCAATCCTGCGCTCCAACTTTCACCGCACTACCATTCAGATCTTCGACGACCTGAGCGATATGCAGACTGGAGGGAAACACCGCGACATCGACACCAGCAGGCAATTCCTGCTGACGCAGCTCTTCGATCAGCTCTGCGACGCTGGCGCGGGTACCGTGCATTTTCCAGTTACCTGCGACCAAGGGGCGACGCATGTTTTACCTCGTCGATCAAAGAGGGCGCAGATGTTACCCAAGAGCACCCTCGGTAGCAAGCGCAATCACGCACAGACTTCGGCAACAATCTTAGCCAATTCATCGGCATAGCCGCGAACCGAGCTTTCCTCGTCGCCCTCGACCATCACCCGGACAAGCGGCTCGGTGCCGGACTTGCGCAGCAGTACGCGACCGCGGCCAGCCATGCGTTCGGTCACCCGCGCACAGGCTTCTTTCACAGAAGGATGTTCAAGCGGATCGACCGCACCGGAAAAACGTACATTGATCAAAACCTGCGGGCATTTCTTCAGGTCGCTGCGCGCTTCGACCAGGCTCTGGCCACGACGCTTGAGCGCCATCAGCACCTGAAGAGCAGCGATGATCGCATCGCCGGTAGTGGTGTGCTGGAAACACACTAGGTGCCCCGAGTTTTCGCCACCCAGTTGCCAGTTGCGCGCCAGCAGCTCGGCGATCACGTAGCGGTCACCGACCTTGGCGCGAATGAACGGGATATTCAGGTTGGCCAGAGCCAGCTCCAGCCCCAGGTTGCTCATCAGCGTACCGACCACACCACCGCGCAGCTGGCCCCGCTCCTGCAGATCACGGGCAATGATGAACAGCAGCTCATCACCATCGACGACAGCGCCATACTGATCGACCATCAGTACACGATCGGCATCACCGTCGAAGGCAATCCCCAGATCAGCCTGCTGTGCGACCACTTCGGCCTGCAGCGCGGCAATGTGCGTGGAACCGCAACCATCATTGATATTGAGGCCATCGGGCTGCGCCGCGATGACCCGCACTTCCGCGCCCAGTTCCCGGAACACGCTCGGCGCCACCTTGTAGGCAGCACCATGGGCACAGTCGATAACGATCTTCAGCCCCTTGAAGCTGGTACCACTGGGCACGCTACCCTTGCAGAACTCGATGTAGCGACCAGAGGCGTCGTTGATTCGCGAGGCCTTACCAATCCCGGCGGACTCGACCACTGTCATTGGCTGATCGAGGAGTTCCTCGATCATCAGTTCCACCTCATCCGGCAGCTTGGTGCCTTCGCTGGAAAAGAACTTGATGCCGTTGTCATCGTGCGGATTGTGCGAGGCACTGATGACGATGCCGGCATCGCCCTGAAAGGTACGCGTGAGATAGGCAATGGCCGGCGTTGGCATCGGCCCCAGCAGCTGCACATCGGCACCGGCTGCGGCCAGGCCAGCCTCCAGGGCGGACTCGAACATATAGCCGGAGATACGCGTGTCCTTGCCGATCAGAATGCGGCATTTGCCCTGCTTGCGAAACGCCATTCCAGCCGCCCAACCGAGCTTGAGCATGAAATCGGGGGTAATGGGGAACTGCCCGACGCGCCCCCGAATGCCGTCGGTGCCGAAGTACTTTCTAGCCATAACGCTTTCCTTGTTATTGCGCCGCTTCAACCGCAGCGATCATGCGCACCACATCCACCGTTTCGGCGACATCGTGCACACGCAAAATATGCGCGCCCTTGGTAAGCGCCAGGGCCGCCAGCGCCAGGCTGCCGTACAGACGTCCGCCAACCTCGTGCCCCAGCACCTTGCCGATCATGCTCTTGCGCGAAACGCCGACCAGCAATGGGCGCCCCAGGTCAGAGAGCTCATTCATGCGTTTGAACAGGAGCAAATTGTGCTCCAGGGTCTTGGCAAAGCCAAAGCCCGGATCGAGCACGATCCGCTCGGCGGGAATACCGGCCGTCGCGCATGCAGCCACGCGCTCGACGAGAAAGTCCCGCACTTCGCTGACGATATCCGGATATTGCGGATTGTCCTGCATGTTGCCCGGCTCGCCACGCATGTGCATCAGGCACACCGGCAGGCCGGTATCGGCCGCAGCATCGAGAGCGCCATCACGCTGCAGGGAACGGACATCGTTAATCAGCCCCGCTCCCAGCCTTGCGCTTTCGCGCATGACCGCAGGTGTCGAGGTATCCACGGAAATGATCACGTCCAACTCACGGGCTATGGCCTCGACCATAGGAGCAACGCGCTCAAGCTCTTCGGTCGGCGAAACACTTCGCGCTCCCGGACGCGTGGACTCTCCACCGATATCGATCAGTGTGGCACCAGCGGCGACCATCTGCTCGGCATGACGCAACGCAGCATCACGCGCAGTGAAACGCCCACCATCGGAAAAGGAATCGGGAGTGACGTTGAGGATGCCCATCACTTGCGGACGGGACAAATCAAGAAGCCGGCTGCCACAGGGCAGCCGGCTCGGGTGTTGCTGTCGGGACATATGAAACCTTAGTGTTCGGCGGCTGGCCCACCGATGGGCTTCTCGGGACGACTAGGCTCGTCGACCTTGGCCTGCGGAGCGCCGGAGTCGCCACCACCATCCCAGCCGCGCGGCTCACGAGGCTCGCGGCCCGCCATGATGTCATCGATCTGATCGGAGTCGATGGTCTCGTACTTCATCAAGGCTTCCGCCATGGCGTCAAGCTTGTCGCGGTTCTCCACCAGCAGCTTCTTGGCCGTGGCGTAACACTCGTCGATGATGCGGCGCACTTCCTCGTCGATCTGCTTGGCGGTCTCGCCGGATACATTGCTGTTCTGGCTGCCCATGCTGCGACCGAGGAATACCTCACCCTCTTCTTCCGCATACATCAGCGGGCCGAGCTTCTCGGACAGGCCCCACTTGGTGACCATGTTCTTGGCCAACTGGGTGGCACGCATGATGTCGTTCGAGGCACCAGTGGTGACGCCATCGAAGCCCAGCGTCATTTCCTCGGCGATACGGCCGCCGAACAGCGAGCAGATCTGGCTGATCAGCGCGCGCTTGGACAGGCTGTAACGGTCTTCTTCCGGCAGGAACATGGTCACGCCCAGGGCACGACCGCGCGGAATGATGGACACCTTGTAGACCGGGTCATGCTCGGGCACCAGACGGCCAACGATGGCGTGACCAGCCTCGTGATAGGCGGTGTTGAGCTTCTCCTTGTCGGACATGACCATGGTCTTGCGCTCGGCGCCCATCATGATCTTGTCCTTGGCCAGCTCGAATTCCTTCATTTCCACCAGGCGCTTGCCGGCACGAGCGGCAAACAGCGAGGCTTCGTTGACCAGGTTGGCCAGATCGGCACCAGAGAAACCCGGAGTACCGCGCGCAATGACCGCCGGATTGACGTCGTCACCCATCGGCACCTTGCGCATGTGCACTTTCAGGATCTGCTCGCGACCGCGGATATCCGGCAGGCCAACCACCACCTGACGGTCGAAGCGGCCCGGGCGCAGCAGAGCCGGGTCGAGAACATCCGGGCGGTTGGTGGCGGCGATGACGATGATGCCGTCGTTCATTTCGAAGCCGTCCATCTCCACCAGCAACTGGTTGAGGGTCTGCTCACGCTCGTCGTGACCGCCACCCATGCCGGCGCCACGATGGCGACCGACGGCGTCGATCTCGTCGATGAAGATGATGCACGGGGCATGTTTCTTGGCCTGGTCGAACATGTCACGCACGCGGGAAGCACCCACGCCGACGAACATCTCGACGAAGTCGGAACCGGAAATGGTGAAGAAGGGTACTTTCGCCTCACCGGCAACAGCCTTGGCCAGCAGCGTCTTGCCGGTACCCGGCGAGCCGACCATAAGAACGCCGCGCGGAATGCGGCCGCCGAGGCGCTGGAACTTGCCCGGATCACGCAGGAACTCGACCAGTTCGCTGACTTCTTCCTTGGCCTCGTCGCAACCGGCGACGTCGGCGAAGGTGGTCTTGACCTGGTCTTCGGAGAGCAGACGCGCCTTGGACTTGCCGAAGCTCATCGGGCCGCCCTTGCCGCCGGCACCGCCCTGCATCTGGCGCATGAAGAACATGAACACGGCGATGATCACCAGAATCGGGAAGCTGGCCACCAGCAGTTGGGTCCAGATGCTCTGCTGCTCGGGCTGCTTGCCTTCGATGACCACGTTGTTGTCGATCAGGTCGCCGATCAGGCCGCCATCCTGGATCGCCGGACGAATGGTCTTGAAGCCTTCGCCATCGGTGCGCTTGCCGGTGATCACGTAACCATCGACGGTGACGCGCTCGACGCGGCCTTCCTTCACCTGCTCGATGAATTGCGAGTAGCTCAGCGTCTGTGGCTCGCTCGGGCTGGAGAAGTTGTTCATCACGGTGACCAGTACGGCCGCGATGATCAGCCACAGGATCAGATTCTTTGCCATGTCGTTCAATTAGCTACCCTCTGAAGCAGGCCTCGTGGCGAAGCGGGCTTCCCATGACGACCAATGATATACCGACCTAACTTACACCAAACGCCCGCGTCCCGCAGGCACCGTCTGTAACCCTTTATGAGGTTTCTGCCATTGAGACCGGCGCAGCGGCCAGCCGTTTCAATTCACACCCCGCGGAAACCTCGTGCCAGCAGGTACTGCTCACGCGAGCGGTCGCGCGACGACAGCGGCTTGCGCATCTGCACCTTGTCGAAGGTCTCGCGCACCTGCTTGTGGTACGCATCGAAACCTTCACCCTGGAAGATCTTGATCAGAAAATCACCGCCAGGGCGCAAAACCCGTCCTGCCAGATCCAGCGCCAGCTCGCACAGATACATCGCGCGCGCCTGATCGGCGGTTCTTACCCCACTCATATTGGGGGCCATGTCGGAAATAACAAGGTCGACCGGATTATCCCCGATGGCTTCGAGAAGCCGTTCGAATACCGCGTCGTCGGTAAAGTCGCCCTGAATGAAGGTGACGTCCGGAATGGCGTCCATTTCCAGAATGTCCGAGGCGATCAGGCGCCCCTTGTCGCCGATAACCCGGCTGGTGACCTGCGACCAGCCACCTGGCGCGGCGCCGAGGTCGACCACGGTCATGCCGGGGCGCAGGATGCGATCCTTCTCCTGAATTTCCAGCAGCTTGTAGCTGGCGCGCGAACGATAACCGTCCTTCTGCGCCATCTTCACGTAGGGATCGTCGAAATGTTCTTTCAGCCAACGCTGGCTGGTCTTGGAACGTGCCACTGAAACCTCGAACTCAACGGGTCATGAATAACTGCGCGGGCTCGGGTAAGATAGGCGCCGTTTTCCAGACCGAATTAGGTACTAACGATTATGCCGCTCACTCAGGAGCAGAAGAAACAATTCAAATCTATCGGCCACCACCTGAAACCCGTATTGATCGTGGCTGACAATGGTTTGACCGAGGGCGTGCTGGCCGAACTGGACCGCGCCCTGAACGATCACGAACTGATCAAGGTGCAGCTGCGTCTCGCCGAGCGCGAAGATCGCCAGGCTGCCATTGCCGCCCTGTGCGAAGCCGGCCGTGCCGAGCTGGTGCAGTCGATCGGCAAGGTCGCTCTGCTCTATCGCAAGAACCCCAAGCCGAATCGCAACCTGTCCAACGTGATTCGCCACCAGGGCTGACGGCTGCGTGCAGCGCCTGCACGCTGGACGTCAGGCGCCGCTCGATTTACCCGGCACCGGCTGTAACACCAGCAACAGCCCGCAGAATGCCATCACCAGATAGCTGAAGCGTAACCAGTATTCGGCCTCGGGCCAGTACTGCAATGCCACGAAGTAGCTCAGGGCCATGACCGCAACGGTCAACAGAAGCTGCCCGCGCATATCCCGCAACAGGCTTGTCACCCCCTCACTGCGCAACAGGGCAAAGGCCTGCAGTGCTACGCACACGGCCGTCAGACCAACCAGCAGTGGCACCAGGCGTTCGGCTATCTCCTGCACCAGCAGAGGGGCCAGACCGGTCTGATCGATGGCCGGCAGAATGACGAACTGCAACAACCACAAACCGCCGACCCAGAGGGTCTGGGCCAGCTGCCAGCTGACGGCAGCTGCCCTCGACGGTTGATTCGGCTTAGATGTGACGGACTTCGACAATCTCGTACTCGACCAGGCCACTGGGCGTCTGGACGCCAACCACGTCACCCTCGCTCTTGCCTACCAGGGCACGGGCGATGGGCGAACCGACGGAAATCTTGCCCTGCTTGATGTCGGCTTCATCTTCGCCAACGATCTGGTAGGTCACGCTTTCATCGGTTTCGACGTTGGCGATCTCCACGGTGGTACCGAAGATCACCTTGCCGGTGTGCTCGATGGTGGTAACGTCGATGATCACTGCATTCTGCAGACGACCTTCGATATCACGCACGCGCGCCTCGACCATGCCCTGCTCTTCACGCGCGGCATGGTACTCGGCGTTTTCCTTGAGATCGCCCAGTTCACGAGCCTCGGCAATCGCCTGGCTGAGTGCGGGACGACGCACCTTGGTCAGATGCGCCAGCTCTTCTTCCAGGGCGCGGGCGCCCTGGACGGTCATGGGGTACTTGTTCATGCCTTTATTCCTGCATGCAGATCCTGCAGCCGGCGCACGGTCTTCTCGGGACCGAACTTGAGCGCCTCACAGACCGCCTGACCAGCCGCAATGGTGGTGGTGCAGTAGATCTTGTGCTGCAGGGCGTTACGACGGATCGAGTAGGAGTCAGCGATGGACTGACGCCCCTCGGTGGTATTGATGATCAGGGTAACTTCGTCGTTCTTGATCATGTCAACCACATGCGGACGACCTTCGGTCACCTTGTTCACCCGGCGCACCGGCAGGCCGGCTGCTTCAAGCACCTTGGCGGTGCCGGCGGTAGCGACCACCTCGAAGCCCAGCGCAACGAGATCACGCGCGACCTCAACGGCCTGTTCCTTGTCATCCTCGCGCACGCTGATGAAGGCGCAGCCGGAGTTCGGCAGGATTTCGCTGGCACCGACCTGTGCCTTGGCGAAGGCTTCGCCGAAGCTGTCGCCGACGCCCATCACCTCACCGGTGGATTTCATTTCCGGGCCGAGGATAGGGTCGACACCCGGGAACTTGGCGAAGGGGAACACCGCTTCCTTGACGCTGAAGAACGGCGGAATGATTTCCTTGGTGTAGCCGACTTCGGCCAGGCTCTTGCCGGCCATGACGCGTGCAGCCACCTTGGCCAGCGATTCGCCGACGCACTTGGAGACGAAGGGCACGGTACGCGAGGCGCGCGGGTTCACCTCGATGACATAGATGTCTTCGCCCTGCACGGCCATCTGCACGTTCATCAGACCGATCACGCCGAGCTCCAGAGCCATTTTCTTGACCTGCTCGCGGATCTCGTCCTGGATGTGCTTGGGCAGCGAGTACGGCGGCAGCGAGCAGGCCGAGTCACCGGAGTGCACGCCGGCCTGTTCGATGTGCTGCATGATCGCGCCGATCACCACGGTTTCGCCGTCGCTGACCGCGTCCACGTCCACTTCGATGGCGCAGTTGAGGAAGCGATCGAGCAGCACCGGGCTGTCGTTGGACACCTTCACAGCTTCGCGCATGTAGCGCTTGAGCTCTTCTTCCTGGTAGACGATTTCCATCGCACGACCGCCCAGTACGTAGGACGGGCGCACCACCATCGGATAACCGATGGACTTGGACAGCGCCAGGGCTTCGTCTTCGCTGCGCGCAGTGGCGTTGGCCGGCTGACGCAGGTTCAGGCGCTGCACCATCTGCTGGAAGCGTTCGCGGTCTTCGGCACGGTCGATGGCCTCGGGGCTGGTGCCGATGATCGGCACGCCGGCCTCTTCCAGAGCGCGGCAGATCTTCAGCGGGGTCTGGCCGCCGTACTGCACGATAACGCCCTTGGGCTGCTCGACACGGACGATTTCCAGCACGTCTTCCAGGGTCACCGGTTCGAAGTACAGACGATCGGAGGTGTCGTAGTCGGTGGAAACGGTTTCCGGGTTGCAGTTGACCATGATGGTCTCGAAGCCGTCTTCACGCATCGCCAGCGCCGCGTGCACGCAGCAGTAGTCGAACTCGATGCCCTGACCGATACGGTTCGGACCGCCACCGAGGATCATGATCTTGTCGCGGGTCGACGGATTGGCCTCGCACTCTTCCTCGTAGGTCGAGTACATGTAGGCGGTGTCGGTGGCGAACTCGGCGGCGCAGGTGTCCACACGCTTGTACACCGGCAGCACTTTCAGCTTGTGGCGGTGAGCGCGCAGGCTCTTCTCGGAAACGCCGAGCAGCTTGGCCAGACGGGCGTCGGAGAAGCCCTTGCGCTTGAGCTTGAACATCAGGTCGTAATCGATGGCGGACAGGCTCAGCGTCTGCACGGTGGCTTCGTCCCTGATCAGATCTTCGATCTGCACCAGGAACCACTCATCGATACGGGTCAGGTCGAAGACTTCGGCGACGCTCTTGCCGGCACGGAAGGCATCGGCCACGTACCAGATGCGCTCGGCGCTGGGCACGGTCAGTTCGCGGCGCAGGGTGCTCTCGGCTTCCGGATCGTTGAGATCGAGCTTCGGATCGAAACCGGCAACACCGACTTCCAGACCGCGCAGGGCTTTCTGCACCGATTCCTGGAAGGTGCGACCGATGGCCATGACCTCACCCACGGACTTCATCTGGGTGGTCAGACGGGCATCGGCTTTCGGGAATTTCTCGAAGGCGAAACGCGGGACCTTGGTCACCACGTAGTCGATGGACGGTTCGAAGGACGCCGGGGTACGACCGCCGGTGATGTCGTTCTGCAGCTCATCCAGGGTGTAGCCGACCGCCAGCTTGGCAGCGATCTTGGCGATCGGGAAGCCGGTGGCCTTGGAGGCCAGCGCCGAGGAACGGGAAACGCGCGGGTTCATCTCGATCACGACCATGCGGCCGGTGTTCGGGCAGATACCGAACTGCACGTTGGAACCGCCGGTTTCCACACCGATTTCACGCAGCACCGCCAGCGAGGCGTTGCGCAAGATCTGGTATTCCTTGTCGGTCAGGGTCTGTGCCGGGGCGACAGTGATCGAGTCACCGGTGTGCACGCCCATCGGATCGAAGTTTTCGATCGAGCAGACGATGATGCAGTTGTCCTTCTTGTCGCGGACCACCTCCATCTCGTATTCCTTCCAGCCGATCAGCGATTCGTCGATCAGCAGCTCATTGGTCGGCGACAGGTCCAGACCACGGGCGCAGATTTCCTCGAACTCTTCACGGTTGTAGGCGATACCACCGCCGGTGCCGCCCATGGTGAAGCTCGGACGGATGATGCAGGGGAAGCCCACCATTTCCAGCACGCCATAGGCTTCTTCCATGCTGTGGGCGATGCCCGAACGCGGGCATTCCAGACCGATGGCCTTCATCGCCTTGTCGAAGCGCGAGCGGTCTTCGGCCTTGTCGATGGTGTCGGCATTGGCACCGATCATCTCGACGCCGAACTTCTCCAGTACGCCGTGGCGCTCGAGGTCCAGCGCGCAGTTCAGCGCGGTCTGGCCGCCCATGGTCGGCAACAGCGCGTCCGGACGCTCCTTCTCGATGATCTTGGCCACGGTGGCCCACTTGATCGGCTCGATGTAGGTGGCGTCGGCCATGGCCGGGTCGGTCATGATGGTGGCCGGGTTGGAGTTCACCAGGATGACGCGGAAACCTTCTTCCTTCAGCGCCTTGCAGGCCTGGGCGCCGGAGTAGTCGAACTCGCAGGCCTGGCCGATGACGATGGGGCCGGCGCCGAGGATCAGGATGCTTTTGATGTCTGTACGTTTTGGCATGTTCTTTACTCGAATCCTTGGGTCAGTCGGCGAGGCTTAGCGGCGCTTGGCCATGGCTTCGATGAAGCGGTCGAACAGCGGGGCCACATCGTGCGGCCCCGGGCTCGCCTCGGGATGCCCCTGGAAGCTGAAGGCATCCTTGTCGGTACGTTCGATGCCCTGCAGGGTGCCGTCGAACAGCGACTTGTGGATCGGACGCAGGTTGCTCGGCAGGCTGTTCTCGTCCACGGCGAAACCGTGGTTCTGGCTGGTGATCATCACCACGCCGGTATCGAGATCCTGTACCGGGTGGTTGGCACCGTGGTGACCGTGACCCATCTTCAGGGTCTTGGCGCCGGAGGCCAGGGCCAGCAACTGGTGACCGAGGCAGATGCCGAATACCGGGATGTCGGTTTCCAGGATTTCCTTGATCGCCTTGATCGCATAGTCGCACGGCTCGGGGTCACCAGGGCCGTTGGAGAGGAATACGCCATCGGGATTCAACGCCAGCACTTCACTGGCCGGAGTCTGCGCCGGCACCACGGTCAGGCGGCAACCGCGGGCCACCAGCATGCGCAGGATGTTCAGCTTCACGCCGTAGTCGTAGGCGACGACGTGATACGGCAGATCGGCAGCGGCGATTTCCGGGTGACTGTCGCTTTCCAGATTCCACACGCTGGAGCGCCACTCGTAAGGCTTGTCGCAGGTGACTTCCTTGGCCAGGTCCATGCCTTTCAAGCCGGGGAAGCTGCGCGCCAGTTCCAGCGCCTTTTCTTCGGTGGCGTCATCGCCGACCAGAATGCAGCCGTTCTGCGAGCCCTTCTCACGCAGGATGCGGGTCAGGCGACGGGTATCGATGCCGGCGATGGCGACGGTGCCGTTCTCCTTCAGATACTCGTCCAGCGGCTGCTTGTCACGCCAGTTGCTGGAGATCAGCGGCAGGTCGCGGATGATCAGACCAGCAGCCCATACGCGGTTGGACTCGGCATCTTCCGGCGTGGTACCGGTGTTGCCGATGTGCGGATAGGTCAGGGTAACGATCTGCTGGGCATAGGAAGGATCGGTGAGGATTTCCTGATAGCCGGTCATGGCGGTGTTGAACACCACCTCACCGATGGTCTGGCCATCGGCCCCAATGGAATCGCCGCGAAAGATGCTGCCGTCAGCAAGGGCTAAAATGGCAGGTTTGGGGGCTGGCTTAGTCAAGAAGACCTCCGTCTCGATCAGGCTTGAAGCAAACGCAGGTTGTAAAAAAGCGGGATGACGTGTGAAGGTCATCCCGCTTTTTTATTTGAGCCATTCTGCGTAACTTTTAGTGGACACACTAAAACAGGAAGGTTACAGGAAAACCCTTTTTCGGTCCACCCGATTAGACGCCTCAGTCGCACATTCGCGTCAACGCAGACCCAGCACGTCCTGCATGTCGTACAGCGCAGGCGAACGCTGCTGCAACCACAGCGCAGAGCGCACCGCCCCCTTGGCAAAGGTCATGCGGCTCGAGGCCTTGTGAGTGATCTCCACGCGCTCGCCATCGGCGGCGAACAGCACGGTGTGATCACCCACCACGTCGCCGGCACGCACGGTGGCAAAACCGATGGTCTCGCGCTCACGCGCACCGGTCTGACCTTCACGACCATACACGGCGACCTTCTGCAGGTCACGCCCCAGCGCCTCGGCCACCACTTCACCCATGCGCAGCGCAGTGCCGGACGGCGCATCGACCTTGTGCCGGTGGTGCGCCTCGATGATCTCGATATCCACGTCGTCACCCAGCACGCGGGCAGCGGTATCCAGCAATTTCAGGCACAGATTGACACCTACGCTGAAATTGGCGGCAAAGACGATGGGGATCTGCCTGGCCGCTTCGCTCAGCTGCTGCTTTTCCTCGGGAGTGAAACCGGTGGTACCGATGACCATGGCCTTGCCCGCCTGACGGCAAACTTCCAGATTCTTCAGCGTCACCGAGGGATGGGTGAAGTCGATCAGAACGTCGAAATCATCGACGACCGCCGCCAGATCCCCCACCAGGGTCACGCCGATCCGACCCAGACCGACCAGCTCACCGGCATCGGCGCCGATCAGGCTACTGTCGGCACGGTCGATGGCGGCACTGAGCGTCGCACCCTCGGCCTGGCTCACGGCCTCGATCAGGGTCTTGCCCATACGCCCGGCGGCGCCCATCACTGCAATACGTTGCATACATCAGCTCCAAGCTGTCGCCCCGGCACTACCGGGGCGCTTTGGGTTAAACGTCGCCGAAGAAGCGCTTCACACCTTCGAACCAGCCGCTGGCCTTGGGCGAGTGCGAGTCGTCACCCTGCAGCGACTTGCGGAACTCGTCGAGCAGTTCGCGCTGACGCTTGTTCAGGTTGACCGGCGTTTCCACCGCCACCCGGCACATCAGGTCGCCAGCCGCACCACCGCGCACCGGGGCCACGCCCTTGCCACGCAGACGGAACAGCTTGCCGGTCTGGGTGCCTTCCGGAATCTTCAGCTTGACCCGACCATCGAGGGTCGGCACTTCCAGTTCGCCCCCCAGCGCAGCATCGGCGAAGCTGATCGGCACTTCGCAGTACAGATGCTTGCCATCACGCTGGAAGATCGCATGTTCACGGACGTTGACCACCACATAGAGGTCACCGGCCGGGCCGCCGTGCGTGCCGGCCTCGCCCTCGCCGGACAGGCGAATGCGATCACCGGTGTCGACACCAGGCGGCACCTTGACCGACAGCGTCTTGCTCTCTTCCACGCGCCCCTGGCCGTGACAGCTGCCACAGGGGTCGGTGATCATCTTGCCGCTGCCATGGCAGCGCGGGCAGGTCTGCTGCACGGAGAAGAAGCCCTGCTGCATGCGCACCTGGCCAATACCACCGCAAGTGGTACAGGTCACCGGACTGGTGCCTTTCTTGGCACCGCTGCCATCACAGGTCTTGCAACCGACCAGGGTCGGTACGCGAATGGTCACGGTGGTACCACGCACCGCTTCTTCCAGGTCCAGCTCGAGGGTGTAGCGCAGGTCACTGCCACGCTGTGCACCACCACGCGAACCGCCACGACCACCGCCGAAGAAGTCGCTGAACACATCACCGAAGATGTCGGAGAAGTTGGCGCCACCGAACCCGGCACCACCGCCGCCGCCCATCTGCGGATCGACCCCGGCATGGCCGTACTGGTCATAGGCCGAACGCTTGCTGGCGTCGGAGAGTACTTCGTAGGCCTCGTTGGCCTCCTTGAATTTCTCTTCGGCGTCTTTGTCGTCCGGGTTGCGGTCCGGGTGATATTTCATCGCCAGGCGCCGATAGGCCTTCTTCAGCTCGGCCTCGCTCGCGCCGCGCTCGACCCCCAGGATCTCGTAATAGTCACGTTTTGCCATAGTTGTGCTGCACTCTCAGATTCGTGAGCTCCAGATACGCCGACGCGGGAGAAGGCTCCCGCGCGGCGAATCCTGCCCGTCGCGAGCGACGGTGGAGCGTAAAGAAGAAGCGGCCCGCTGAGCAGGCCGCATCCCTTACTTGTTCTCCTTGACCTCTTCGAACTCAGCGTCGACCACGTCGTCACCGGCATCCTTGGTGTCACCGGCATCAGCCTGGGCAGCACCACCTTGCGGCTGTTCGGCGTACATTTTCTGCGCCAGCGGCGTGGTGGCCTCGGACAGGGCGTTCATCTTGGCCTCGATGGCCGCCTTGTCGTCGCCCTTCACGGCAACTTCCAGCTCGCCAATGGCCTTCTCGATGGCCGCCTTCTCGTCGGCAGTGGCCTTGTCGCCCGCCTCGGTGAGCATCTTGCGGGTGGCATGCACCAGCTGATCGCCCTGGTTGCGGGCAGTGGCCAGCTCTTCGAACTTGCGGTCCTCCTCGGCGTTGGCCTCGGCGTCACGCACCATTTGCTCGATCTCTTCCTCGGACAGACCGGAGTTGGCCTTGATCACGATGGACTGCTGCTTGCCGGTGGCCTTGTCCTTGGCGGACACGTGCAGGATACCGTTGGCGTCGATATCGAAGGTCACTTCGATCTGCGGCACGCCACGCGGAGCCGGTGGAATCTCGGCCAGATCGAACTTGCCCAGCGACTTGTTCTGCGAGGCCTGCTTGCGCTCACCCTGCAGCACGTGAATGGTCACGGCGCTCTGGTTGTCGTCAGCAGTCGAGAACACCTGCGACTTCTTGGTCGGGATGGTGGTGTTCTTCTCGATCAGCGGAGTCATCACGCCGCCCATGGTCTCGATACCCAGGGTCAGCGGGGAAACGTCCAGCAGCAGCACGTCCTTGACGTCACCGGCCAGTACCGCACCCTGAATGGCAGCGCCCATGGCCACGGCTTCGTCCGGGTTGACGTCCTTGCGCGGCTCCTTGCCGAAGAACTCGGCAACGGTCTTCTGCACCAGCGGCATACGGGTCTGACCACCAACCAGGATCACGTCGTCGATCTTGCTGACGTCGATACCGGCGTCCTTCAGAGCAGTCTTGCAGGGCTCGATGGTGCGCTGCACCAGATCCTCGACCAGCGATTCCAGCTTGGAACGGGAGATCTTAACGTTCAGGTGCTTCGGACCGCTGGCATCTGCGGTGATGTACGGCAGGTTGACGTCGGTCTGCTGGCTCGAGGACAGCTCGATCTTGGCCTTCTCGGCAGCTTCCTTCAGGCGCTGCATGGCCAGCGGGTCGCCCTTGAGGTTCATGCCGGTTTCTTTCTTGAATTCGTCGACGAGGTAGTCGATCAGGCGAATGTCGAAATCCTCACCACCGAGGAAGGTGTCACCGTTGGTGGCCAGTACTTCGAACTGGTGCTCGCCGTCGACTTCGGCGATTTCGATCACCGACACGTCGAAGGTACCGCCGCCCAGGTCATAGACGATCACGGTGTGGTCGCCCTTGGCCTTGTCCATACCATAAGCCAGCGCAGCCGCGGTCGGCTCGTTGATGATGCGCTTGACGTCCAGACCGGCGATACGGCCAGCGTCCTTGGTGGCCTGGCGCTGGCTGTCGTTGAAGTAGGCCGGAACGGTGATCACCGCTTCGGTCACAGGCTCGCCCAGGTAGTCCTCGGCGGTCTTCTTCATCTTCTTCAGCACTTCGGCGCTGATCTGCGGCGGTGCCATCTTCTGGCCGTTGACTTCGACCCAGGCGTCGCCGTTGTCGGCCTTGGCGATCTTGTACGGCACCAGGCCGATGTCCTTCTGCACCACGTCTTCGTCGAAACGACGACCGATCAGACGCTTAACCGCGTACAGGGTGTTGTGCGGGTTGGTCACTGCCTGGCGCTTGGCCGACTGGCCAACCAGGATTTCGCCGTCGTTGGCGTAAGCGATGATGGACGGCGTGGTGCGAGCGCCTTCAGCGTTCTCCAGCACCTTGACGTTGCCGTTTTCCAGAATGGAGACGCAGGAGTTGGTGGTCCCCAGGTCGATACCGATGATTTTACCCATGAAAATTCTCCCGAAACTTTGATTTATCCGTCGCCTCGTTTCACGGGCTCCGGCAGCACTAAAACGCTTGACTCAAAAATGGGGTCGCCCCCGGAAATTTCAAGCCTGCTCGTCGATCGAAGGCGGCGGTGTGGTCGGTGCCTTGCTGACCACGACCATGGCCGGGCGCAGCAGGCGACCGTTAAGCAGATAACCCTTCTGGAATACCTTGAGCACCGAGTTCGGTTCGACGTTGGTGCTCTCTTCCATCGCCATGGCCTGGTGATGTTCCGGGTTGAACGGAGCACCATGCGGGTCGATCGCTTCCAGCTGGTGACGCGCCAGGGTGTCGAGGAACAGCTTGAGGGTCAGCTGCATGCCCTCACGCACAGCCTTGATGGCTTCGTCGTCCGGGCTGGACAGCTCCAGACCACGCTCCAGGCTGTCGACGACGGGCAGCAGGTCATTGGCGAATTTTTCCAGCGCGAACTTGTGCGCCTTCTCCACGTCCTGCTCGGCGCGACGGCGCACATTCTGCAGTTCGGCAGCAACGCGCAGCGACTGATCCTGCGCCGCAGCCAGCTGCTCTTCCAGGGCCTGTACGCGAGCCGCCAGGTCATCGCTCGGCGCGGCGTTCTCGGCCGCCTGAGGTTCGGGGTTCTGCGTGTCCAGGTTCTGTTCGTCAGCCATGCCTATCTCCTCTCGAATCAATCAGCGCGGCTCCAGCCCGCGCACCTGCCGCCTATATGGAGTCAATTCCACAGGTTTCAAGGGGCGATAGACGAGGATTGCCAGGAAAAGAAAAAACACTGTATAAATAACCAGACATCAACTCGGGAGCGTTCGCCATGCTGGTGCACCTGTCCATTCACAACTACGCCATCGTCGACCACCTGGACCTCGAGCTGGATGCCGGCATGAGCGCCATCAGCGGCGAAACCGGCGCCGGCAAGTCGATCATGCTCGACGCCCTTGGCCTGTGCCTGGGTGATCGTGCCGACAGCGGCGTGGTGCGCCCCGGCGCCGACAAGGCGGATATCCTCGCCAGCTTCGACCTGGCGGACATTCCCGAAGCCCGCGCCTGGCTTGCCGAGCGCGATCTGGACAACGACGGCCCATGCATCCTGCGCCGGGTGATCACCGCCGAGGGCCGCTCCCGTGGCTATATCAATGGCAGCCCCTGCCCGCAGGCCGACCTCAAGGCCATTGGCGAGCTGATCATCGATATTCACAGCCAGCATGAACACCAGTCACTGCTCAAGACCGACACCCATCGCCGCCTGCTCGACGAGTACGCCGGCAGCCAGGAACTGGCGCGTCAGGTGCAGCTCGCCGCGCAGCGCTGGAAACAGACACGCGCCGAGCTGGAGCGCATTTCCAGCCAGGGCGACGAGCAGCGCGCCCGTCACCAGTTACTCAGCTATCAGCTGGAAGAACTGGAAAATCTCGCCCTCGGCGACAACGAGCTGGAACAGCTGGAGCAGGAACACAAGGCTCTGAGCAATGCCGAAGCACTGCTCGGCGCCTGCCGCCAGGTGCTCGATCTGTGCAGCGAGAGCGATGCCGGCAACGTATTGTCGGCGCTGACCGCCAGCCTCAACCGCCTGGGCGCCTTCGGCGGCCAGGGCGGCGCCCTCGGCGAAGCGAGCAATCTGCTGGCCAGCGCACAGATTCAGGTCGAGGAAGCCGTTGGCGAACTGAACCGCTTCGTCGATCACTTCGACGCCGATCCGGAGCGTCAGCAGTTTCTTGAAGAACGCCTGGACACCATCTATACCCTGGCACGCAAGCACCGCATCCAGCCCTCCGAACTGGCTGCCCTGCAACAGCAACTGTTCGAAGAACTCGAAGGCCTGAATGCCGACGACCAGGCCAGCGAACGTCTGGCCGAGGAACTGGCCGCCTACGAGCGCCACTATCAGGAAAAGGCTGCCGAACTCAGCGCACTGCGCGCCAATGCCGCCGAACGTTTGGCCGCGGCCGTGGAGCAGGAAATGCAGGCACTGGGCATGCCCGGCGGGCGTTTCAGCATCCAGTTGCAGGCCATAAGCAGTGCAGAACCGCATGCCAACGGCCTGGAGTCGGTAGAGTTTCTGGTCAGCGCCAACCCCGGTCAGCCGCTGCGCGGGCTGGCCAAGGTGGCCTCGGGCGGTGAGCTGTCGCGCATCAGCTTGGCGATCCAGGTGATCACTGCGCAGACCTCGCGCGTGCCGACCCTGGTATTCGACGAAGTGGATGTCGGCATCGGCGGTCCGACGGCGGAAGTGGTCGGCCAGCTGCTGCGCCGCCTTGGCGAACGCGGCCAGGTGCTGTGCGTGACCCATCTGCCGCAGGTGGCCGCGCAGGGGCATCAGCATCTGTTCGTGCACAAGCGGCGCGGCGAGGATGCAACCTCCACAGCCGTGAGCAAACTGGACGAAAAAGGCCGTGTCGAGGAGATCGCGCGCATGCTTGGTGGCGTCGATCTGACCGAAGAATCGCTGGCCCATGCGCGCAAGATGGTTACCAGTGCGCAGGCCGCCTGAAGCCACGCAGCCAGGCTGCCCCCGGATAGAGTCAGGCTCGCCGGCCATGACCAAATAAAAAAGGCGACCTCAGGGTCGCCTTTTTTATTGCGCAGAAGAATCAGCTCTTCTTGCGCACATACAGAACCAGATTGTGATCGACCAACTCGAAGCCGTGTTCCTGGACGATTTCCTTCTGGCGCTTCTCGATTTCGGAGTCGAAGAACTCGATCACCTCACCGGTATCGACACAGACCATATGGTCGTGATGGCCGCTGTCGGCCAACTCGAATACGGCATGACCACCATCGAAATTGTGGCGCACCACCAGACCGGCAGCCTCGAACTGGGTCAGCACGCGATATACGGTAGCCAGGCCAACGTCTTCACCCGCTTCCATCAGCGCCTTGTACACATCTTCCGCGCTCATGTGGCGGTGCTCGGCGTTATCCAGCATCTGCAGGATCTTGACTCGCGGCAGAGTCACCTTCAATCCAGCTTTGCGCAGTTCGTTATTTTCAACCATGGTCTGCTTTCTCATGGATGCTGCTTCGCAGCACCCTTCAATACGGGTATGATCAGGGGTTCAAGTTGCCCAAGATAGTGGAAGTCACCCTCCGATGCAAAAAACCAAGCTCTTGCTGACCAGCCTGTCTCTGACCGGGCTCTTCGCACTCGCCGGTTGTTCATTCCCCGGGGTTTACAAGATCGACATTCAACAGGGCAATGTCGTGACACAGGACATGATAGACCAGCTGCGCCCCGGAATGACCCGGCGCCAGGTGCGGTTTATCATGGGCAACCCGCTGATCACCGACACCTTCCACGCCGATCGCTGGGACTACCTGTACAGCATCCAGCCAGGCGGCGGTCAGCGTCTGCAGGAGCGTGTGAGCCTGGTGTTCAACGGCAGCGACCAACTGGTCGGTCTGGCCGGCGACTTCATGCCCGGCGTCAGCCGCGATCAGGCGATCATGGGTGAAGGCAGCGACACCACCAGCGCACAACCGCAAGCCAAACCGCAGACCGAGACTCCGCCGGCTCCCGGTTCGCTGCTGGAGCAGATTCAGCGCGAAGTGGATCAGGTCGAGACCGTTCCGGTTCCGACCCCCGAGCCACTGGACATCGATCCGCAGTAACAAGCGGACACTAAAAAGCCCGGATCACTCCGGGCTTTTTCATATCTGCGCTCTGTCGAGAGCCTGCAGCAATCAGCCCGACTCTTCGCCCTCTCGTGCCTTGGCCTTGGCAGCGCGCTGCTTGCGTACTTCTTTCGGGTCGGCAATCAGCGGGCGATAGATCTCGACCCGTTCGCCCTCCTCCAGCACACGCTCTTCCGGCTTGCTCACCGCCTTGCCGAAAATGCCCAGCGGCGCGTGATTCAGATCGAGCTCCGGAAAGAACTGCTGCATACCCGAGCGCAATGCCGCCTCGCGCACCGTGGTGCCGACCGGCACCGACAGACGCAGGAGCTTCTGCCGCTCGGCGAGGGCATAGACCACTTCGATGGCGATGCTCGGCTTATCCATACAGTTGCTTGGCTCGCTGACAGAAGGCATCGACCATGGTGTTGGCCGCCTGGTTGAACAAGGGCCCCAGCGTGGCGCGTACCAGCGGCCCGGCATAGTCGAAGGTCAAATCCAGGCTGATCTTGCAGGCCTTTTCGCCCAGCGCCTTGAACTCCCAGACACCGTTGAGGCTGGTGAACGGCCCCTCCTGCAGATTCATTTCGATTCGCTGCGTGGGCAGCAACGCGTTGCGCGTGACGAAGCGCTGGCCGATGCCACCCTTGGCCACTTCGAGACTGGCCAGCATGTGCGTCTCGCTGACTTCCAGCACTTCACTGGCACTGCACCAGGGCAGAAACTGCGGGTAGCTGGCCACATCGTTAACGAGGTCATACAGCGCCTGCGCCGGATAAGGCAGCAACGCCGAGCGCTGGATTCGAGTAGTCATTTACTTGCTCAGCTCCGCGATAAACACGATCAGCACGCCGATTGGCGCCACGACGCGAATCAGCCAGAGAGACAGATTGAACAGCAGCGGGCTCCTGAAGGCCAACTCTTCGCGCACGACCTCGCGACTCAGCACCCAGCCGGCGAACAGGGCGAAGGACAACCCGCCCAACGGCAGCATAATGCGGCTGGTGAGGTAATCGATGCTGTCGAAGAAGGTCTTGCCACCCTCGGCGCCCCACTGCAGCAGGTGGAAGCCGTCATCGGCGAGAACGAAGAACTTGGCCTGCGCCCAGAGATTGAACGACAGCACCGTCCCCATACCGACCAGCCAGCAGAACAGTGTCAGCACGGCGGTTACCTGGGTACGACTGCGCCCGGTCTTCTCGACGAAGTAGGCGACGGCGGGTTCGAGCATGGAGATCGACGAACTCCAGGCAGCGATGGCGACCAGCACGAAGAAGATCAGCCCCATCACCTGACCGAAGGCGATATTGCCGAAGGCGATCGGCAGCGTGACGAACATCAACCCCGGGCCGCCCCCGGGCTCCAGACCAGCCGCAAACACGATGGGGAACAGCGCCAGACCGGCAGTCAGCGCTACCAGCGTGTCCAGCAGCCCGACCGTCAGGACCGTGGCACCAATCGAAGCCTTCTTCGGCATATAAGCCCCGTAGACCATGATCGCGCCGACCCCGACACTCAGGGTAAAGAAGGCATGCCCCATCGCCGCGAGAATGCCGTCCTGCACCTTGCTCGGATCGAAATGGAAGAGGAAGTCGAAACCTTCTCGGAAATGCCCGGTGGTAAAGCTGTAGCCCAGCAATACCAGCAGCAGCGCGAACAACAGCGGCATCATGATGCGCAGACTGCGCTCCAGCCCGGCCACCACACCCTTGGCAATGACGAATGCGGTGCCCAGCATGAACAGGCTGTGCCACAGGGTCAGGCGCCACGGGTCGGAGGTCAGCCCGCCAAACGCCGCGCCGGCTCCATCGGCACTGACACCGGCAAAATCGCCACGCCCCATGCCAAGGATGTACTCAAGCGACCAGCCGGCCACCACACTGTAAAAGGACAGGATCAGCAGAGCAGCAACCATCCCCACCAGTGCAGCCAGCGACCAGTGCCTGGAGGCGCCGGCTTCGATCGCCAGACTCCTCATCGCGTTGACCGGGCTCTGCCGGCCGCGACGCCCGATCAGGGTCTCCGCCAGCATGATCGGCAGCCCCACCAGGGCAATACAGAACAGGTACATCACGACGAATGCACCGCCGCCGTAGACCCCCGTCATGTACGGGAACTTCCAGATGTTGCCGAGCCCTACTGCAGAACCGGTGGCTGCCAGAATGAACACCCAGCGACTGGCCCAGGCACCGTGAATTGAAACTTTGTCGCTCGCCATTGCGGCCAAGACCCCGAACTGCGGGAAAAAAGATCGCGCATTGTCGGAGATTAACGGCATGGGCTCAAGTTCGGCTCGGCAACGCCCCATGGCGCCGACGCGGGCGACTCCCTATAATGCGCGCCCTATGGCTAAGCAAAAGAAACATCCTCAAGGCACCATCGCGCTGAACAAAAAAGCGCTGCACGATTACTTCGTCGAACAGAAGTTCGAGGCGGGCGTCGCCCTGGCCGGCTGGGAAGTTAAGAGCCTGCGCGCCGGCAAGGCCCAACTGGTCGACAGCTACGTGCTGCTCAAGGACGGCGAGGCCTGGCTGATGGGGGCGCATATCACCCCGTTGAAGACCGCCAGCACCCACGTCATCGCCGACCCGACCCGTACACGCAAGCTGCTGCTGAACCGGCGAGAGCTGGACAAGCTGTTCGGCGCCGTGCAGCAGAAGGGGTATACCTGCGTGGCGTTGTCGCTGTACTGGAAGCAGCACCTGGTCAAGTGCGAGATCGCCCTGGCCAAGGGCAAGAAGGACTTCGACAAGCGTCACGTCGAAAAAGAGCGCGACGCCAACCGCGAAGTGCAGCGCGCCATGCGCAGCAAGGGCAAGGACGACTGACGCCACACCGGCGGCAGACGCCCGGCTCCGCTCAAAGACTCTGCCGGCGTTGAGCCCGGGCCAGCCGCTGCGCTTCCAGCTGTACTTCCGAGAGCACTTCCTGCACGTAGTCGATGTGCTGCTGGGACAACTCGCGGGCGTCCTCGGCACGCCCCTCGATGATCGCCTCGTAGAGCGCGCGGTGCTGACGGATCAGCATGTCGCGCGTCTCTTCACGCTGGGCATACATGCCGCCGATGTTGGTCACCACGTTGCGCTTGAGCAGGTCGAAGAGGCCGCGAATGGTGTGCAGCAGCACGGCATTGTGGCTGGCCTCTGCGATCGCCAGATGGAAGCGTGCATCGGCTGCGCCCTCCTCCGCGCGCGTCACCTTGCCGGCCCGCGCATAGCAATCCTGCAGGGCCTCGAACGCTTCGGTCAGGCGCTGCCGGTCGATTTCGGTCGCGCGCCGGGCCGCGTAGTAGGCGCAGGAGCCTTCCAGCGTATGGCGAAACTCCAGCAGATCGCGCTGCGCATCCTCCTTGTTCTCCAGCAACTGCAGCAACGGGTCACTGAAGGTCGAGCCAAGTGTTTCGGCCACATAGTTGCCGCCACCCTGGCGGCTGATCAGCAGCCCCTTGGCCACCAGTTTCTGGATGGCTTCACGAAGGGACGGACGGGAAACACCGAACTGCTCCGCCAGCGCCCGCTCGGCGGGTAGCCTCTCACCGGCACGCAAGGTGCCCTCGAGAATCATGGTTTCCAGTTGCGCGACGATGTCATCCGAGAGACGACGCTGCCGCACCAGACCTACTTCCATCAGCCGCCTCTCCATTGGTTTGACCAGGCCCAAAGATTCATCGCGCAAGCCTATAGCGCCCTCTCTGACTGAACAAGCCGGCACTATACGACCAAAGTCTTAGCATCTCGATTTGACAGCCTACTGAGCAACTTTTAACCTGAGCCCGCTGTTTTGTAAATTGGTATTACCAATTAAGCCAATAAAAACAACAAACCATCGAGGTCTAGCCATGACAGCCCTATGCGCTGCAAGTCTTTTCGATAACGCCTCATCCCTGCCGCGCCAAGCGCGCGCTCGTGTGGAGTAAGTCCCGATGTCCAACGGAATTCTCGCCCTGCTGGCGTTCTCGCCAATCCTGCTGGCTGCCATCCTGCTGATCGGTCTGCGCTGGCCGGCCAAGCACGCCATGCCGCTTGTCTACCTGCTTACTGCCGCAGTCGGCCTGTTCGCCTGGGACATGACCCTGAACCGGGTTCTCGCCTCCACCCTGCAGGGTCTGCTGATCACCCTGGGTCTGCTGTGGATCATCTTCGGTGCGATCCTGCTGCTGAATACCCTCAAGCACTCCGGCGGCATCACCGCGATTCGCGCCGGCTTCACCACCATCACCCCTGATCGCCGCATCCAGGCCATCATCATCGGCTGGCTGTTCGGCTGCTTCATCGAGGGCGCCTCGGGCTTCGGTACTCCGGCGGCCATCGCCGCGCCGCTGCTGGTTGCCATCGGCTTCCCGGCCATGGCCGCCGTGCTGATGGGCATGCTGGTACAGAGCACGCCAGTATCCTTCGGCGCCGTCGGCACGCCAATCATCGTCGGTATCAACACCGGCCTGGACACCGCCACCATCGGTGCACAACTGGTGGAACAGGGCTCGTCCTGGGCGCAGTTCATGCAACTGATCACCAGTGAAGTGGCGATCATCCACGCCATCGTGGGCGTGGTCATGCCAACCATCATGGCGATGATGCTGACCCGCTTCTTCGGTCAGGAGAAAAGCTGGAAAGCCGGCCTGGAAGTGCTGCCGTTCGCCATCTTCGCCGGCCTGGCCTTCGTCGTGCCGTACGTTTTCACCGGCCTATTCCTCGGTCCGGAATTCCCGTCGCTGCTGGGCGGGCTGATCGGCCTGGCGATCGTCACCAGCGCCGCACGCTTCGGCTTCCTGGTGCCGAAGAAGACCTGGGACTTCGCACCAGCCGACAAGTGGCCGAGCGAGTGGCTGGGCACCGTCGAGATGAAACTGGACGAGCTGACCGCCAAGCCGATGAGCGCACTGCGCGCCTGGCTGCCCTACGTACTGGTCGGCGCCCTGCTGGTTGTCAGCCGCGTCTTCCCGGAGGTCGGCAACGCCCTGAAAGCGGTAGTGGTGAACTTCCCCGACCTGCTCGGCGAAGCCGGCGTCAGCGCCAACTTCCAGCCGCTCTATCTGCCCGGCGGTATTCTCATCGCCGTGGTCCTGGCCACGTTCTTCCTGCATGGCATGAAGGCTCGTGATCTGGGCAAGGCGGTCAAGGAATCCTCCAGCGTACTGCTCAGTGCCGGCTTCGTACTTCTATTCACCGTGCCGATGGTGCGCATCCTGATCAACTCCGGCGTCAACGGTGCCGAGCTGGCCAGCATGCCGATCCTCATGGCCCACTGGGTGGCCGACAGTGTCGGCGGGATCTACCCGCTGCTGGCGCCGAGCATCGGTGCGCTGGGAGCCTTCATCGCCGGTTCCAACACCGTCAGCAACATGATGTTCAGCCAGTTCCAGTTCGGCGTCGCCAGCAGCCTGGGTATCTCCAGCGCGCTGGTCGTCGCGGTTCAGGCCGTGGGCGCTGCAGCCGGCAACATGGTGGCGATCCACAATGTGGTCGCCGCTTCGGCTACCGTTGGCCTGCTCGGCCGCGAAGGCAGTACCCTGCGCAAGACCATCTGGCCGACGCTGTACTACGTGCTGTTCACCGGAATCATCGCAATGATCGCGATCTATGTGCTGGGAGTCAGCGACCCGCTGGTGCACTGACCCTCGCCACACGAAAAGCGCCCCGGCCACGCCGGGGCTCTTGCCGTCAGGCTACGCTTTCCCCTTTTCAGCAACAGGATGAGCCCATGATCATTTCTGCCTCTACCGACTACCGCGCCGCCGCTCAACGCAAGCTGCCTCCCTTCCTGTTCCACTACGCCGATGGCGGTGCCTATGCCGAACACACCCTGCGCCGCAACGTGGCCGACCTGTCGGATATCGCCCTCCGCCAGCGTGTGCTGAAAAACATGTCCGACCTGAGCCTGGAGACCGAGCTGTTCGGCGAGAAGCTGTCGATGCCGGTGGCCCTGGCGCCAGTCGGTCTGACCGGCATGTACGCCCGCCGCGGTGAAGTTCAGGCTGCCAAGGCCGCCGATGCCAAGGGAATCCCCTTCACCTTGTCGACCGTTTCGGTGTGCCCTATCGAAGAAGTGGCGCCGGCCATCAACCGGCCGATGTGGTTCCAGCTCTATGTGCTGAAAGACCGCGGCTTCATGAAGAATGCCCTGGAGCGCGCCAAGGCCGCCGGCTGCTCGACCCTGGTGTTCACCGTGGACATGCCCGTACCCGGCGCGCGCTATCGCGACGCCCATTCCGGCATGAGCGGCCCGAACGCGCCGTTCCGACGCATGCTGCAGGCCATGACTCACCCGCAGTGGGCCTGGGATGTCGGCCTGCTGGGCAAACCGCACGACCTGGGCAACATCTCCGCCTACCGCGGCAATCCGACCGGCCTGGCCGACTACATCGGCTGGCTCGGCGCCAACTTCGACCCGTCGATTTCCTGGAAGGACCTGGAATGGATCCGCGACTTCTGGGATGGCCCGATGGTGATCAAGGGCATCCTCGACCCCGAAGACGCGCGCGACGCCGTGACCTTCGGCGCGGACGGCATCATCGTCTCCAACCATGGTGGTCGTCAGCTCGATGGCGTGCTGTCCAGCGCCCGCGCCCTGCCGGCCATCGCCGACGCGGTCAAGGGTGATCTGAAGATCCTCGCCGACTCCGGCATCCGTACCGGTCTGGACGTGGTACGCATGCTCGCCCTCGGCGCCGACACCGTGCTGCTTGGCCGCGCCTTCCTCTATGCCCTGGCCGCTGCCGGCGGTGCCGGCGTGAGCAACCTGCTCGACCTGATCGAGAAGGAAATGCGGGTGGCCATGGTCCTGACCGGTGCCAAGTCCATCGCCGAGATCACCTCGGACCTGCTGGTAAAGGAGCGTTGATCCAATGACCGCCGCCGTCCCCACCTCTGTCACCCGTGACACTCTGCTGGGGCAAATGCGCCAGATCGTCGGTGCCAGCCACGTGCTGACCGATGAGCAATCGACACGGCGCTTTCGCAAGGGCCATCGCACCGGTGAAGGCAACGTGCTGGCGGTGGTGCGCCCGGGCTCGCTGCTGGAACAGTGGCGCGTCCTGCAGGCGGCGGTCGCGGCCGACCGCATCGTCATCATGCAGGCAGCCAACACCGGCCTGACCGGTGGCTCGACCCCCGATGGCGACGACTACGACCGCGAGATCGTACTGATCAGCACCCTGCGCATCACCGGCGTACAGCTGATCAACGACGGCCAGCAGGTGGTATGCCTGCCCGGCGCCACCCTCGACCGCCTGGAACAGGCATTGGCGCCACTGAATCGCGAACCGCATTCGGTGATCGGCTCGTCCTGCATCGGCGCCTCGGTACTCGGCGGCATCTGCAACAACTCCGGTGGCGCTCTGGTGCGCCGCGGCCCGGCCTACACCGAGCTGGCGCTGTACGCGCAAGTGAAGGATGACGGCTCGCTGGAGCTGGTCAATCACCTGGGAATCGATCTGGGCAACACCCCGGAAGAAATTCTCACCCGCCTGCAGAACGGTGATTACACGCCGCAACAGGTGCGCAACGAAGAAACGGCCAAGGCCTCCGACGCCCGCTACGGCGAGCACGTCCGCGATGTCGACGCCGACACTCCGGCCCGCTTCAACGCCGACCCTTCGCGCCTGTTCGAAGCCTCCGGTTCGGCCGGCAAGCTGTGCCTGTTCGCCGTACGTCTGGACACCTTCCCCAAGGAGCCCAGCACGGTGTTCTACATCGGCAGCAACGATCCGCACGACCTGACCGAAGTGCGCCGTCATCTGCTGGCCAAGCTGCCGCGCCTGCCGATCGCCGGCGAGTACATCCATCGCACCGCCTTCGATATCGGTGAAAAATACGGCAAGGACACCTTCCTGGTGATCGACAGGTTCGGCACGGCCAGGGTGCCGGCCGCCTTCGCCATGAAGAGCCGGGTCGACGGATTCTTCGAGCGCTTCGGCCTGCGTGGCATCACCGACAAGGTGATCCAGGCGCTGATGAACCTGCTACCCAGCCACCTGCCGGCGCGCATGCGCGAGTACCGTGACCGCTTCGAGCATCACCTGCTGGTGCGGGTGTCCAACGATACCCTGGAGCAGACCCGCGCCTTCCTCAGCGATTACTTTGGCAACAGCGCCAGCGGCAGCTACTTCGAGTGCGACGCAGAGGAAGGGCGCAAGGCGTTCCTCCATCGCTTCGCCGTTGCCGGCGCAGCGATCCGCTACCGCGAGGCGCACCGCAGCAGCGTCGAGGATATCCTCGCGCTGGACATCGCCCTGCGCCGCAATGATCGCGACTGGGTCGAGACGCTGCCGCAGGAGATGGAAGAGCAGATAATCCACAAGCTCTACTACGGGCATTTCTTCTGCCATGTGTTCCATCAGGACTACATCGTCAAGAAGGGCAATGACCCGATCGCGATGGAGCACCAGATGTGGAAGCTGCTGGACGAGCGCCGCGCCGAGTACCCGGCCGAACACAACGTGGGCCATCTGTACGTGGCCAAACCTGCACTGGCCGGTTTCTACCGCGAGCTGGATCCGACCAACACCTTCAACCCGGGCATCGGCCATACCTCGAAGAAGAAGCATTGGGGTGGCTGTTGCGGGCAGGAGCATTGATTACTGGGGTAATCACGGGCGAACAGCCTCCACTGTGGGAGGCGCTTTAGCGGCGACGGTCGCGGCTGAAGTCCCTCCCACAAGCCCGTAGCCCGGCGCCTGACACCGATTTCCCGGATTTCATCCGGGCTACAAAAGCAAAGGCCCGCCAATTTGGCGGGCCTTGGTGTTTACGCAGCATCCGATCAGGCGAAGACGATCTCCTCACCCTCCACCTTCGCCTGCACTGTCGCCCCCGGCGCGAAGTCGCCAGCCAGGATGCGCTGCGCCAGCGGGTTCTCGATCCAGCGCTGGATTGCACGCTTTAGCGGGCGGGCGCCATACACCGGGTCGTAACCGACGGCGATCAGCTTGTCGAGAGCCTCCGGGGTAAGCCCCAGGCTCAGCTCGCGCTCGGCCAGGCGACCACGCAGGCGCTGCAGCTGAATCTCGGCAATGCCGGCGATCTGCTCGCGGCCCAGAGGCTCGAACACCACCACCTCGTCGATACGGTTGACGAATTCCGGACGGAAGTGGCTGCCCACCGCATCCATCACCGCGGCGCGCTGCGCTTCCTTGTCACCCACAAGCTCCTGAATCTGCGCAGAGCCGAGGTTGGAAGTCATCACGATGACCGTGTTCTTGAAGTCCACGGTGCGGCCATGGCTGTCGGTCAGGCGGCCGTCTTCCAGCACCTGCAACAGCACGTTGAACACGTCGGGGTGAGCCTTCTCCACCTCGTCCATCAGCACCACCGAGTAGGGTTTGCGGCGCACGGCCTCGGTCAGGTAGCCGCCTTCCTCGTAACCCACGTAGCCAGGCGGCGCACCGATCAGACGGGCGACGCTGTGCTTCTCCATGAACTCGGACATGTCGATGCGCACCAGCGCCTCCTCGGTGTCGAAGAGGAACTCGGCCAGCGCCTTGCACAGCTCGGTCTTGCCGACGCCGGTCGGGCCGAGGAAGAGGAACGAGCCACTCGGCCGGTTTGGGTCGGCCAGCCCGGCACGGGAACGGCGCACGGCGTTGGCCACGGCGACCACCGCCTCGTCCTGACCGATCACCCGCTGGTGCAGCAGGCCTTCCATCTTCAGCAGTTTCTCGCGTTCGCCTTCGAGCATCTTGCTCACCGGGATGCCGGTCCACTTGGACACGACTTCGGCGATCTCCTCGTCGGTGACCTTGTTACGCAGCAACTGGTTCTCGCTCTTGCCGTGCTGATCGACCATCTGCAGGCTGCGCTCCAGATCCGGAATCACCCCGTACTGCAGCTCGGCCATGCGATTGAGATCGCCCTTGCGGCGCGCGGCTTCCAGTTCGGTCTTGGCCTGCTCGATCTTCTGCTGGATCTGCGCCGAGCCTTGTACCTCGGCCTTCTCCGACTTCCAGATTTCCTCCAGGTCGGCGTATTCCTTCTCCAACTTGGCGATGTCGTCCTCGAGTTTCTCCAGGCGCTTTCTGGTCGCTTCGTCGTCTTCCTTCTTCAGCGCCTCGCGCTCGATCTTCAGCTGGATCAGGCGGCGATCGAGACGATCCAGCTCCTCCGGCTTGGAGTCGATCTCCATGCGGATGCGGCTGGCGGCCTCGTCGATCAAGTCGATGGCCTTGTCCGGCAGCTGGCGGTCGGTGATGTAGCGATGGCTGAGCTTGGCCGCGGCGATGATCGCGCCGTCGGTGATGCTCACGCCGTGGTGCACCTCGTAGCGCTCCTTGAGGCCACGCAGAATGGCGATGGTGTCTTCCTCGCTCGGCTCGTCCACCAGCACCTTCTGGAAGCGTCGCTCCAGAGCGGCGTCCTTCTCGATGAACTGACGGTACTCGTCCAGCGTGGTCGCGCCGACGCAGTGCAGCTCGCCACGGGCCAGAGCCGGCTTGAGCATGTTGCCGGCATCCATGGCGCCCTCGGCCTTGCCGGCCCCGACCATGGTGTGCAGCTCGTCGATGAAGAGGATGATGCGCCCTTCCTGCTTGCCCAGCTCGTTGAGCACGGCCTTCAGGCGCTCCTCGAACTCGCCGCGGAACTTGGCGCCGGCGATCAGCGAGCCCATGTCCAGCGACAGCAGGCGCTTGTCCTTGAGGCCATCGGGCACTTCGCCATTGACGATGCGCTGGGCCAGGCCCTCGGCGATGGCGGTCTTGCCCACGCCGGGTTCGCCGATCAGCACCGGGTTATTCTTGGTGCGGCGCTGCAGCACCTGGATGGTGCGGCGAATCTCGTCGTCACGACCGATCACCGGGTCGAGCTTGCCTTCCTCGGCACGCTTGGTCAGGTCAACGGTGTACTTGTCCAGCGCCTGACGCGACTCCTCGACGTTGGGGTCGTTGACCGCCTGGCCGCCGCGCAGGTTGGCGATGGCGTTTTCCAGGGCCTTCTTCGACACACCCTGGCCGAGCAGCAGCTTGCCCAGCTTGGTGCTCTCGTCCATGGCTGCGAGCAGCACCAGCTCGCTGGAAATGAACTGGTCGCCCTTCTGCTGCGCCAGGCGGTCGGCCTGGTTGAGTAGGCGCGCCAGATCCTGCGACAGGTTGATGTCGCCGGTAGGGTTCTGCAGCTTGCCGAGTTGATCCAGCTCACGGGTCAGGCCCTGGCGCAGGCTGTTGATGTCGAAGCCGACCTGCATCAGCAACGGCTTGATCGAGCCGCCCTGTTGTTCGAGCAGCGCCTGCATCAGGTGCAGAGGCTCGATGGCCGAGTGATCCATACCCACTGCCAGCGACTGGGCGTCGGAGAGTGCAAGTTGCAGCTTGCTGGTCAAACGATCGATACGCATAAATGTCCTTCCTCCAGAAGAGCGGGCCGGGAAAAAAGAACCCCGAATAACGACACCCGCCGAGATGAAGACTAGATAAGGACGATTACGCCGTATTCAAGACGAGGCCATTTGATCCAGGTCAAACCTGCTTACAGCCAGGTGACCTGCTGCTCCAGCGGAAAACGCAGGCGCGGGTTGTACACGCCCTTCTCGCCCTGCCGCCCGACGGCCAGCAGCATGATGGGGATGGCCTGGCGCGGAATGTCCAGCACGCGGCGCAGGCGCACCTCATCGAAGCCTTCCATCGGACAGGTGGCATAGCCATGACTCTGAAACGCCAGCATCAGATTCTGCGCCGCCAGCGCGGTGGACTTCACTGCCCACAGGCGCATGTCGGCCTTGCTGTTGGGCTTGCGCATCAGCGGCTTGCGCAGCCCCAGCAGGCGCACCAGCTGCCGCTTGAACAACCCCAGCAGGCCCAATGGCCCCTGGTTGTACTGAAAGGGTGCGGTCTTGCTGTAGAAGCTGCGGATCCTTGCCGGCACCTCGGCCTCAGGCCAGTGTTCGATGACGTTGCGACAGGCCTGACGCCAGGTGTCCGGACGCGCCAGCACGGCAATGATCAGGGGCGCGCGGGCGGCGTTCTGGCTCATGCATACAGGGTGCAACTGCGCCAGCAGAGCGGCATCGCGAATCACCTGGAAACTCCAGGGCTGCAGGTTGCAGGAGCTCGGCGCCAGCACGGCCAGCTCCAGACAATCGCGAATCACCGCGTCCGGCACCGGCTCGGTGGTGAAACGACGCACCGCGCGGCGGCTCTCGATCAGGGCACGCAACTCGGCCGGCGAGGCCATGGCAGGTGTTTGCTCGTTGGGAAAGCTGGTCATGACGTACTCCTGGGCAATCGCCCGATTAAGCAACCGGGCGGCCCTGCGAACAAGAGTACGGAAGGAAATGACCGTGGATTTGGCCGTTTAGCCTCCCCCTGCGCCCCGGATCGAGCGCGCAGGAGCCAAGGCCTAGAGACCGAGCGCCTTTTCGATGGCCTGGATCAGGGCCGGATCGTCCGGCGTGGTGCGCGGCGAGAAGCGCGCCAGCACACGGCCGTCCTGACCGACCAGAAACTTCTCGAAGTTCCAGGTGATGTCGCCGGGAAACTCCGCACCCTCGCCTGCCAGCAGGCGATACAGCGGATGACGACCGGGGCCGTTGACCTCCAGCTTGCTTCCCAACGGGAAGGTCACACCATAGTTGAGGCTGCAGAACGAGCGGATCTCGTCCTCACTGCCCGGCTCCTGGCCGGCGAACTGATTACAGGGCACACCGAGTACGGTAAAGCCATTGCCCTTGTATTGCTGATAGAGCTTTTCCAACCCGGCGTACTGAGGCGTAAGGCCGCATTTCGAGGCGACGTTGACCACCAGCACCACCTGGCCCTTGTAGGGCGCCAATGGCAGTTCCTGGCCATCCAGCGCACGCAGATTGAGATCGTGAAAGGCACTCATGACGAACTTCCTCAGCGAATCCAGTGCAGCAGGGCCAAGCCGCCCCGCCGGTTGCGACGCATGAAAAAGGCGCCCTGAGGCGCCTTGATCGCATGATTGAGCTTAGCAGCGGTTCGCCCGAAAAGAACGACCGCAAGTCGCCTGGATCAATCAGTGGTGATGACCACCTTCACCGTGGATATGGCCGTGCGCCACTTCCTCTTCGCTGGCATCGCGCACGTTGACCACCTTGACCTTGAAGTTCAGGCGCTGGCCGGCCAGCGGGTGGTTGCCGTCGACGGTCACGTCGTCGCCGTCGATATCGCGGATGGTGACGATCTGCATGCTGCCGTCCGGGCCGGAAGCGTGGAACTGCATGCCCACTTCCAGGGTGTCGACGCCTTCGAACATGGCGCGGCTCAGGGTCGCGACCAGCTCGGCACTGTATTCGCCGTAGGCTTCTTCCGGCTCGACGGAGACTTCCACGTCGTCACCGGCCTTCTTGCCGACCAGGGCCTTTTCCAGGCCGACGATGATGTTGCCGGCACCATGCAGATAAACCAGCGGCGCGCCGCCAGCAGAGCTGTCGATCACCTCACCGGCATCGTTGGTCAGGGTATAGTCGATGGAGACGGCCTTGTTGGCGGCGATCAGCATGGGGAGACCTTTTGCAAAAGAGTAATGAACGGTCAAGTTTAACCAAGGCCGGGCTGGATTGCGACCCGAGCCCGGACAAACGGGCTGTGCGTATCCTTGATTTTCGTCAGGACGAGCACGGCGACTGGGTGGCAGTCTTGTCCTGTGGCCATACTCAGCATGTGCGCCACCGACCGCCCTGGCAGAATCGCCCCTGGGTACTCGATCCCCAGCAGCGCCAGGCCAGACAGGGCAGTTTCTTCCCCTGCGGCTGGTGCGCCATGGATCGGTCGAACGATGACTTCAAGGAAGCTTAAATGTCTGCACGCAACATTCTGGTGATCAACTGCGGCAGTTCGTCGATCAAGTTCGCCCTGGTCAACGAAGCGCAGGAGACCTTCATTCTCAGCGGCCTGGCCGAACGCCTGGGCAGCCCCGAAGCGGTATTGCACTGGCAACTGGGCGAAAACAGGGACAGCCTGGTGCTGTCCGGGGCCGATCATCGCCTGGCCCTGTCGCACCTGCTGCCCATCGTGCAGCAGGCTTCTGCCGGTGAACTACACGGCATCGGCCATCGCGTGGTGCATGGTGGCGAACATTTCGCCGGTGCCACGCGCCTGGATGCTGCCACTCTGCAGACGATTCGTCATATTGCCCCTCTGGCGCCCCTGCACAATCCGGCCCACCTGCAGGGCATCGAAGCCGCGATGAAGCTGTTTCCCAACCTGGTGCAGGTGGCGGTGTTCGATACCGCCTTCCACCAGAGCCTGCCCGAGCACGCCTATCGCTACGCCGTACCGCACGCGCTGTATGCCGAGCACGGCGTGCGCCGCTACGGTTTCCACGGCACCAGCCACCGCTACGTCAGCCACAAGGCTGCGCAAATGAGCGGCCTGGCATTCGATGCCAGCAGCTGGCTGGTGGCCCACCTGGGCAATGGTTGCTCCACCTGCGCCGTGGAGAATGGCCACAGCCGCGACACCAGCATGGGCCTGACGCCTCTGGAAGGTCTGGTAATGGGCACGCGCAGCGGCGACGTTGATCCCAACCTGCACAGCCACCTGTCGCGCACCCTGGGCTGGAGCCTGGAGCAGATCGACAGCATGCTCAACAAGGACAGCGGCCTGCTCGGCCTGTCCGGGTTGTCCAACGACATGCGCACGCTGGAGCTGGCCCGCGAGCAGGGCCACGCTGGCGCCACCCTGGCCATCGAAGTGTTCTGCTACCGCCTGGCCAAATCGCTGGCGGCGATGAGCTGCGCACTGCGTCGTCTCGACGGACTGATCTTCACCGGTGGTATCGGCGAGAACTCGGCGCTGATCCGCAGCAAGACGCTCGAGCACCTGAGCCTGTTCAAGCTGAAACTCGATCCTCAGGCCAACGCCCGTTGCGTGCGTGGCGTCGCGGGCGCCATCCACGCCGACGGCCACACCCGCGTGCTGGTGGTGCCGACCAACGAAGAGCGGCAGATAGCCCTCGATACCCTTGCCCTGCTCGACCGAGGTTAATTCATGCATACCTTCTTCATCGCCCCCACCGGTTTCGGTGTCGGTCTCACCTCCATCAGCCTGGGGCTGGTCGGCGCCCTGGAGCGCAGCGGTCTCAAGGTCGGATTCTTCAAGCCTATCGCCCAGCCGCATGCCGGTGACCTCGGCCCGGAACGTTCCAGCGAACTGGTCGCACGCACCCACGGTTTGAACTCGCCCAAGCCCTTGCCGCTCAGCCATGTCGAACGCATGCTCGGAGACGGCCAGCTGGATGAATTGCTGGAGGAGATCATCAGCCTCTATCAGCAGGCTGCCGCCGACAAGGACGTGGTCATCGTTGAAGGCATGGTACCGACGCGTCACGCCAGCTACGCCGCACGGGTCAACTTCCACCTGGCCAAGAGCCTGGACTCCGATGTGATCCTGGTCAGCGCCCCGGAAGACGAGAGCCTCACCGAACTGTCCGACCGCATCGAGATCCAGGCGCAGCTGTTCGGCGGCCCGAAGGATCCGAAAGTGCTCGGCGTGATTCTCAACAAGGTGCGTAGCGAGGACGGCATCGAGGCCTTCGCCGAGCGCCTGGAAGAGTTTTCGCCGCTGCTCAAGACGGAAAACTTCCGTCTGCTGGGTTGCATCCCCTGGCAGGAAGAACTGAACGCGCCACGCACCAAGGACATCGCCGAACTGCTCGGTGCCCGCATTCTCAACGCCGGCGACTACGAGCAGCGGCGCATGATGAAGATCGTGCTCTGTGCCCGTGCCGTGGCCAACAGCGTGCAGCTGCTCAAGCCCGGTACCCTAGTGGTGACACCGGGTGATCGCGACGACATCATCCTGTCCGCCTGCCTTGCGGCGATGAATGGCGTACCCCTGGCCGGTCTGCTGCTGTGCAGCGACTTCGCGCCTGATCCGCGCATCATGGAACTGTGCCAGGGCGCGCTGGCCAACGGCCTGCCGGTGATGACGGTGAGCACCGGTTCCTATGACACCGCCACCAACCTCAACCGCCTGAACAAGGAAATCCCGCTGGACGACCGCGAGCGCGCGGGCAAGGTCTCCGATTTCGTCGCCAGCCACATCGACCACGACTGGCTGGCCAACCGCTGCGGTACCCCGCGCGAACTGCGCCTGTCGCCACCGGCATTCCGTTATCAGCTGGTGCAGCGGGCCAAGGCCGCTGCCAAACGCATCGTCCTGCCCGAAGGCAGCGAGCCGCGTACCGTGCAGGCCGCCGCCATCTGCCAGGCCCGCGGTATCGCCCGCTGCGTACTGCTGGCCAAGCCCGAAGAGGTGCACGCCGTGGCCCGGGCTCAGGGCATCGAGTTGCCGGAAGGCCTGGAGATTCTCGACCCGGATCTGATTCGCGGCCGTTACATCGAGCCGATGGTCGAGCTGCGCAAGGGCAAGGGGCTCAATGCCCCGATGGCCGAAGCTCAACTCGAAGATACGGTCGTGCTCGGCACCATGATGCTGGCCCTGGATGAAGTGGACGGCCTGGTGTCCGGCGCCGTCCACACCACCGCCAATACCATTCGCCCGGCGCTGCAGCTGATCAAGACCGCCCCCGGCTACAACCTGGTGTCCTCGGTGTTCTTCATGCTGCTGCCGGACCAGGTACTGGTCTATGGCGACTGCGCAGTGAACCCGGACCCGAATGCCGAGCAGCTGGCCGAGATCGCCCTGCAGAGCGCCAGCTCGGCACAGGCCTTCGGCATTCCACCGCGTGTGGCCATGCTCAGCTACTCCACCGGTGACTCGGGCAGCGGCGAAGAGGTGGAAAAGGTGCGCACGGCTACCCGCCTGGCTCGCGAGAAACGCCCGGACCTGCTGCTCGACGGCCCATTGCAATACGATGCCGCCGCCATCGACAGCGTAGGCCGGCAGAAGGCGCCGAACAGTCCGGTGGCCGGCCGCGCCACGGTGTTCGTGTTCCCCGACCTGAATACCGGCAACACCACCTACAAGGCGGTCCAGCGCAGCGCCGACTGCATCAGCGTCGGGCCCATGCTGCAGGGCCTGCGCAAGCCGGTGAACGATCTTTCACGCGGTGCCCTGGTCGAGGACATCGTCTACACCATCGCGCTCACCGCGATCCAGGCGGCCAACCTGCCGAGCTGAACAGCCGCACCGAGCAAGATGCCAAGCGCCGGCCGCAATAGCCGGCGCGAGCAGCTCCCCAGCTGTGGCCTGGCGAAACCAGGGGGTCATCGCTGGCACTTGCAGGTCAGTGCACAAGCGTTAACCTTGGCGCCAAATCAGCTCGCGACATGGAACGCCGCAGCTCTTTCGACCTATACGGGGCGCAGAGAAAGCCCCATTTTCAGGCTGCCCGCCGGGCGTGCAGCCTGCCTACGGAGGCGTTTGCCCGATGCTGCACTTTCTTCCCGCGCCGCTGCGCGGCCTGATCGCGAGTCTGCTGCTCGCCCTGAACACCCTGTTCTGGTGCTGGCCGCTGTTCTTCGTTGCGCTGCTCAAGTTGCTGCTGCCCTTCGCGCCCATTCAGCGCGCGCTGCGCTTCGTCATGCACGGCATCGCTGAAAGCTGGATCGGCTTCAACAAGTTCTGGATGCGCCTGGTCGGCCATATCCGGTGGAAGGTTCAGGGCCTGGAACGCTTCGACACGCGCCATTCCTACCTGGTGACCAGCAATCACCAGAGCTGGGTGGACATTCTGGTCCTGCAGTACCTGCTCAATCGCCGCATGCCGCTGCTGAAGTTCTTCCTCAAGCAGGAGCTGATCTGGGTACCGGTGATCGGCCTGTGCTGGTGGGCGCTGGAATTCCCGTTCATGAAGCGCTTCAGCAAGGAATACCTGGCCAAGTATCCGGAAAAGCGCGGTCAGGATCTGGCCACCACGCGCAAGGCCTGTGAACGCTACAAGACCAATCCGGTGGCGGTGTTCAACTTCCTCGAAGGCACGCGCCTGACCCCGGCCAAACATGCGCAGCAGAATTCACCGTTCAAGCACCTGCTCAAGCCCAAGGCCGGCGGCATCGCCTTCGTGCTCGATGCGATGGGTGAGCAGTTGCACGCCATCGTCAACGTCACCATCCACTATCCGCATGGTGTGCCGGGCTTCTGGGATCTGCTCTGCGGTCGCCTGGAGGCCGTGCAGGTGAACTTCAAGCAGGTGGATATTCCAGGCGAATTCATCGGCCGCAATTACGATCAGGACGACGACTACCGCCTGGCCTTCCAGCAGTGGGTCAACCGTCTGTGGGAAGAGAAGGACGCGGAGCTCGCCAGCCTGCAACAGCAGGCCTGAAGCACCGACAGGGGCAGCCTGCTCCACTCCGGTTGGGCCGACACCCGCGTCGCGCTGCCCGCCGAAATGAAAAAGCCTCCCGCTGGGAGGCTTTTTTGCACGCAGTCAGATCTTACAGCGGACGCAGGTTGATCTCGACGCGACGGTTCTGCGCGCGGCCAGCTTCGGTGGCGTTGCTGGCAATCGGCTGGCTCGGGCCTGCCCCGTATGCGGAAATGCGCTGGCCGGGGACACCATTGGCGGTCAGGTAGTTGGCCACGCTCTGCGCGCGACGCTGGGACAGGCTCTGGTTCAGCTCCTGCGAACCCGTGCTGTCGGTGTGACCGACGATATTCACGCCGTTCTTGTTGAACTCCTTGAAGACCAGCACCAGCGAGTTGAGGGTCGGGTAGAAGCCGGCGGCGATATCGGCCGAGTTGCTGGCAAAGGTGATGTTGCCCGGCATGATCAGTTTCAGATCATCGCCATTGCGCTGCACCTGCACGCCAGTGCCCTGCAGGGTCTGACGCAGCTTGGCTTCCTGGGTATCGACGTAATAGCCGTAGCCACCACCGGCGGCACCACCGACGGCGGCACCGATCAGTGCGCCTTTGGTACGATCCTTCTTGCTCGACGTGGCGGCCCCGATCACGGCTCCGGTCGCTGCGCCGATGCCGCCATAGATGCCGGCTTTGCCAGCCTGGCTTTCGCCGGTGTAGGGATTGGTGGTACAGCCAGCGAGCATGGCCATGAACGCAGTTGCTGCGATCAGATTACGCCTGGTCTTCATAACGTTTCCTTAGGATTTCTTCTGGTATCGGGCAGACATGCCACAGCCTTCGAACCGCCAGGGCGCGGCGAAGTTCCGCCCAAGCTTAACAGCCTGGGCGGGTGAGAAATGCGATCTAGAGCAGATCCGCCGGCAGGGCGCCGGTCATTGCACACCAGGCAGCGGGCGCAGCGTTACTTCCACACGACGATTCTGTGCACGGCCATCGGCGGTGGCGTTGCTCGCTACCGGTTGATCCGGCCCCATGCCACGGGTGCTCACCCGGCTGGGGTCGACACCCTGCGCCAGCAGGTAATCGGCCACGCTCTGTGCACGTCGCTGCGACAGGCCCATGTTGTAGCTGTGCGACCCGGTGCTGTCGGTATGCCCGACTACCTCGATGCTGTTCTGGTTGTACTGACGGAAGGAGTTGACCAGGTTGTTGAGCGGCTGATAGAAGCTGCTGGCGATCTGCGCCGAGTCGGTAGCGAAGGTGATGTTGCCGGGCATGATCAGCTGGATCACATCACCCTGGCGCTGCACCTCAACGCCGGTGCCCTGCATGCTGCGACGCAGCTCTTCCTCCTGCTTGTCGGCGTAATAGCCGTAACCCGCAGCGGCGGCACCGGCCACGGCAGCACCGATCAATGCGCCCTTGCCGCGATTGTCGTGGTTGATCAGGGCACCGGCGGCCGCACCGGCCAAGGCACCGATCCCGCCATAGGTGGCGGTGCGGTTGGAACTCGGCGCGCTCTGGTCATAGGGATTCTGCGAGGCGCAGCCACTGAGCAGCAGCGCGGACGAGCACAGGGCAATCAGGGTAAGGCGGAACATGAAGGTATCTCCATGAACGGTGGGTGATGGCCATTTGAGTCATCGCGCGACCATTAGTGCCCGGTCACGCGCGAATAAAGGGGTTCTCGCGCATCTCCTCGCCCAGGCGGGTGTCCGGGCCATGGCCGGTGACCACGGTGGCCTCCTCGTCGAGGATGTACAGACGCTGCCTGATCGAACGCTCGATGGTGGCGTAGTCGCCGCCCCACAGGTCGGTACGGCCGATGCCACGACGGAACAGCGTGTCACCTGCTATCAGCAGCTTGGCGTCTGCGAACCAGAAACTCATGGAGCCCGGCGTGTGCCCTGGCGTATGCAGGGCCACACCGCAACCGCAGGCCAGCTCCTCATCGTCTGCCAGCCAGCGATCCGGCGCGGGGACCGGCGTGTACGGCACGCCGAACATGTTGCACTGCATCTCCAGATTGTCCCAGAGGAACTGATCCTCCTTATGCAGATGCAGCGTAGCACCGGTCTTTTCCTTCATCTGCCCCGAGGCGAGGAAATGATCGAGATGGGCGTGCGTGTGGATGATGCTGACCACCTTGAGGCCGTGCGCTTCCAGTCGAGCCATGATCAGATCGGGATTACCGCCCGGATCGACCACTATGGCCTTCTTCGTCACGGGGTCGCCAATGATGGTGCAGTTGCACTGCAAAGGGCCGACGGGGAAGGTTTCGCGGATCAGGGCGGGGCGTTCGGCGGTACTCATCGGGAGGCCTCGTTGCGGTAGTCGCCGGGCAGTTTACCGGTCCATTTGCGGAATGCACGACGGAAATTGGAAGGGTCACTGAAGCCCAGCAGCTGGGCGATTTCATACAGCGGCAAGTGCGTGGTGGTGAGGTACTGCAACGCCAGGCGCTTGCGTACGTCATCGAGCACCTGCTGATAGCTGGTGCCCATCTGCGCCAGATGCCGACGCAGGCTGCGGCCGCTGGTATGCAGGGCGCTCGCGGCGCTTTCCAGGTCGGGGAAGTCACCCGGGCGAGCCAGTAACAGGCGTCGTACCCGGGTGAGCAGGCCATCCTGCACGTCGAGACTGGCCAGCAGCGCCTCGCACTGCTGCTCGCACATCTGCACGGTGGCCGGGTTGGCCAGGGCCATGGGCCGCTGCAGATAATGCCGGGGCAGGCGCAGCCAGTTATAGGGCTGCTCGAACTGCGCGGCTACGCCGAACACCTCGGCATAGCGCTCTGCATAGTCCGGTGCGGAATGGGCGAAACCGACGGCCAAACCGCGCAACTCCTCGCCCAGAAGAAAACGCGCGATGGTGTGAATGCTGGTCAGCAGACCTTCGCTGGTAAAACGCGATTGCGGCCCCATGGGAAAGGACTCGACCGCACGCAACTCCACATCCTGCCCCTGCTCCACCAGCTCCAGCTCGAAGGACAGCCCCAGCACGCGGTAGTACTTCAGGGCGAACTGCAGGGCCTTGCCCAGATTGGCGCTGGACAACACCGCGTAACCCAGGATGCCGTGCGTAGACACGTTCAGGCGCTGGCCCAGGACCAGACCGAGCGCGGGCTCGCCGCAACGCTCCAGCGCGGCCTGAGTCAACAGGTGAAAATCGAGAAAGGACAATCGGCCATTGGGGCTGCCCAGCACCTCAGGGCGTACCCGTGCCGCGACAAACAGTTCGCCACGCGTCTGGCCCAGTTCTTCGGCCAGCGCCAGCAGCGCCTCGGCGTACGCGACGGGAACCAGTGCGGCGGTGAAATTGAGGGTTTGCTTCATGGGCTTGTCGTTCGGGTAGCTGGCCGCAGATGACCGGACTGATGAAAAACCTTAACTCAAGGACTACCTGTTCGCCGCTCTGTCGCTACCACAACTTTCTGCTGGAACAGGCCGCTGGCCGGATATGACCGCAACCTTGGCTGTTACGAACCTGTGCCCAGGCGTGCGCAGCGCCCATAGTGACAGCCAGGCAAATAGCCCATTGGAGACCCCATGGCCAGCACAACTCCGGAAGGATTGCAGATACGCCCCAGACATATGGATTTCGATCTGCCCAACCCGCTGCCGCGCCACTGGAACGGCGGCGATGCCTTCAAGACACATCTGTTCGACGCCATGTCAGTATTGTTCCCCGACGGCGAGCGTTTTTTCATCGACTCGGTGCGTCAGTTCCGCGAGCGCATCGACGATCCGGTCCTCAGGGAACAGATTCGTGGCTTCATCGGCCAGGAAGGTCATCACAGCCGTGAACATCTGGAGTACAGCCAGCGCCTGCGCGACCTCGGCTACGACGTCGGGCGCATGGAGAAGCGTGCCCGCAGGCGCATCCGATATACGCAGAAGAGGTTCTCGCCGCAGCGCCAGCTGGCCGCTACCGCAGCGCTGGAGCACATCACTGCGATCCTGGCCGATGGCTTGCTGAGAGATGGCGCCTATATGGCCGACGCACACCCGACAATGACCCGCCTGTGGCGCTGGCATGCGCTGGAGGAAACCGAGCACAAGGCGGTGGCCTTCGACGTCTACAACCAGGTGTGTGGCAGTCGCAGGCTGCTGCGCCGGGCGATGATCATGGGCACCTTCTTCTTCGTGCTCGACACCACGCGAGGCCTGGCGCATATGCTCAGGGTCGACGGCCTGCTGTGGAACTGGCGCGTATGGCGCGACGGCATCCGCTGGATGTGGGGCAAGGACGGCGTGTTCCGCCCGCAGCTGCGCGCCTATCTGGATTTCTTCAAGGACGGCTTCCATCCCTGGGAGCACAACAATCTGGATCTGCTACATGCCGCGCGCGAGGAATTCGATGGCGCCCGGCAAGCGGCCTGAAGCGAATCCCTGACCAGACGCCTACAAAAGCCCGGAGCCTGTCCGGGCTTTTTGTATTGCGGGATTTCACGGGCCTCAACCTTGCAGAAAGTTCATCGCATCGGCTGCGCTCTGCTCGGGAATCTCCTCCATCGGAATATGCCCGACACCCGGATAGACCCGGACCTGAATCCCCGGCAGATCGCGCTGCCACAGTGGCACCTGCTGCGGGGATATCCAGCGATCACGCTCGCCCCACAGCAGCAGGGTTGGCGCCTTAATCCGTGCGACCCGCCCGGGCGTTGCATGGAGCTGCTCCTGATTGACTTTCAGCAGTACCCGGAAGATGTCGACCATTCCGCGGCGATTACCCGGCCGCCGTGAAAGGTCGTAGTAGCGATCGACCACGCCCGGCCTGATCCGCCCCGGCTCACCGTAGACCTCCCTGATGCCCTGAGCGATCAATGCGCGCGGCATCCATAGCGGCATGGCAACTCTCGCACCGGGCAGCGCGGCGGCGGCAATCATCCACGGCACCTTGTGCATGTGGTAACCGGCCGGATCGATCAGTACCAGTTTGCCGACACGCTGTGGCTGCGACAGAGCGAAGTTCCAGGCGATGTAGCCGCCGAGTGAATTACCGGCGATATCGGCCTTGTCCACCTGCAGGTAATCGAGCAGCAGACCGAGCACCCGCGTCATGCGCTCGGCCGAATATTCCCCGTCACGTGCCGGGCCGGTCAGACCGAATCCGGGCACATCGAAGCGGATGATGCGGTAATCGCAAGCGAACACCTGCACCCAGCCATCCCAGGTGTGCAGCGAGGCCACAACGCCATGAATCATCACCAGTGCGGGCTTGTCGCGGCTACCCTCATCGCGATAGTGGATGTTGAAGCCGTCGAGTTCGATATAGCGGGAGCCGTCGGCGGCATTGCCGTAACGCGCCTTGAGGCGCTCCAGCGATAGCGCACCGAAGCCCAGACGGGCGAAACCGGCAGCCAGCGGCGGTTGCAGTTGCAGGCTTTTGGCAGTCATGCGGGACACCTCGGTTCCTGTAGTAGGCATCACGCATCAGAGCATGGCGCGCCTCGAATTGGCGCCCAACCTTGGGACTGTTCGCCTGCCCCAGCATGTCACCGGTTCTGGGCGCAGGCCACCTCGTGCGGTTCTGCCGACCACCGTCGAGGCGGCCGGGCTGCGCGATCTGGACCGGCGCGTCACGAAGGTCCGCGGAGCGCGCGCAGGGTAGACCACTGCAACTGAGCGAAACGCTGGAAAAGATCGATGGCAACCAGCCCAAGGGCCCAACGCAGAAGATGTCGGCGCCTGCCTCAGCGCAACAGCCCCAATGCCTTGGCACGGGCGACGGCCTGGGTACGCCGTTCGACGCCCAGCTTGCTGTTGATGTGCCGGGCATGGGTCTTGACCGTGTGCAGGGAGATGAACAGGCGCTCGCTGATCTCCTGGTTCGAACAGCCACGCGCAATCAGCTGCAGTACCGCCAGCTCGCGTCCGCTGAGTTTCTCGGTGAGCGGTTCCGCCTCGACCTCAGACAAGTCGGGCGCGTGCTGTTCCGCTGGTAACTGCGCGAGCAAGGCGTCGCGGACCTGACAGGACGACGAACGCTCCTGCAGGCGTTCACGCAGCCACTGCGGCTGATGCTGCACCAGCTCGATGAACGGCAACAGCGCTCCGCCCTGTGCGAGATCCAGGCATCTGTCGAGCTGTTGCTGCGCCTCACGCGCCCGCCCGGTTTGCCGCAACAGCTGAGCGAGCTGCGCCTGCGCCGCCAGGCCGACCAGTTGGCAACCCAATCCCTGTGCTCGCGGCTGCAAGGCCCGCAGACGCCGTTCGGCACTTTCCAGATCACCCTGCAGACGATCCAGAGCTGCCTGCTGCAGGTCGATGTGCAGCGCCATCTGCGGATGAAACTCCGGTGCCAGCGCACGCCCTTCGCTGTAGGTTTCCGCCAGCTGCGGCAGCCAGGCCGCGGCCAGCTCGACCTGGCCCTGACGCAACCACAGCTCGCATTTCATCAGGGTGATCATCGCCAGGTAATAGATCGCCGGCACGTCCCAGACATGCATCAGGCGTTCGGCCTCACCAAGCAGGGCGAAGGCCTCGGCGGAGCGCCCATCGCGGCCTTCGAGACTGGCCAGCACGCAGTAACCGATCAACGCACCGACATCGCGACACGCCCTGGCCTCGGCGACGCCGGCGCGCAAGCGTTCCACGGCCCGAGGCTGCAAACGCAGGCCGAGCAGGTAGCCTTCATAGATGGTCAACCGCGCCCGCACCGAATACTGGCGCTGGGCGGGTAAACGCTGTACCTGCAGAAGACCCTGCTGCACTTCATCCTGCGCGCGCAGTACTTCGCCACGCCCCTGCAGTACCCGGGCGCGCTCATAGTGCGCCAGAGCTTCAAACAGGGGATTGTCGATACGCTGCGCCAGCTCCAGTGCGTCGCGGTTAAGCCCCCGTGCACGCCACAGGTCACCACGGACCATGGCCAGATTGGCCAGGGCCGACAGGCACATGAAGTGCGGGCCATAGCGCTCCGCCGGCAAGCCGGCCAACGCCTCGCTGCACTGCTGCTCGGCACGGGCACCATCGCCACGCCCACGTGCGATGACCCCATCGAGCGCCTGCCACTGCGCCAGCAGGCTGCGCTGGCTGACCGGATCGGCAGCTGGCAGGAATCGGCCGAGCTGGTCGAGCAGTTCCTGCGCGGCATCGAGCTGACAGGCGAGCGCCAGCGCCCAGCCGTAGAGCATGATCAGTCGCGTTGTGCTGGCCAGCAGATCATCCGGCAGATTGGCCTTCCAGCGCAGCAGCATGGCGATATTCTGCTCGGCCAGCATCTGCTCTTCGGAAAGATTCTGCACCAGGCTGGCGGCGACATCCGATTGCCCGGCCAGCAACGCCTGTTCGATGGCGGCGTCGAGCAGGCCCTGCGCAGCGAACCAGCGACAGGCGCGCAAGTGAGTACTGCTGCGAGATCGACTCAACCCTTCGGCAGGCCGCGCATTGAGCAGATCGGAAAACAGGTGGTGATAACGGAACCAGCGCCCCTGATCATCGAGAGGCACCAGAAATACCTGATTGGCCTGCAACTGGCGGATGATCGCAGCGCTGTCATGGCTGTCACGAACCGCATCGCACAGTTCCGCGCAGAAACGCTCCATGCAGGCGGTGTCATAGAGAAATTGTTGAACCTCTGCGGGCTGGCGTTCGATGACCTCTTCGAGCAGGTACTCACGAATCAGCCCCTCACCGCCGTGCAGCTGCAGCCCCTCACCTGACTGCTGCAGCTCTTCGGCGGCCAACAGCCATAGGCGCAAACCCGCGATCCAGCCCTCGCTGCGCTGCAGGATTCCGTCGATCTGTTGCCGCTCGAGGTGTGCCCCTTGGTTCGCCAGCAGGGCGTCCAGCTCGCGGGAGGTCAGGCGCAGGTCCTGTTCGTTCAGTTCGAGCAATTGCCGCGACAGACGCAGACGCGCGAGATGCCAGTCCGGCCGCTGACGGCTGGTGACCAGCAGCAACACCCCGGATGGCAGATGGTTGAGGAAGAACTGCAGGCATCGATCGAGCACCGGCCCCTGCGCCAGATGATAATCATCCAGCACCAGCAGCAGCGGCTGACCGTCGCCGAGCTTCTGTGCCAGCTCGTCGAGCAGGCCATCGAGCCATTGTTCGAATGCGAATGGCTGGTGACGCTGGCGCATCTTGAGCAGCCCCAGCGCCTCCTCGCCGAGGCCGGGGTAGAACTGCTGCAGGCCCTGCAGCAAACGCTCGAGAAAACGCCCGGGATCGCTGTCGCGCTCGCTCAGCCCCAGCCACAGGCTACGCCAGTGATCGGATAGTCGCTCGCAGAACTCGATCGCCAGCGAACTCTTGCCGAAGCCGGCTGGCGCGCTGACCAGCAGCAAGCGCCCCTGCAGCCCCTCTTCGAGACGCTCACACAGCCGGGGACGAGGCATATGCCCTGCAGGCAGTGGCGGACGATAGAAACGCGCGTCCACCGACGTGGCCGGCGTATAGGGAAAACCTGGCGTGCGGGAGAGGTCTGTCATCGGCCTGTTCTTGGAGGTCTTCTTTTGCGTCAGCGGGCTCGATCCGGGCCCAGCCTAGCGGCTTGCACTGGCCATTTGAAGCGCCCGCTACAGTCCGTAACGAAAAAGCCGGCACAAGGCCGGCTTTTCGTATTGCAGGAGGCAGGTTTTAGCGAACGCCCGCCTGACGCAGAGCGGCCGGGGTGTAATCGCTGCCGGAGGCCTTGTAGTTGAAGTCGTAGGCTTGCTTCTCCTCGTTCTTCATACCCAGCGCCAGGTAGCGACCCGACAGCAGGTCGTACAGGGTTTCCACGGTGTACCACGGCACCTGCTTGTCGTAGTAGTGCTGGGCATGCGCCTCGGCTACGCGCCACAGGGTGCCACGACCGTCGTAATGGTCGATCAGAGCGGCTTGCCAGGTATCCTCGTCGATGTAGAAGTCACGCTTGGCATAGATGTGACGCTCACCCGACTTCAGGGTGCCGGTCACGTGCCAGACGCGGTGCAGCTCGTAACGAGTCAGATCCTGGTTGAGGTGGCCGGCCTTGATGACGTCGGAGTACTTCAGGTTCGGCGAGTCCAGCTTGTAGGAGTTGTAGGGGATGTAGATCTCCTTCTTGCCTTCCAGCTTCCACTCGTAACGATCCGGCGCACCGTTGTACATGTCGAAGTTGTCGGAAGTACGCAGACCGTCTGCGGCGGTACCCGGACCGTCATAGGACACCTGCGGAGCGCGACGCACGCGACGCTGACCGGCGTTGTACAGCCAGGCCAGACGCGGCTCCTTCACCTGGTTGAGAGTCTCGTGCACCAGCAGCACGTTACCGGCCAGACGCGACGGAGCGGTCACGCGCTGTTTGAAGTAGAACAGTACGTTGCTTTCCTTGCTCGGATCGAAGTCGGTCAGCGCATCGCGGAAGGTGAACTCGTCCTGGAAGTAGACCAGCGAGTATGAGCCGTTCGGCTGCGGAGTCGCCTGAGTCACCACACGGCGCACGCTGCCACCGCGGTAACGGGTGATGTGGTTCCAGATCACTTCCAGGCCGTTCTGCGGAATCGGGAACGGGTTGGCGGTCTGGAAGTTCTCCAGACCGTTACCACCCTCGATCATCTTGGTGTTGACCGCGTTCTGCTTGGTAGCCTCGATCACCGCTGCCGGCACGGTGGCAGAACGGTGACTTGGGTAGACCGGCATCCGGTAGCTTTCCGGATAGCGCTTGAACATGGCCAGCTGGCCGGGGGTCAGCTTGTCCTTGTACTGCTCGGCATTCTGCGCAGTGATGGTGAACAGCGGCTGCTCATTGGCGAACGGATCGGCCAGGAAGCCGCGCGGATCGACCGCACCGGCATTGGCCGGCAGCCCGCCAGTCCAGGCCGGGATCGATCCATCGGCGTTGCCGGCCATTTCCCCACCCAGCGGAGTCAGGGTCGTACCCAGCTTGGCTGCTTCTTCCGGCGAGACGGCAGCCATGACGCCGGTTGCCAGCAGAGACAGGGCCAGGACGCCACTTTGCCACAGTTTTTTTGTTGTTTTCATTTGCATCATGATTCCTCGAAATTCCTGACCGCTTAGAAGTTCATACCGAAACTGAGCGCAACGAAGTCGCGATCAACGGCGGTGTTGTACTTGCCATCAAAGAAGCTGGTAAAGGACAGATCTGCGGTATAGGTATTCTGGTACTCAGCATTAAGGCCGAGGCTCACAGCCTTAGCATCTTCAGTGAACAAACCATTCGGGCCATAACCTTCCACATCATGGGACCAGGCAACACTCGGCCGCAGATTCACGCCGGCAAAAACGTTGGGGTAATCCCAGATGGCGCGAATGCGATAACCCCACGAAGTAGAGGTAACGAAACCATCGTCTTCGCAGTATTTGCTGACGTTCTTGGCGTTGGGGTTGTTACCCAAGGTCCCGGTATTCAGACCTTGACAGGTTGGGAAGACACCAACGCCACCAACGGCATAGTTTCCGTCCAGCGGGCCCGGTCCATAGCTCGGATCACGTCCGTAGCGCAGCTTGTCGGAACTCTCCAAGCCCCCCACATGGGCCACCGCGACCTCGCCAACCAAGGTGAGACGAGAAGCTCCCATTACCTGGTCGAAGAAGTGAGTCAGAGTCGTCTGGAACTGAGTGATCTCCTTACGTTTGTAGCCATGGGCCGTGGCACCGAACCCCGAATCGATCAGCGACACGTTGCCGACGCCAGAGCCATCGTACATACCGCCGGTAAGCGGCATGCTTGTAAGAGGCTTGAGGCCTGAATACAGAACGTCGGTCGTGTTCAACTGCAGAGGTGCATTCGGGCGGTAGCTGATCTCCCCACTCCATGCTGTGCCGGTTGGCAAGGTAGTCGCGAAGCTTATGCCGTAAAGTCGAATATCTTCCGGATATTCAAGGAAGTAATTACCAGCCCCAGCAGCCAGGAGCGGCGCAAGAGAAGCTCGTGCAGCAGGCGATGCCGCGACAAAGTTGTCAATTGCGGTGTACGCCGCCTCACTACCCGCCTGGCCGCTGAAGATAGGGGCTCGGCTGTGGTAGTTCATGGCGTAGAAGCCGAACTCTGTATCCAATGGTTCGAAGATATAGCGGAAAGCAACGCCCCACTGCCCACTGTCACGAGCATCACGGTCGGCGCCACGCTTAACCAGAACACCTTCATCGTTGATGTCAACGCCGAACAGATCAGCAGCTCCAAGCGCTGCAGCAGGCAGGGATGACCTGGAGCGCAGTACGCGCAGATTATCGTCACATCCATCGGCAACGACATCCGGCTGAGCAAAGAAGGTTCCGCAGTTATCGACGACGGTTTGATCCCACTCGAGCTGGTAGAACGCCTCCATGGAGAGATTGTCGGTCAAACTCTGCGAGATGAAGAACATGTTGACCGGAATCAGGCCTTCCTTGATCTCGGCACCCGGTCGGCGGAAGGCAGCTACATCGATAGGGTTGACTGAGTTGATGCTGTTACCAATAAAGGTGCTTTCACCCCAGTTCACTACTTGCTTACCAAGACGTACAGAGCCCGGTTGGTTGCCGATCGCGTAGTTGTGATAGATGAATGCGTCGAGAATCTCACCACCAGAGGACTGTGCACCCTCTTTGCGATTGCTATCGCTGATATCTTTGAAAGGACGGCTTTCATCCTTCAACTCGAAGTCGTACCAATACTTACCACGAACAAACACGCCGGTATCGCCATAGCGAAGTTCAAGGTCATGAACACCTTTAAATATCTTGGAGAAGGTTTCGCCTCGCTTGAAGTTCAGCTTGGAGTCATCGGAGGTCTGCGACAGGCCTCGGCCGCCATTGTTGAAGCCAATCAGATCTTTATCGGCGCTCTGCGTAGACCAACTCGCCCCCACCGACAGCGCCGAGTCGAACTGCCCTTCGATCTCGCCAATATTGAAAGTGACGCCGAATGCCGGGGCGGCAAGGGTGGATGCGAGGCTGACGGCCAGCGGCAGTTTTGCCAGGCGCCAGTACGGTGTTGTTTTTGTTGTCATCGACGCTACTCCATGTGTTTTTTGTTATGGATGCTTGGACTATAGCCAGCAGGTGGTACTGCTTGATCCCTCGAAAGTGTGATTTGCAGCCCCCAGGCACTCTGGCTCGCAGGTTTCAGACGCTGCACCTAGCCAAGCATGGACGTGAAACAGCAATTAGCAAGCCAAACGCTTGTTTGACTGGCCAGTCACTTTAGCCGACCAGCCAGTCCGCACCTCACAGCGTGGACAGGAAAGCGCTGCCTGCCTCCTGCCACTGGGCGATTTCGACGCGAATGCGCTTCTTGTCCAGCTTTCCGACACTGGTCTTGGGAATTTCGGTAACAAGCGCGATCTGCGTGGGGATCGCCCACTTGTTGATGTGTCCCTGCTCGACGAAGGGCTTGAGATGCTCCTTGAGCCCCTTGGCATCCAGCCCCTGCTCTTCACGCAGCACCAGCAGCGCAAACGGGCGTTCGCCCCACTGCGGATCAGGCACGCCCACCACCGCGACTTCCCGTACCGCAGGATGGCGACTGATCAGATCTTCCAGCTCCAGCGACGAGATCCACTCGCCTCCCGTCTTGATCACATCCTTGATGCGATCACGAATCTCGATGAAACCCATGCCGTCGATGGTCGCCACGTCGCCGGTGTGCAGCCAGCCATGAGCCCAGAGCTCTTCGCCCTTCTCCGGCTCGCGGAAATAGCCCTGGGTCAGCCAGGGGGCACGCAACACCAGCTCGCCCTGCGATTCACCATCACGCGGCAGCAACTGGCCTTCGGCATCCATGATCGCGGCTTCCACCAGCGGCACCGGGATACCCGCCTTGATTCGGTATGTGGTGCGTTCGTCTTCGCTGCCTGCGCGAAGCTCCTCGTTGAGGTAGGCGCAGGAGATCAGCGGACAGGTTTCGGACATGCCATAGGCTGCGGTCAATTGAATGCCTCGCGCCTTGGCCGCCTCGTACAGGGAGCGATTGAGCGCACTGCCGCCGATGATCATCTTCATGCCGCCGAAATCATGGTCCTGCGCCCCCGGTGCAGCCAACACCATCTGCAGGATGGTCGGCACGCAGTGGGAGAAGTTGACCTTCTCTTCCTTGATCAGCCGGCACAGCATGTCCGGCTCGTAGCGGCCGGGATATACCTGCTTGACCCCGAGCATGGTGGCCACGTAGGGCACGCCCCAGGCATGCACATGGAACATCGGCGTGATCGGCATGTAGACGTCGTCGTTGCCCAGCAGGCGAATGCTGTCCAGACCGCCCATGGTGGTCGCCATGGACAGGGTGTGCAGCACCAGTTGCCGGTGGGTGAAGTACACGCCCTTGGGATTGCCGGTCGTCCCGGTCGTATAGAAGGTGGTGGCGACCGAGTTTTCGTCGAAATCGGCGAAGTCGTACTGCGCGCTGGCCGCTGCCAGCAGGCTCTCGTATTCGCCGACAAGATTCGCCAGGTTGGCGCTCCTGTCTTCGCCATCGGTCAGCAGCAGGGTTTTCTCCACCGTGGTGAGTTGCCCGGCAATACCGTTGTACAGCGGCACGAATTCGCTGTTGACCAGCACGAAGCGGTCTTCGGCGTGGTTCATGGTGTAGAGGATCTGATCCGGCGACAGGCGGATGTTGATGGTATGCAGCACCGCGCCGAGCATGGGAATGGCGAACATGCACTCGAGGTAGCGATGGCTGTCCCAGTCCATCACCGCCACGGTGTCGCCGGCCTTGACTCCGGCCTCGCTGAGCACGTTGGCCAGACGCGCGACACGCTCGTTGAAGGTCGCATAGCTGTATCGCAACTTGTCGCGATAGACGATTTCGCGGGTCTTCTCATAACGACTGCCGGACAGCAGCAGGCGCTTGATCAAAAGCGGATAGGCATGAGCGTTTTCGGCGGGTGGGATCAGTCGGGTCTGCAGCATGGAGTCACCTTGAGGCACGCAAAAATAGGTTTGCAGCGACTCTAGAGCGGCTCCCGCCCCACTCAATCAGCCCAAAGAATGATTTGCCTCGTGACTCTATGGCCACTTTTGGTCACAGGTTAGAATCGGTCCAACCAGCCAGTACTGAAAAGGCTGCATCGAGTCCCCTCTTTTCGTCCGAGGTAACACATGTCCGATATCGTCATCGTCAGCGGCGCCCGTACTCCCATGGGCGGTTTTCAAGGCGGCCTGGCCAGCGTGCCGGCCGTCGAATTGGGCGCCGCCGCCATTCGTGAGACTGTCAGACGCGCCGGCATCGAGCCGGCCGACGTCCAGGAAGTCATCATGGGCTGCGTGCTGCCGGCCGGCCTCAAGCAGGGCCCTGCTCGCCAGGCTGCGCTGAATGCCGGACTGCCAGCAGCCACTGGCTGCACCACCATCAACAAGCTGTGTGGTTCCGGCATGAAGGCGGTGATGATGGCCGTCGACTCGCTGAAAGCCGGCAGTAATCAGGTCATGATCGCCGGCGGCATGGAGAGCATGTCCAACGCGCCCTATGTACTGGAAAAGGCCCGTACCGGTCTGCGCATGGGCCATGGCGAGATCAAGGATCACATGTTTCTCGACGGCCTCGAAGATGCCCGCACGGGCCGACTGATGGGCTCCTTCGCTCAGGAGACGGCCGACAGCTACGGCATCACCCGCGAAGAGATGGACGCTTACGCCATCGAATCGCTCAAGCGCGCCCAGACCGCGATCAAGGACGGATCTCTGGATGCCGAGATCGTTCCGGTCACCGTGACTTCGCGCAAGGGCGAAGTGGTGGTCAAGGATGACGAACAGCCCCTTACTGCCAATCTGGACAAGATTCCCACCCTCAGGCCTGCCTTCAAGAAGGACGGCACCATCACTGCGGCCAACGCCAGCTCGATTTCCGACGGTGCCAGCGCCCTGCTGCTGATGACCGCCGATGAAGCAGCCAGGCGCGGCCTCAAGCCATTGGCCAGAGTCGTTGCCCATGCCACCCAGAGCCAGGACCCGAGTGAATTCACCCTGGCGCCCATCGGTGCCATGGGCAATTTGCTGAAGAAGACCGGCTGGAGCAAGGACGAAGTCGACCTGTTCGAGATCAACGAAGCCTTCGCCATGGTGACCATGTTGGCGATGCGCGAACACGGTCTGGATCATGCCAAGGTCAACGTGTTCGGCGGCGCCTGCGCTCAGGGCCATCCGGTTGGCTCCACCGGCTCGCGGATCATCCTTACCCTGATCAACGCCCTGCAGAAGAAAGGCGGCAAGCGCGGCATCGCCTCGCTGTGCATCGGTGGCGGCGAAGCCACCGCGGTGGCCATCGAGCTGCTGTAACCCGCTCATCATGAAAGAGCCCCGCAAATGCGGGGCTCTTTCGTTTAGCGCATCTCGGTCAGTGCCAGCTTCACACCAATGCCCACCAGCACCGCGCCCATCAGCCGATCGAACCAGTGCCCCATGCGGGCGAAGCCGGCGCGCACGCGCTGCTGGCTGAACAACCAGGCCACCAAGCAGAACCAGAACGCGGTCGCCAGCGCCAGGTAAAGGCCATAGCCAGCCTGCACCACGACCGGGGTATGCGGGTTGATCACCACGGTGAACAGCGACAGGAAGAACAGCGTCGCCTTGGGGTTTAGCCCATTGGTGATGAACCCCGTAACGAAGGCGCCCCGACGGCTGCGCTCACCTGCCGCCAGATTCGGTTCGGCACTGGCAGGATCGGAAGGACGAGCGCGCAGCGCCTTGATACCGATGTAAAGCAGGTAAGCGGCTGCCAGCCACTTCAGCGCGTTGAACAACACGATGGATTGCGAAACGATCAGGCCGATCCCCAGCAGCGAATAGGTCACGTGCACCAGAATGCCGGTGCCGACACCAAAGGCCGTGAACAGACCGGCGCGGCGACCGTAGCCGACACTTTCACGCACGACGATGGCGAAGTCCGGACCGGGGCTGGCCACGGCCAGCAGGTGAATCAGTGCAACGGTTAGAAACTCGGTCCAGTACATGGCGGCTCCGCATCGACGGTTAAGGTCTGGTAGGCTCGCCAATCTACTCTTGCGCCCCCTCTGCGAAAAGGTACAGCTGATGAGCAACAGCCCACGCGCCGTCTTCCTTGACCACGCCTCCCTCGACCTTGGTGACCTCGACATGCAACCGCTGCATCAGGCCTTCGCCGAGCTGACCCTGCACGCCCAGACGCGTCCGGATCAGGTCGCCGAACGCCTGCAAGGTGCTCAGGTCGCCATCAGCAACAAGGTGCCGCTGGATGCCGCCACCTTCGCTGCCTGTCCCGAACTGAAGCTGGTGCTGGTATCCGCCACCGGCACCAACAACATCGACCTGAAAGCTGCCAGCGCCCACGGTGTAACGGTCTGCAACTGTCAGGGCTACGGCACGCCGTCCGTCGCGCAACACACCCTGATGCTGTTGCTGGCACTGGCTACGCGCCTGCCGGATTATCAACGCGATATCGCCGCAGGTCGCTGGCAACAGGCCAGCCAGTTCTGTCTGCTCGACCACCCCATCGTCGAGCTCGAAGGCAAGACCCTGGGCATGCTCGGCCATGGCGAGCTGGGCGGAGCCGTTGCGCGCCTGGCCGAAGCTTTCGGCATGCGCGTGCTGCTTGGCCAACTGCCAGGTCGCCCGGCACGCGCCGATCGCCTGCCACTGCATGAACTGCTGCCGCAGGTCGACGCCCTGACCCTGCACTGCCCACTCAACGATCAAACACGCAACCTGATCGGCGCCCAGGAGCTGGCGCTGATGAAACCTCGCGCATTCCTGATCAACACCGCGCGCGGCGGCCTGGTCGACGAGCAGGCGCTGGCCGACGCGCTGCGCAGCGGTCATCTTGGCGGCGCTGCTACCGACGTGCTGACGCAGGAGCCGCCGCAAGACGGCAATCCGCTGCTGGCTGGCGACATCCCACGCCTGATCATCACCCCGCACAGTGCCTGGGGCAGTCAGGAGGCGCGTCAGCGCATCGTCGGTCAGATGGTCGAAAACGCAGCCGGCTTCTTCGCCGGTGCGCCGTTGCGGGTCGTCAGTTAAGCTGCGCAGCTTTTTAGGAAGCGACCGGCCGGTACAGCGCTTTGGCAGCAATGCCTCGGTTTCATTCTCCCGGCCCTCTTACCTTTTCGCATCACAGATTTGTAGGAAGCACCATGGACCCGCGAAGCGAAGTTCTCCTGCGTCAGGCCGGGCTGTTCGACGGCGAGCTGTTGCTGGCCGGTCTGCCGGCCGATGATCTGCTCGGTGCGCTGCCGCAGGCGCACGGCTGGGGCTGGCATTCCGGCGATCAGGCACTGCTCGCGGCGCGCTTTTCCGGCCGCAGCCACTTCGACACGCAGATGCCAGAGGGTGACTACCGCGCTGCCGTGCTGTTCCTGCCCAAGTCACGCGAGCTGACCGACTACGTGCTGCAGGCCCTGGCTTCGCGCCTGACTGGCAAACCACTGTATCTGGTCGGAGAAAAACGCGGCGGCATCGAGCGCGCGGCCAAGCAGTTGGCCGCCTATGGCAAACCGCGCAAGCTCGATAGCGCAAGACACTGTCAGCTCTGGTGCGTCGACGTGGAACAGGCGCCGCCCGTACCCGACCTGCATGCCCTGGCACAGAGCTATACCCTGCCACTGGTGGACGGTGCGCTGGAGATCATTACCCTGCCCGGCGTGTTCGCCCATGGCCGCCTAGATCGCGGCAGCGCGCTGCTGCTGGAGCATCTGGATGACCTGCCGAGCGGTCACATGCTGGACTTCGGCTGTGGCGCCGGGGTACTCGGTGCGGCGCTCAAGCGGCGCTACCCATCCAGCGAGCTGAGCCTGCTGGATGTCGATGCCTTCGCCCTGGAAAGCAGCCGCCTGACCCTGGCCCGCAACGGTCTGTCGGCCAACCTGATCGCCGGCAGCGGGATCGAGTCGGCGCCAGAAGGCTTGCACGCCATCGTCAGCAACCCGCCGTTCCACCAGGGTGTGCATACCGACTACCAGGCCAGCGAAAACCTGCTGAGCCAGGCCGCGCGCCACCTGGTCAAAGGTGGCGAACTGCGTCTGGTAGCCAACAGTTTTCTCAAATACCCGCCGTTGATCGAGCGCCACCTTGGCCCCTGCCACACCCTGGCCGAGGCCGATGGTTTTCGCATCTACAGCGCACGTCGCTGAGCGGGCTTGCCCACAGCGTAACGCTTGGGCACAATGGCGCCCGTCCTAGGGGAGTAGTCTCCCGCGAGCGCCCTGCTCGCCTGGCGTGCGTCAACATACTTGCTCCGCAGAGCATGGCGCATGCGACCCGAGGCCTTCACAGAGAGGCCTGAGGTTTGACAAGACCTATGACACGCACAACCTCACCCGGGGCGGGAAGGTCGTTCGTGTCATAAGCCGTGTCGACCCGCCCCCTTTAGGAAACCTGATGTTGGAATCCCTGTTCGTCCCCACCCTGATCGTTGCCCTCGCCGAGATCGGCGACAAGACCCAACTGCTCGCCCTGCTGCTGGCAGCACGTTTTCGCCGCCCCTGGCCGATCATCTGGGGAATTGTTGTCGCCACCCTGGCCAATCACTTCGCAGCTGGCGCCGTTGGCAACTGGGTCGCGGGCTTCTTCTCACCTGCCACGCTGAGCTGGATTCTCGCCGCCAGCTTCGTTGCAGTCGCCGCGTGGACGCTGGTACCGGACAAACTGGATGAAGATGAAGAATCCGGCCTGAAGAAATACGGCCCCTTCCTCACCACGCTGATCGCCTTCTTCCTTGCCGAGATGGGTGACAAGACCCAGGTCGCGACCGTGATGCTGGCGGCACAGTACCCACATTTCGTTCTGGTGGTGATGGGCACCACGCTGGGCATGCTGCTGGCCAACGTGCCGGTGGTGCTGGCGGGCAACTTCGCGGCCGAACGTCTGCCGCTGACGCTGATTCGTCGGCTGGCAGCCTGCGCCTTCGCGGCGTTGGCGGTCTACGCCGGTTACCAGGCGATGAAACTGAGCGGTCTTATCTGACGCGGTCCTGACGCCAGCAAACTGGCATTTCGGCCAATATCAGCGCCCTCCTGCCTGCTGCTAAAGTGCGCACCACGTCACGTAGTTGATGCCTGCAGCCGGGAGGGCAGCATGTCACTGGATGATCGCAAGAAGATGGTGCGCCAGCACGTCGACCTGACCTGGAACAAGGGTCGTATGGCCCTCGCCGAACAACTGCATAGCCGCGACTTTATCTACAAGAGTTCGTTCGTTGGCAGCCCGCTCGACAGTTCTGGCTTCATCCAGCTGGTTCAGACCATTCGCCACGCCATGCCGGACCTGCAGATCGTGATCGAGGACTGCATCGCCGAAGGCTACAAGGTAGTGACCTGGAGCACCCTGATCGGCACCATCGAGAGGCCTGCGCTGGGCTACCCACCCAGCGACAAGGTACTGAGCATCTCGGCCATGGCCTTCTGGACGCTGACGCCGGGCAACGAGATCCAGGAAATCTGCACCATGTTCGATATGGAAAGCTTCCGCGCTCAGCTGGGCCTGCAAACCCGCCCCTTCGCCGAAAAAGCCCTGCCCTGAAAAAAGGCGCAGCGTGATCGCTCGCGCTGCGCCTTTTTCGTTCCGGACTCAGCGTCCGGCCTTGGCCTGCTGATACAGCGGCATCACCTTCGGAATCGCCGCCTGCAGGGAGGCGATTCGGCTGCTGGACGACGGGTGCGTGCTCATGAACTCGGGCGGCGCACCACCGCCAGCGGCCTCCATTTTCTGCCACAGGCTGATGGCCGCGTTCGGGTCGTAACCTGCACGGGCGGCCAGCTCCAGACCGATCAGATCGGCCTCGTTCTCGTTGCCGCGACTGTTGGGCAACGTCAGACTGTACTGCACCACCGTATCGGCCAGCGCCATGCTGCTCTCGCCAAGACCGAACAAGGCGCCAGCACCCTGCTTGGCGATCTCGATGCCATAGGCCTTGGACATCGCCTCACGGCTGTGCTCGCGCAGGGCATGTGCCATCTCATGGCCCATGATCGCGGCGATCTCGTCATCGGTCAGCTTAAGCTTCTCGATGATGCCGCTATAGAAAATGATCTTGCCGCCCGGACCACAGTTGGCATTGAGTTCGTCACTCTTGATCAGGTTGACCTCCCACTGCCAGTTGGCGGCATCCGGACGAAAACGCGGAGCCTGCGGGATCAACCGTGCGGCAATAGCCTGCAAGCGCTTGGCATTGGCACTGCTCTTGTCCAGCACACCCTTGCTCGACGCCTCGCTCAGCGTCTGCTGATAGGACTGCGCATACATCTGATTGACTTCATCGGCTGACAGCATGCTGAACATGTACTGCTTGCGCTCTACGCCAACCGCACCACCGCTGGTGGTATTGACTGCCTGACAACCGGCCAGCACCAATGCTGCAGCCAGGCCACTCAGGTAAAAAGCCTTGCTCATCGAGCCATCTCCTGGAATCGGAATCACTATGCTAGGCCTCGCACCCGGTCCGGGCAACCACAGCGGTTGCGCATCTGTGGCACGCTTTTCTTGCTGAAAGCGTCATCGACCAGGCCGTTTGCGCCAAGCGATTAAAGTTAGGCTGCGCCCTTGCCGCTATCCCCTGGAGGACACATTGAGCCGGGGAGCCCCCATGAAGTTCCGATCCATCCAGTTTTCCGTTGCCTTTCTCGCCGGAGCGAGCGTACTGGCCGTGGTGGTTGCGCTGGTGCTCTACGCCCTGTTCGCCAACGGGCGAACCCAGCAGGTGGTGCAGGAAAACACCCGCGGCCTGCTGCAGCAGGTCATCGAACAGCGCCTGGTAGCGCTCGCCGAAGCCCAGGTCGGGCGGCTGCAGCGACAGTTCGAGGCGCCCATGACCCTGGCCAAGTCCGTGGCCACGCTGAATGCGCGAATGGCTCCGGGCAATGAAAAGCTGCAGCTGAGCCGCGAGGAGCTGTCCTCGCTGCTGGTCAGCTATCTGCAGGACAACCCCGACTTGCTGGACTTCTTCATCGGCTGGGAGCCCAACGCCTTCGACCAGGACGACGCAAACTACGCCGGACGCGAGGCCGAGGGCTACGACCAGAGCGGACGTTTCATGCCCTGGTGGTACCGCGAGGGTGGCGCCTTCAAGGTACTGCCGCTGACCGCCGAGCAGATGGAGAGCGAGAAGCGCCTGCCGACCGGCGTGCGCGAGGGCGAGTACTACCTGTGTCCGAAACAGAGCAAGCAGCCCTGCGTCATCGATCCGGCCGCCTATGACTTCGGTGGCAAGCAGGTACTGGTGTCCTCCTTCAACGCGCCCATCGTGGTCGACGGGCGCTTCCTCGGCGCGGTGGGCAACGACCTGGCGCTGGATTTCATCCAGGGTCTGCTGGAGCGGGTCAAGGGCGAACTCTATGGCGGGGCCGGCGAACTGGCGCTGGTGGCTGCCAACGGCACCCTGATCGCCGCAACCCAGGACGCCGCGCTGATCAGCCAACCGGCTTCGCGGGTGCTGCCGGAGGACCTGCTGCAGGCGCTAAAAGGCGGCGACAACCGCCCCATCGTGCGTCACAACGAGGCCCAGCAGCTGTTCGAGCTGCTCTACCCCTTCCAGGTCGCCGGCACCTCGACGCGCTGGACCCTGGCCATCGCCCTGCCTACCTCGGCAGTGTTCGCCGAACTGCAGCAGCTGCAGTCCGAGCTCGCCGCACAGGCGCACGAGGACACCCTCGGCATGGCCCTGGTGGGTCTGCTGATCGCCGGCCTCGGGCTGCTGGTGGTGTGGCTGGTCGGCTACGGCATCGCCCGTCCGCTGCGACAGATGGTCGGCATGCTCGACGACATCGCCAAGGGCGAAGGCGACCTCACCGTACGCCTGCAGGTCGATCGCAAGGACGAACTGGGGCAGATCGCAGCAGGCTTCAACGCCTTCCTGGCCAAACTGCAAAGCATGATCGCCGCCGTGGTGACATCGGTGCAGCAGGTCAGCGATTCCTCGGAGCACACGGCCGACATCGCCATCCGCACCAACCAGGGCGTGCAGAAGCAGCTGGCCGAGATCGAGCTGGTCGCCACCGCCGTGCACGAAATGACCGCTACCGCCCAGGACGTCGCGCGCAACGCCACCCATGCCGCCGAAGCAGCCAACCACGCCGACCAGGCGGCCAATCAGGGCAAGCAGGTGGTGCAGGAAACCTCGGCGGCCATCGCGGCACTGGCCAACGAGATCGGCCGCGCCGTGGGCGTGGTGCAGAACCTGGCCAGGGATAGCGAGAACATCAACGCCATCCTCGTCGCCATTCGCGGCATTGCCGAACAGACCAACCTGCTGGCGCTCAACGCCGCCATCGAGGCAGCGCGCGCGGGTGAACAGGGCCGCGGCTTCGCCGTGGTCGCCGACGAAGTGCGCAACCTGGCGCAGAAGACCCAGCAGGCCACCGAAGAAATCCAGAACATGATCGCGCAGCTGCAGCAAGGCACCCGCGAAGTGGTCAGGGTGATGGAGCAGAGCCAGCAGAAGACCGACGACAGCGTGGAACACGCCAATCAGGCCGCGCACTCGCTGGAGTCCATCACCCAGGCGGTGTCGGTGATCAATGACATGAACACCCAGATCGCCAGCGCCGCCGAGGAGCAGAGCGCCGTGGCCGAGGACATCAACCGAAACGTGACCAATATCGGCCTGGTCGCCAACGATGTGGCCGGCGGTGCCGATGAAGCCAGTCAGGCCAGCGCCCAGCTGACCAGACTGGCGGAACAGCAACGCCGCCTGATAAATCAGTTCAAGGTATAGGAGCTGCGCGGCGCAGCCCGCTCACGCCGGGGTCAGGCACTCCGGCGCATCCAGTTTCGGATCATTGACCAGCGTTGCCAGCGCACGCTCGCGCAATGCCATCTGCGGTTTCGCCAGCAGCGCCGCCAGTTGTTCGAACGGCGTGTCGGCGCTCAGCCACAACGCCTGCTCATGCTCGCCGAGAATCAACGGTCGGCGCAGCGTCGCGGCCTCCTGAGTGATCAGCGCGACGCTCAGGTACTCATGCCCACCGACCGGATACACCTCCCACAACGCCGCGAAGTACATCAGCGAATCGCCATTGGTCATCCAGTAGGGCCGCTTGCGTGTCGCACCACGCCATTCATAGAAACCATTGGCCGGCAGCAGTCCGCGCCGCAGGCGAAAGGGCTCGCGAAACATCGGCTGCTCGGCAAGGGTTTCGGCGCGCGCATGCGCCGGCGTCTTGGACAGGTCCTTGAGCCAGGCCGGCGTCAGCCCCCAACGCGCCATAGCTGCTTGCGGCCCGCTTTCGCCCGCGCGCAGCATCAGCACCTGGCCGTTGGGCGCCAGGTTCCAGTGCGGCTTCTGCTCGGCAGGAAAACCGGGTAACGCCGCAAAAGCCGGCGACCAGCGAAACAGGGCGTAACGTCCACACATGAAACGACTCGACAGACAGGGGGGCGCGTCAACAGAGCAACACGCCCTGAAAAGACTCCGGCTCATCGCCGGGTACAGGTTGTGCGGCATTGTACTCGGCGATCAGCGTACGCGCCCTCTCTGCATCGGAGTCTGCGACCAGCAGGCCAAGCAGACCGCAGGCCGGCAGCTCCCCCACCGCACCGACCAGATGCTGGCCGAGCAGATGGGCCTCGATGCCTTCACTGGCCAGCATGTCCAACAGCATCTGGCCCTCCAGAAGATTTGCCGGCTCGTAGATTCGTTGCATCAGTCGTTCTCCGCGCGCACGTCCAGTTGCCATTCGACCCCATCGGTATGCAATTCGAATTCGATCGGCCGGCAACATACCGGGCAGTCCTCGATATAGGACTGATCACCGGCCGAAAGATCGAGCAACGCCTCGGCCGGTTCACCGCAATAGGGGCAGTAATAGGACTCGCTTTCCAGCATCGTGAGCTCCCTGACGTCATGGCCTGATCAAGCTGACAGCCGCGATGGCATCCTTGGCCGTTTCCCTCGGACGAGAGGCCTTACCAACAGTGTAGGCAACGACTCCTCCGGACAGCAAAATGGCATCTTCACGTAACTTGTACGCGTACAAAAAACACTCGAAAAAGTTGCACGAAGCGCCATCATTACAATGGCAACAACTACCATTCGTCTCCTAAAGTTGCACCTTGCTTTATATCCACTAATTTCCGCTCTGGCTCAGTCATTTAACTTCCAGTGAGGGAAATTAAATGTCTACTTCCGCAGAAAAGAAAGTTGAACCATTGGCAAGCGATTGTGTCGTCACTGCAAGCCCCCGCCCTGATGGATCTCTTCTTATCTCGGTGAATCAAGGAAATCGTAAAGTCAGGCGTATCGTTGACCATACATGTCTAACCCAGGAGGTAGTTCGCTCGATAAAGTTTGAACTTTCTGAAATGGCGAGTCAGGAGGAAGTGGTCAAAGTCATTCAGCATTACGGCTCCAAGACATTGCCAACTTTTTCCAACCAACCCATTTACCGAACTCGCTGCGCAAAAATGTGGGAAATGCGAAAGCTCAATAGCTAGGTTTTCGCGGCCTCACACAAAGCTGACATACTCCGGATCCCAGCCTGGTAACCACTAGGCTGGGATCTTTTTTATGGGAGCATGACCGGCCCCTCTCCTTCATGCCCAACCACCGGGCTTGACCGGCGTGAACGGTTTCGGATCGCACCGGCAGGCTCCCCGAAGCTGAACGTACCTGCGCGACCGCTCACGCGGATTAGCTGTGACTTGGCGTTATAATCGCCGGTCTATTGCTCAGCCTGTTGAGCAGGCCTCACCAATAACCGCTTCAGAACAAGAGAGCATGATGGGCGCATTCGATGCCATCCGACCCTATGCCGATGCAGAAGTACGCCCCGTACTGGCGCGCCTGCTCGCCGACCAGGCGTTTCTCGGCACTCTTACCCGCTTTCGCTTTCCGCGACTGGCCGGGCCGCTGGGCTGGCTGCTCAAGCCGCTGATCGCCGCGCGCCTGCGCAGCGAATTCGCCAGTATCGACTCGGTCGCCAAGCTGCAGGCGAGGATCGAACCCTATATCGATCGCACCATTGAACATGCCAGCGACGGTATCACCTACACCGGCCTGGAACATCTTCAGCCGGGTAAACCCTATCTGTATCTGGCCAATCACCGCGATATCGTCATGGATCCGGCCTTCGTCAATTACGCCGTTTTCCACGCCGGCCTGCAGACGCCACGTATCGCCATCGGCGACAACCTGCTGCAACGCCCCTTCGTCAGTGACCTGATGCGTCTGAACAAAAGCTTCATCGTGCACCGCTCAATCAGCGGGCGGCGCGAAAAGCTGGCGGCCTATCAGCTGCTCTCGGCCTATATCAATCACTCGATCCGCGAAGACGGTGAGTCGGTCTGGATCGCCCAGGCCGAAGGCCGTGCCAAGGACGGTGACGACCGCACCGACTCGGCCATCCTCAAGATGTTCCACATGAGCCGCAAGGACGAACCGTTCGCCACGGTGATCGACTCGCTGAACCTGATCCCGGTGTCGATCAGCTACGAATACGACCCCTGCGATCTGGCCAAGGCCCGCGAACTGAGCATCCGCGCCGCTACCGGCAGCTACACCAAGGCGCCCGGTGAAGACGATGCCAGCATCGCCCTGGGCATCACCGGCTACAAAGGACGTGTACACCTGCACTTCGGACCGCCGGTCGGCGGCCTGGAAGATACCAAGCAGCTGGCCCTGGCACTGGATCGTCATATCCTCGGCCAGTACCGTCTGTTCCCCGTGCACTACCTGGCCTATGCCATGTGGGAGGGGCGTGAAGCCGAACTGAATGTGCCCGCAGCAAGCGAGCTGTTCCCGGCCGCAGAACTGGCCAAGGCCGAAGCCGAATGGCAGAAGCGCCTGGCCGCATGCAGCGCCGAAGAAAAGCCTTTCCTGATCCTGCAGTACGCCAATCCGGTACGAAATCAGTACAGGATCAAGGCAGGCCAGCCGCTATAAGTTGCGAAGTTGAAATGAAAACGGCAGCCGATGGCTGCCGTTTTCATTTATCGCACCGGCCTCAAAGCCGCGTGCTGAACCAGGACAGCAACAGAGCCGCGCCCAGACAGACGGCGCCGAAACGATAGAAGAAGCGATTGATACGCAGTGTGCGCTCATCCTGCGCCTGGCTTTCGTCCAGTTCTCCCTGCGCAAGCACGCGTGCCATGCCGCGCTGCTCGCGCAGACGAGTCATCAGGCACAACCAGGCGCCCGCCAGAGCGCAGAACAACGCCAGCGAATTCACAGCCCCGGCCGGGTGGGCGAGGAACATTGACCACAACACCTGCAACGACATGCAACACCTCGAGAACAGCATGGTGCAGCGAGCGCGCTACCGCACCAGAATGGGGATTTCGGCTGAAACTGGTGCGTCTCGGCCCCCAAAAAGTCGTCGCGCAGTGTACTGAAATCCCGCTTTTATAAGGTTCGTTTCCGACGAACGCAGCTCGCTATCCCGAATTCGTCTGAAAATCGTCATATTCCTGGCCTGAGGTTTGTATCTCCAGAAATGACCAGACAGTCATCGACCGTACTGGGAGCCAAACCTCAATATCCCTGGAGGACTGCGCCATGCTCAATTCACAACCGCTGGATCGTGATTACCTGATCGACTCGCTGGATGAAGTAGACGCTGTGGTCGACGAACTCTCTTTCAACGTGCAGGACCAGCACTGGCTGGTCTACTGTGCCCTCGGAGGCCATGAGCACTACGACCTGCCGGATATCGACAACCGCACCGGCATGAGCCTGCCGGAGTTCTACGCAGAAGCGGCGTGAGGCTTCGAGACAAACGAAAACGCCCCGCAAATGCGGGGCGTTGTTGTTTGCGGCGCTACGAATTACTGGAGCAGGACCTGGCCAATGGTCGGGTCCTTGAAGGCGCGGGTCAGCGCATCGCTAAGCACTTCACCCACCAGCTTGGTATTGGTCTGCTGGTTCGGGGCGGTGCCGAAACGCTGATTCAGCGACGCACCGTAACGACCGGTGTAGCGACGGCCACCACCCTGTACGTCGGCACGAATCGAAGCGGAGATATCCGCCTCGGTAACGTACATGCCTTCTTTCGGCGACTGGTACTTCAGTTCCGCCAGGGTGATGGTCAGCTGCGGCGCGTTGTAGGCATTGGCCGACGGGGTGAAGCCGAGCAGACGCACGGCAGCCTCGGCCTCGGCCTGTAGCTTGGGCAGTACATGCTCGCTGCTCACGCTGATCGAACTGGTTTCCGGATACAGACCGCCGCGGGTACCAAGCACCGGCGAAGAACGGCCGTCGACCACACGCACCACCACCGGCTGGCCCTGCCCCACCGGGGTCAGCGAACTGGTGAGCTTGGGTTGCGGGGTGAGTTGCTGAGGGCTGAGGGCGCAACCGGCCAGAGTCAGGCTGGTCGCAGCAAGCAAGGCGATCAACGCACGGTGCAGCATGCTCATCTCTCCGAGTGAGGTAAAAGTGGCCGGCAGTATACCCAGCGCGGCCTGAGGCCGACAGTGGTGCTGCATAGGACCCTGAGCCTGACGCTGCGGTTCCTGTCATCAGGCTGTCACCCGTCTTTGGCATAAAGCAGGGCGTCCCCGCCAGCGGAGCCTTCGCCATGCTGTTGCACCACCTGTTCAGCCGCCGTCCGATGCGCCATTTCGCCCTGATCGATGCTCAAGGAATTTGCCGCGCCCTGCGCCAGATGCAGGAGCGGCCAGGCCAGGCTGGCTGGGTCGAAGTTCATGAGCCAGGCCTCTCCTGGCTCGGCGCGCCGCTGCCTGCCGAAGCCCGCGTCACGCCAGTCGTCACACGTGCACACGCCGCCTGCTCGTCGGCGCTCTGACCGACGGAAGAATAAAAGTCACGCAGGGGCAACCAATTTCCCCTCATTCACCGTTATAATCGCGCCCCGATTATAAGGACGTCTCCTGATCGGGCCGCACGACCTCGCCGATGCAACGTCATCGCCCCGTCCCAGAGAGTCGCCCACTTCGAGCTGCCAAGTCTGGTGAGCCGCTTTTTAGCCCATATGCAGAGCCGATGGCAGCCATGCATTGCATGTTTTGCCCGGGCAAAAACGTGCCGAGGCAGTCGAACTTTTGAGGTTCACCGCTCCAAAAGAGCGTGAAAAAAACGGTTTTTACAAACTTCACAAGAGTGTGGCGAACAAATGAACAGTTTTGCGTCCGCAAATCCCAGCCTTGACCCTCACCACCGGAAGAGTGGGCATTGAGCCCGAATCTACCGGTATCGCCCTGAAAGGCCGAACGGCCATCCATCTGGTGCAGTTTTTCTTGGAGAGAGGTTAATGGCGCACAACGATTACCAAAGCGTAGATGCCGTGCTGGTTGGCGCTGGCATCATGAGCGCGACCCTGGGCGTACTGCTCAAGGAACTCAACCCCGGTATCACTCTGGAAGTAGTGGAGCTGCGCGAATCCGGCGCAGTGGAAAGCTCCAATCCCTGGAACAACGCCGGCACAGGTCATGCCGCGCTGTGCGAGCTGAACTACACCCCGGAAGGAGCCGATGGCAGCATCGACATCAAGAAGTCGGTGACCATCAACGCCCAGTTCGAGGAATCCAAGCAGTTCTGGGCCTACCTGATCGAAAAGGGCGCGATAAACGCGCCGAAGACCTTCATCAACCCGGTTCCGCACATGAGCTTCGTGCGCGGTAACAAGGGCATCGCCTTCCTCAAGAAGCGGTTCGAGGCACTGCGTCAGCATCATGCCTTTTCCGAAATGGAGTACACCGAGGATCGCGCCACCATCGCCGAATGGGCACCGCTGCTGATCCCGGGCCGTGACACCAGCGAACCGCTGGCGATGACTCGCGTAAAGGCCGGCACCGACGTCAACTTCGGCGCGGTCACCGAGCAGATGCTCGGCTACCTCACCGCCCAGCCTAACGCCAAGGTCACCTGCAACCAGAAGGTCACCAATCTCAAGCGCGACGCCGAAGGCTGGCTGGTGGAAATCAAGGACACCCGTAACGGTGCCACCCGCAAACTGAAGAGCAAGTTCGTCTTCCTCGGCGCTGGCGGTGGCGCTCTGCCGCTGCTGCAACTGTCCGGCATCCCAGAAGGCAAAGGTTTCGGGGGCTTCCCGGTGAGCGGCCAGTGGCTGCGCTGCGACAACCCGGAAATCGTCAAGCAGCACCAGGCCAAGGTCTACAGCCAGGCCGCCGTGGGTTCGCCACCGATGTCGGTGCCGCACCTCGACACCCGCGTGGTGGATGGCAAGAAGTCCCTGCTGTTCGGCCCTTATGCCGGCTTCACCACCAAGTTCCTCAAGCACGGCTCGTTCCTCGACCTGCCGCTGTCGGTGCGCCCCAACAACCTCGGCCCGATGCTGGCGGTGGCGCGCGACAACATGGACCTGACCCGCTACCTGATCAAGGAAGTGATGCAGTCCGAAGCTCAGCGCCTGGAAACCCTGCGTGGCTTCTACCCGGAGGCCAAGGCCGAGGACTGGCGCCTGGAAGTGGCAGGCCAACGTGTGCAGATCATCAAGAAGGACGCCAAGAACGGCGGCATCCTGCAGTTCGGCACCGAACTGGTGGCCGCACAGGATGGCACCATCGCCGCCCTGCTCGGCGCCTCACCTGGCGCCTCGGTAACCGTGTCGATCATGCTCGACCTGATTCGCCGCTGCTTCCCCGAGCAGGCCGGGAGCGAAGAGTGGCGTACCAAGCTGGACGAGATCTTCCCGGCCATGGCCGACGTCCTGGCCAAGGATGCCGAGCGCTACCATGAAGTGCAGACGCAATCGAACAAGCGCCTGCAACTGGATGTGCCGAGCTGATCGCCGCGCATGAAAAACCGCCCCTCGGGGCGGTTTTTTTATGACCATGATTCGAGCTACTGCGGCCCCCAGGGAAGGATCGGGATGGCCGTCACCGCGTTCTGCGGGCTGCCCTCGATCACCCGGTCGCTATAGACCAGATACACCAGGGCATTGCGCTTGGCGTCGAAGAAGCGCACCACCTGCATGGTCTTGAACACCAGCGAAGTGCGCTCCTTGAACACTTCTTCGCCATCCTTGAGCTGGTCCTTGAATGCAATGGGACCGACCTGGCGGCAGGCGATGGAGGCTTCGGCGCGATCCTCGGCCAAGCCCAGACCACCTTTCACACCGCCGGTCTTGGCCCGCGACAAGTAGCAGGTCACGCCCGCCACCTTGGGATCGTCGAAAGCCTCGACAACGATCTTGTCATTGGGGCCGACCCACTTGAATACCGTGGAGACCTCACCGATGGTTTCGGCCAGCACCAGGCCGGGCAACATCAGCAGGCTCAGCACACATCCCTTGAGCAGACGCATAACACTCTCCCTCGCTCGAAACGATTCAGACCAGAACCAGGTTGTCCCGATGTACCAGCTCTGGCTCATCCACATAGCCCAGCAGCTTTTCGATGGCATCGGACGACTGACCGATGATCTTCTGCGCTTCCAGCGCGCTGTAGTTCACCAGGCCGCGCGCAATCTCGCGCCCATCCGGATCGACGCAAACCACCATTTCGCCCCGACGGAAACTGCCCTGCACCGCCTTGACGCCCACCGGCAGCAGGCTCTTGTGATCCTGGCTGAGCGCCTTCACCGCGCCGGCATCCAGCACCAGGGTGCCACGGGTCTGCAGGTGACCGGCCAGCCACTGCTTGCGCGCCGCCAGCAGGCCACGTTCGGGAGCCAGCAACGTACCCAGGCGCTCACCCGCCTTGAGGCGAGCCAGCACCTGCTCGATGGCGCCGCCGACGATCACGGTATGCGCGCCGGAACGTGCCGCCAGGCGCGAGGCACGCAGCTTGGTCTGCATGCCACCACGCCCCAGAGCGCCACCGACAGCACCGGCCACGGCATCCAGCGCCGGATCATCGGCGCGAGCCTCATGGATCAGCTTGGCATCGGGATTGTGGCGCGGATCGGCGTCGTACATGCCGTCGCGATCGGTGAGGATGACCAGCAGATCGGCCTCCACCAGGTTGGCCACCAGCGCGGCCAGGGTATCGTTGTCGCCGAAACGGATCTCATCGGTGACCACGGTATCGTTCTCGTTGATCACCGGCACCACGTCGAGGTCGACCAGCGTGCGCAGGGTGCTACGCGCGTTGAGGTAACGCTTGCGATCAGAGAGGTCATCGTGAGTCAGGAGGATCTGCGCGGTGCGGCGGCCGTGCTCGGCGAAACTCGACTCCCAGGCCTGCACCAGCACCATCTGGCCGATGGCGGCGGCGGCCTGCAGCTCATGCATCGCACTAGGTCGGCTGGTCCAGCCCAGGCGGCTCATGCCGGCCGCTACGGCGCCGGAGGACACCAGCACCAACTCGACGCCCTGCTCACGCAAGGCCACCATCTGCTTGACCCACACCGCCATGGCCGCACGATCCAGGCCGCGCCCGTCGGCGGTCAGCAGCGCGCTGCCGATCTTCACCACCCAGCGCTGCGCGCCGGTCACCTTGTCACGCATGATCTTCCAACCTTAGCCAGAAAACGATGGGTTCCACCCCACCTACAAAAACGCCGCAATTAAGCGGCGTTGGAAATTTGCTTAATCCCGGACGTAGATGATTTCCGGGCCGTCGTCGTCTTCGTCATCGAAGAAGTCGTCGTCCTCGTCGATATCATCAACGCTGCGCACACCGGATTTACGCAGAGCACGCTGATCGTCCAGCGCCTGCAGACGGGCCCGAGCCTCGTCCTCGATACGCTGATCCAGCTCGGCCAGCTCCTCGGCGAAGACCGGGTCTTCGGCGATGCGCTCGGCGCGCACCTCCAGATAATGCATGATGTCGCGACAGATGCGTTCGGTGCCGTCGCGGCTGATGGCCGAAACCACGTAGACCGGGCCCTGCCAGTTGAGACGGGCGACGATATCGGCCTTGCGCGCCTCGCGCTCGTCCTCCGGCACCTGGTCCATCTTGTTCAGCACCAGCCAGCGATCACGCTCGGCCAGCGCCGGGCTGAAGCGGCCCAGCTCGTCGATGATCACCTGCGCAGCCTCGGCTGGATCGCTCTCGTCCAGCGGTGCCATGTCCACCAGATGCAGCAGCAGGCGGGTACGCGCCAGGTGCTTGAGGAAGCGAATGCCCAGGCCGGCGCCCTCGGAGGCACCTTCGATCAAGCCCGGAATGTCGGCGACGACGAAGCTCTTGAAGCGATCGACGCTGACCACGCCCAGGTTCGGCACCAGAGTGGTGAAGGGATAATCGGCCACTTTCGGCTTGGCCGCAGACACCGCGCGAATGAAGGTGCTCTTGCCGGCGTTGGGCAGGCCCAGCAGGCCGACGTCGGCCAGCACTTTCAGTTCCAGTTTGAGATCACGCGACTCACCCGGCTTGCCCGGCGTGGTCTGGCGCGGTGCACGGTTGGTACTGGACTTGAAGCGAGTGTTGCCCAGCCCGTGCCAGCCGCCCTGAGCGACCATCAGGCGCTGACCGGGCTTGACCAGATCGCCGATCACTTCCTGGGTGGCGACATCGATCACCGTGGTGCCGACCGGCACCGGCAGAATCAGGTCGTCGCCCTTGGCGCCGGTGCAGTCGGTACTGCCGCCTTTTTCGCCATTCTGAGCGTGGAATTTGCGGGTGTAGCGGTAATCGATCAGGGTGTTGAGGTTCTCGTCGGCCTCGAGAAATACCGAGCCACCGTCACCACCGTCACCACCGTTGGGGCCGCCCTTCTCGATGAACTTCTCGCGGCGGAAGCTCATCATGCCGTTACCGCCGTCACCGGCTTTTACAAAAATCGAAACTTCGTCGACGAATTTCATCAGTCTGCCTCCCGCGTCATCTGCGGGCTGGGGGAACGCTTGCCGAATCATCCAGAACTAGCGGATTGGGCAAGCGCACCAAAGATACACAAATAAAAAAGCCCCGTCCTACGGACAGGGCTTTTCCAGCGCGCAGGCGATTAGGCCTGAACAACGCTCACGTAGCGACGGCCGAAAGCGCCCTTCACTTCGAACTTGACCACGCCTTCGATCTTGGCGAAGAGGGTGTGGTCCTTGCCCATGCCCACGCCGAAACCCGGGTGGAACTCGGTGCCGCGCTGACGAACGATGATGTTGCCGGCCTTGATGACCTGACCACCGTACATTTTCACGCCAAGGCGTTTACTTTCGGAATCGCGGCCGTTACGGGTAGAACCGCCAGCTTTTTTGTGTGCCATGAGTCAATACTCCTATAAAGGGATCGGGGCCGACGAATCAGGCCTGGATACCGGTGATTTTGATCTCAGTGAACCACTGACGGTGGCCCTGACGCTTCATATGGTGCTTACGACGGCGGAACTTGATGATGCGCACTTTGTCGTGACGGCCTTGCGAAACGACTTCGGCAACCACTTTGGCGCCGTCTACGACCGGAGCGCCGATCTTGACGTCGTCGCCGTTGCCGATCAGCAGAACGCGATCGAAAGTCACGGCTTCGCCGGTAGCGACTTCGAGCTTCTCGATCTTGAGGAATTCGCCTTCGGTGACTTTGTATTGCTTGCCACCAGTAACAATTACTGCGTACATGGTAAATCTCCGTTAATCCTGCTCACCCAGCGCTTTAGAAAAGTCGTTATTAGCTGGCATGGCTGCTCGGGGCCGGAAGTGACACCCTTGCAATTGCGTAAGGCAGGGAAATGCCCAGGGGGAAGTTCAGGGTGCGCGATTGTACGCAAGCGCAGAACGCTACGCAAGGGGCGCCAGTGCTTGCCTTGACAGCCCCCACCCCGCCACCTAGCATGCCGCGCAACCTCAAAGGAGCACCAGTCGCCGATGCAACCCCAGGCTTTCTACCGCGTGGTAGCGGACGATTTCACCGCCGTCGATGGCATCATTCGCCAACAGGTGGTTTCCCGCGTGCCGCTGGTGGAAAAGATCGGCGACTATATCATCTCCGCTGGCGGAAAACGCCTGCGCCCGCTGCTGGTACTGCTCAGTGGCCGCGCGCTGGGTTATCAGGCCGACGACCTCCGCCTGCTGGCTGCCACCATCGAATTCCTGCACACCGCCACTCTGCTGCATGACGACGTGGTCGACATGTCCGACATGCGCCGTGGCCGCAGTACCGCCAACGCCCAGTGGGGCAACGCACCCAGCGTGCTGGTGGGCGACTTCCTTTATTCGCGCTCGTTCGAAATGATGGTCGAGCTCGGCTCCATGCCGGTGATGAAGATTCTCTCCCACGCCACCCGCGTGATCGCCGAAGGCGAAGTGCTGCAGCTGTCCAAGGTACGCGACGCCAGCACCAGCGAAGAGACCTACATGGAGGTCATCCGCGGCAAGACCGCAATGCTGTTCGAGGCTTCCACCCACGCCGCAGCCGCCCTGGCCGGCGCCAACGAGGCGCAGCGCGAAGCCCTGCGTACCTTTGGCGACCACCTGGGCATCGCCTTCCAGCTCGTCGACGACCTGCTCGACTACAAGGGCGACGCCGCCAGCCTGGGCAAGAACGTCGGCGACGACCTTGCCGAAGGCAAGCCGACCCTGCCGCTGATCTACACCATGCGTGAAGGCACCGAGGAACAGGCCGCCCTGGTGCGCCACGCCATCCAGAAAGGCGGTATCGAAGACCTGGAAAGCATCCGGGCTGCGGTCGACGCTGCCGGCGCCCTGGATTACACCGCACGACTCGCCCGCGACTACGCCGAACGCGCCATCGCCTGCCTGGACGCGCTGCCAGCCGGTGAATACCGCGACGCGCTGATCGAGCTGAGCCGCTTCGCCGTCGCCCGCACACACTAAGAAGTACCCCGGATGCAATCCGGGGCGGGTTAACGGAATATGGCCTTTCCCGGATTGCATCCGGGCTACGAATTTGCGATACCCAGCACCGGCTTAAACGAAAACGCCCCGAACCAGTCGGGGCGTTTTCATTCCGGCGCGGTTTACAGTCGCAGACCGCCGTCCAGCTCGAGGATGCGACCGGTGTAATAGTCGTTCTCCAGGATGTAGGCCACCGAGTGAGCGATCTCGGCCGGTTTGCCCATGCGCTTGAGCGGGATACCGGAGGTCATCTTCTCCAGGGCTTCCGGCTTCATGCTGGCGGTCATCTCGGTTTCGATGAAGCCCGGCGCCACGCCCGCCACGCGGATGCCGTAGCGCGCCAGTTCCTTGGCCCAGACCACGGTATCGGCAGCGACACCGGCCTTGGCTGCTGAGTAGTTAGCCTGGCCCATGTTGCCGGCACGGGAGATCGAGGAAATGTTGACGATAGCGCCCTGGTTGCCCAGCTCGATCATCTTCGCCGCCACTTCACGGGTACAGAGGAACACGCCGGTCAGGTTGACGTCGATCACCGACTGCCACTGCGCCAGGCTCATCTTGGTCATCTCACCGTCCTTGACGCGGATGGTCAGACCATCGCGCAGGATGCCGGCATTGTTGACCAGGCCGTTGATGGCGCCGAAATCCTCGGCCACCTGGGCGACCATGTGCGTGACCTGCTCTTCATTGGCCACGTTGCACAGGTAGGCACGGGCGTCGCCACCGGCGGCCTTGCAGGCTGCCACGGCTTCATCGAGCTTTTCCTGGTTCAGATCGACCAGCGCCAGCCTGGCGCCCTTGGCCGCCAGGTACTCACCCATGGCGCGGCCCAGTCCCTGGCAGCCGCCAGTGATGATGATGACTTTGTCTTTCAGTTGCATCGCTTTATCCCCTCAAGGTGCAGCATTTAGCGACCCCGCTGATGCCCGCTAACCGCTATGCTAGGGCGTCTGTCCGTTTCTGACGGATTCTTTGCGAGGAGTCATATAGGTGAGCGTGAAAGCCGGCAAGCATGCACGAGAATTGCTGCTCAAGGAATACCGTGGCGTGCTCAGCACCCACTCCAAGGCTATGCCGGGTTTCCCTTTCGGATCGGTGGTGCCCTACTGCCTGGACGCCGAGGGCCGGCCTCTGATCCTGATCAGCCGCATCGCCCAGCACACCCATAATCTCGGGCAGGACGCCAAATGCTCACTGCTGGTCGGAGAACGTGGCGCAGAAGATGTGCAGGCGGTCGGCCGCCTCACTTTGCTCGCCGAAGCACGTCAGTTGCATGACGAAAGCGAAATCGAAGCGGCCGCACAGCGTTATTACCGCTTTTTCCCGCAATCGCGCGACTACCATCGGGCGCATGATTTCGATTTCTGGCGACTGCAGCCGGTGCGCTGGCGCTTCATTGGCGGTTTCGGGGCCATTCACTGGCTCGATCAGGTCGTTCTGGCCAACCCCTTTGCGACAAACGGCAGCGAAGCGAGCATGGTCGAGCACATGAATGAAGACCACGCCAAGGCCATTGCTCATTACGTCGAACTGACCGGCCTGCCCCAGCATGAACCGGCGCAAATGGTCGGTGTCGACACCGAAGGCTTCCACCTGCGCATTGGCCAGAGCCTGTACTGGCTGGCCTTTCCAACATCCTGCAACAACCCGAAAGAAGTGCGTGAAGCCCTGGTGATGCTGGCTCGCGCTGAAAGTTGGCCGACCAGCGGTGCGTCTTCAGCTTGAATTCAGGCCATCACCCCATACTTAACTCCTACTGGAAGCTCGCTTCCGCCAAGGACACCTGAAAATGCGCGCGTTTCTGTTTCTCTTCCTGCTGTTCCCGATCATCGAGCTGGCGCTGTTGATCAAGGTCGGCAGCGCTATTGGCGTATTGCCTACCCTGCTCTTGATCATTGGTACCGCAGTGCTTGGTAGCATCCTGCTGCGCGTTGCCGGGGTCGCAACCGCCTGGCGCGCTCGTGAAAAACTCGCGCGCGGCGAACTGCCCGAGCAGGAAATGCTCGAAGGCCTGTTGATCGCCGTTGGTGGTGGCCTGCTGCTGCTGCCGGGCTTCATCAGCGACATCTTCGGCGTGCTCTGCCTGATTCCCTTCACCCGTCGCCTGCTGGTCGGCAAGATTCGTCGTAGTGCCGAGGAACAGGCCCTGCGTCAACGGGCCTTCTTCGACGACCAGGCTGCCCGCACCGGCAAGACCAACCCGAACGTCCTCGAAGGCGAGTACGAGCGTCGCGACTAACTGCCTCAGTGCGGGCGCCATTTGAGGCGCCCGCTCCCTCGCCCTGCCGGGCGCCTGTAAAAAATTTACGTCAGCCCCCTTGAAATGCCCTTGCCCGCCCACATGTAGCAGTCACCGCAAGGTGCCTGCCCTCTGAGGCAGTCCGACTTTCGCGGTGCGCCCAGCGTGCCGCACCCGGCCTCGCCGGATTTTACAAACCCGCCGACCACTCAAGAGTCGGCAAGTTGGCCATCAATTGTTAGGAGAGATCGACAATGAAGCTTCGTCCTCTGCATGACCGCGTCGTGATCCGTCGCAGCGAAGAAGAGACCAAAACCGCAGGCGGCATCGTGCTGCCGGGTTCGGCCGCCGAGAAGCCGAACCAGGGTGAAGTCGTTGCCGTCGGTACCGGTAAGGTTCTGGATAACGGCGAAGTCCGTCCGCTGGCCGTCAAGGTCGGTGACAAAGTGGTATTCGGCCCTTACTCCGGCAGCAACACCGTCAAAGTCGACGGCGAAGACCTGCTGGTAATGGGCGAGAACGAAATCCTCGCTGTCATCGAAGCCTGATTCCCACGAATCTCCGTTTAACCTTCAAGAATTTGAGGACTGATCAAAATGGCTGCTAAAGAAGTCAAGTTTGGCGATTCCGCCCGCAAGAAAATGCTCGTTGGCGTCAACGTACTGGCGGACGCCGTCAAAGCCACCCTCGGCCCGAAAGGTCGTAACGTGGTTCTGGCCAAATCCTTCGGCGCTCCGACCATCACCAAAGACGGTGTTTCGGTTGCCAAGGAAATCGAACTGAAAGACGCCTTCGAAAACATGGGCGCCCAACTGGTGAAAGACGTTGCCTCCAAGGCCAACGACGCTGCCGGTGACGGCACCACCACCGCTACCGTTCTGGCTCAAGCCATCGTCAACGAAGGCCTGAAGTCCGTCGCTGCCGGCATGAACCCGATGGACCTGAAGCGCGGCATCGACAAGGCCACCGCGGCCATCGTTGCTCAGCTCAAGGACCTGGCCAAGCCGTGCGCCGACTCCAAGGCCATCGCTCAGGTCGGCACCATCTCCGCCAACTCCGACAACTCCATCGGTGACATCATCGCCGAAGCCATGGACAAGGTCGGTAAAGAAGGCGTGATCACCGTTGAAGAAGGCTCGGGCCTGGAAAACGAGCTGTCCGTCGTAGAAGGCATGCAGTTCGATCGCGGCTACCTGTCGCCGTACTTCATCAACAAGCCGGACACCATGGTCGCCGAGCTGGAAAGCCCGCTGCTGCTGCTGGTCGACAAGAAGATCAGCAACATCCGCGAACTGCTGCCGGTTCTGGAAGCCGTTGCCAAGGCTGGCCGTCCACTGCTGATCGTGGCTGAGGACGTCGAAGGCGAAGCCCTGGCTACCCTGGTGGTCAACAACATGCGTGGCATCGTCAAGGTCGCTGCCGTCAAGGCACCGGGCTTCGGCGACCGCCGCAAGGCCATGCTGCAGGACATCGCCATCCTGACCGGCGGTACCGTGATCTCCGAGGAAGTCGGCCTGTCCCTGGAAAGCGCCACTCTGGAGCACCTGGGTAATGCCAAGCGCGTCGTCCTGAACAAGGACAACACCACCATCATCGATGGCGCTGGTGCTCAGGTCGACATCGAAGCCCGCGTTGCGCAGATCCGCAAGCAGGTCGAAGAAACCTCTTCCGACTACGACAAAGAGAAGCTGCAAGAGCGCCTGGCCAAACTGGCTGGCGGTGTTGCCGTGATCAAGGTTGGCGCCGCCACCGAAGTCGAGATGAAAGAGAAGAAAGCCCGTGTTGAAGATGCCCTGCACGCTACCCGCGCTGCCGTGGAAGAAGGCGTGGTACCTGGCGGTGGCGTAGCCCTGGTGCGTGCCCTTCAGGCCATCGAAGGTCTGAAAGGCGACAACGAAGACCAGAACGTCGGTATCGCTCTGCTGCGCCGCGCTGTCGAGGCTCCGCTGCGTCAGATCGTTTCCAACGCCGGCGGCGAGCCGAGCGTAGTGGTTGACAAGGTCAAGCAGGGTTCGGGCAACTTCGGCTTCAACGCCGCTACCGACACCTACGGCGACATGATCGAGATGGGTATTCTCGACCCGGCCAAGGTCACCCGTTCGGCTCTGCAAGCTGCAGCTTCGATTGGCGGTCTGATGATCACCACCGAAGCCATGGTTGCCGACGCTCCGGACGACAAGGCTCCGGCCATGCCTGACATGGGTGGCATGGGCGGTATGGGTGGCATGGGCGGCATGATGTAAGCCGACCGGCTCCCACGCCGTACAAAAACCCCGCGCCAGTCGCGGGGTTTTTTATGCCTGCGAGAAAACCGATAGCGCGGCCAGCTATCCCCGCGTACTTTCTGTGGACTCGGGAACACTGTTTGCTTATGTTTCGTTACAACCCTGAACAAAGCAGCTGCTCTTCACGAGACAGAAGCTGCGCAAACCCAAGAGAAGAAAAACAACATGGTCCTTGGCACCACGAGCGAAGTCCCTCAGCAAGCATTCCTGCACTGGTGGCAACGACAGGGCGACTGGGTCGAAGAGCCCAATGCCCGTCGCGGTGGAGAAAGCGGCGTGCAGCGCCTGCAGGATGAAACCGGTGTGCTCTACGCCAAGAAGCAGATTGGCCATACCTATCGCAGCCTGCGCCATCCTCAGGGGCGCCCGACGGTATTGCGCGAGCGCCAGGCACTGCAGGCCCTGTCATCTCTCGGGGTTCAGGTGCCGCGGCTGATCTATTGTGGTGTCGACTATCACCAGCAACAAGGCTGGCGCGGGCTGCTGGTAACCGCCGAGCTGGAAGGCTTCGTGGATATCGAAAACTGGTACGCCCAGGGTGGTCGCGAAGCCTGCGGCGAAACGGTGCATACCCAGCTGCTGCAGCATATAGGCGCGACCCTGGCGCGCATGCACCTTGGCCGCTGGCAGCACGGCTGCCTGTACGCCAAGCACATCTTCGTGCGCATCGACGGCGAGACGCCGCAGGTCGCGCTGCTGGACCTGGAAAAAAGCCGCCGCCGCCTGACCCGCGTCCAGGCCGCCCAGCACGATCTGCCTCAGCTACGCCGCCACAGCCCCTGGTCGGACGCAGACTGGCAACTGCTGCTGCAAGGCTATCGGCAGATCTTCGCCGATGGCGCCAAAGGCCTCGGAAAAGCGCCTGCCTGAAAGACCAGTTGCCGGCACCCAGTGCCGGCATCTCATTTCACATCCCCCACCAGGAAGTGGCCTATCTGGCGCCGTTGAGCAACGGTAACCCGGGCGACTGCAATTGCCAGGATCGGCTGTAACCGGGCTCGGCGACAGCCCCATAAATTTAGTTAAGGCATTATTCATATTCAGGCTGAACCAACCGACATGGCCTTTGTCTCAACACAGCCCCAGCTGGAGCCAGCCATGATCGATGACCATTCGTCGCACAAGGCAACGACAGGGCGATTGGTGATCTAGGTTTAGCGAACAGCCTATGGCAGCGCTTTCAAGGGGTTAGCAAAATGAAGCTAGAAACAGCACGAGGTTTGTTCCTCGGCCTCGCCCTCAGCGTAACGGCAATCGCCGCTGCCGCCTGGCAGGAACCCGGACCGCGAGTACTGGAGGCGCATGACTGCGAAGCTGCAGAGCCCTGCCCCAGCGCCCCCATGCGCAAGCAGGTGCAACCTGCCGTGAAGCCGGACGCCAACCTGCTGGTGCTGATATTCGGGCTCAGCGGTGCCATGAAGGGCGAACACTGATCGCCCACACCACATTCGTGACGCGGTTACCTCTCCCACTAGATGGCAATACCAGCCGCCTCCCCTTCACGCACCTGCAATCAGGCGACGGATGATGGCTCGCAGTCCGGGATGCTCCGGCACCCGAATTCCAAACTCCTCGCGCAACACCCTCAGCACCTCATCGACACTCTGCAACTGCACCCGCTCACTCGCCTGCCCCAGGCGATGGATGGCGAAGCTGCCATTGTTCAGTGTCTTGCGCAGGCCAGGGCCGGTGCGGGCGGCGATCATCTGGCCGCGGAAAGGCGAATCCGGGTGGGTGCACACGTACCAGTTGCCCACCACGTAATCGATATCCGCCACCTTCTGCAGATCGAACAGGTACATCGCCCGCCAGCTGCCCGCCACCAGCGCACGCAGGGTGTAGGTGCCGTCCACCAGCGCCAGGCGATAGGGTTCATGCGGTGTGGCCTGCTCAGCCTCGCTGTCGAGCAGCAGCGGACCGGTCGGCACCATGCCGCCGAAACCGACGTCGCTGATATAGCGCACGCCATCGATGATCACCAACACCAGCATATGGGTGCGCGCCGGCAGGACATCCTCCGGTCCGCCCATGACCACGCGGCCGGTCAGGCCGCGCGCCTCGAAGCCCAGCGCCTGCAACAGCAGCAGGTACAGGCGGTTGAGTTCGAAGCAGTAACCACCCCGCCCCTGGCGCAGCAGCTTGTCCTGAATCGCGGCGGGGTCGACCTCCACAGGCATGTTCAGCATGTTGGCCAGGGTTTCGAAAGGAAATTCGGCGGTGTGCCGCGCCTGCAAGTCGCGCAGGGTATCGAGGGTCGGTGGCGGCGCTGAGGAATAGCCCAGGCGCCCGAGGTAGGTGTGCAGGTCCAGCGTGAATGCTTCGCTCATCGTGATTCTCCCTTTCTACGTGTCGGCCGTTTTACCAGACACCACGGATGGGAGATATGCATAGGGGCGATAGTAAAAAGGCCGATCTCGCGATCGGCCTTTTCATTCAAAGCGTCAGCTCACTCAGCCATTGCTGGGGAAGGCGAACTGCGCCGCTTCGTGGCTCTTGCGCGCCGGCCAGCGCTGGGTGATGGCCTTCTTGCGGGTGTAGAAACGCACACCATCGGGGCCGTAGGCGTGCAGATCACCAAACAGCGAACGCTTCCAGCCACCGAAGCTGTGGTAGCTCACCGGCACCGGCAGCGGCACGTTGACACCGACCATGCCCACTTCGATCTCGTCGCAGAACAGGCGCGCCGCTTCACCGTCGCGGGTGAAGATGCAGGTGCCGTTGCCGTACTCGTGGTCGTTGATCAGCTGCATGGCTTCTTCCAGGCTGCCGACACGGACGATGCACAGCACCGGGCCGAAGATTTCGTCGGTGTAGATGGTCATCTCCGGGGTCACGTTGTCGAACAGCGTGCCGCCGACGAAGAAACCGTTCTCGTTGCCCGGGACCACCAGGCCGCGACCGTCGACTACCAGCTTGGCGCCCTGCTCGACGCCGGCGTCGATGTAGCCCTTGACCTTGTCACGCGCCTGCGCAGTAACCAGCGGGCCCATGTCCAGGCCGCAGGAAGTGCCGGCACCGATCTTCAGCGCCTGGATCTGCGGAACGATCTTCTCCACCAGCGCATCGGCGATCTGATCGCCCACGCACACGGCCACGGAGATGGCCATGCAGCGCTCGCCGCAGGAACCGTATGCCGCGCCCATCAGCGCGCTGACGGCGTTGTCCAGGTCGGCATCGGGCATCAGCACGGCGTGGTTCTTGGCGCCGCCCAGTGCCTGCACGCGCTTGCCGCGCTTGGTGCCTTCGCTGTAGATGTACTCGGCGATCGGGGTCGAGCCGACGAAGCTCAGGGCCTTGACCTCGGGCGCTTCGATCAGCGCATCGACCGCGTCCTTGTCACCGTTGACCACGTTCAGCACGCCCTTGGGCAGGCCGGCCTGTTGCAGCAGTTCGGCGATGAACAGGGTGGAGCTGGGGTCGCGCTCGGACGGCTTGAGGATGAAGCAGTTACCGCAGACGATGGCCAGCGGATACATCCACAGCGGCACCATGGCGGGGAAGTTGAACGGGGTGATGCCGGCTACCACGCCGATGGGCTGCAGGTCGGTCCAGGCATCGATGTTCGGGCCGACATTGCGGCTGTATTCACCCTTGAGAATTTCCGGGGCGGCGCAGGCGAATTCGACGTTCTCGATACCGCGCTTGAGTTCACCGACGGCGTCCTCGATGGTCTTGCCGTGCTCGGCGCTGATCAGCTCGGCGATCTTCTGCTCGTTCTGCTCCAGCAGCTGCTTGAAGCGGAACATGATCTGCGCGCGCTTGGCCGGCGGGGTGTTGCGCCAGGCCGGGAAAGCCGCCTTGGCGGCATCGATGGCCAACTGCATGGTGGCGCGATCAGCCAGGCCGACAGCGGTGGTGGAGTCGCCGGTGGACGGGTTGTACACAGGGGCGGTGCGACCACTGCCGGCAACCAGTTCGCCGTTGATCAGGTGCTTTATTGTGCTCATGGGGTGCTCTGCTCACTAGAACGGAAATGGGTTGGCGGGAGATCCCGCAGTCTTGCCGGGGCCACGGCTGCACCGACTGTAACGTCGGTAACGCCATATGCCTGCGCGGTCATCATCCTTTCAACTCGATCTCGATGAAGGCAACTTCGTGCTCGCACGGATTGATCACGTTGTGCTCCGTGCCGATCTGCCGGGTGTAACTCTGGCCGAGCACCAGTGGTGCCCGGCGTTCGCCCTCGGGCGTCTCCAGCAGCAGCTCGCCGTCGGTGACCGGCACCACGACATATTCCATGCCGTGACGGTGCCAGCCGGTCTCGGCACCGGGGGCGAAGCGCCACTCGGTGACGACGACCTTGTCGGTGTCGAGCTGAACCGTGGCGACAGCCTTGGCGCGCCCGCTCATCAGGCGATACCGTTGAGGGCGTCGCCGACGGCGTTGAATACGCGGTCGAGGTCTTCGATCCTGGCGTTGAAGGTTGGACCGAACTGCAGGGTATCGCCACCGAAGCGTACATAGAAGCCGGCCTTCCACAGGGCCATGCCGGCCTCGAACGGACGGATCACCGCATCGCCATCACGCGGCGCGATCTGCAGGGCCCCGGCCAGGCCGCAGTTGCGGATATCGACGATGTGTTTGGTGCCTTTCAGGCCATGCAGCGCAGCCTCGAATTTCGGCGCCAGTTCGGCGGCCTGCTGGATCAGGTTCTCGCGCTTGAGCAGCTCCAGCGTCGCCAGACCGGCGGCACAGGCCACCGGGTGCGCCGAGTAGGTGTAGCCGTGGGTGAACTCGATCATGTGCTCCGGTGACGGCTGCTGCATGAAGGTGTTGTAGATCTCGCTGCTGGCAATCACTGCGCCCAGCGGGATGGCACCGTTGGTGATCTGCTTGGCGACGTTCATCAAGTCCGGGGTGACGCCGAAGAACTCCGCGCCGCTCCACTTGCCCATGCGGCCGAAACCGGTGATCACTTCGTCGAAGATCAGCAGGATGTTGTGCTGCGTGCAGATCTCGCGCAGGCGCTGCAGGTAGCCCACCGGCGGCACGATGGCACCGGCCGAACCGGACATCGGTTCGACGATGACAGCGGCAATGTTGGAAGCGTCGTGCAGTTCGATCAGCTTGAGCAGCTCGTTGGCCAGCTCGACACCGCCGGTTTCAGCCATGCCCTTGGTGAAGGCCATGCCCGGTTGCAGGGTGTGCGGCAGGTGGTCGGCGTCCATCAGTTGGCCGTACATCTTGCGGTTGCCGCCGATGCCGCCCAGCGCGGTACCGGCGATGTTGACGCCATGGTAGCCACGGGCACGACCGATGAAGCGGGTCTTGGAAGACTGACCTTTCAGGCGCCAGTAGGCCTTGGCCATCTTCACCGCAGTGTCGGCGCATTCGGAGCCGGAGCCGGTGAAGAACACGTGGTTGAGCTCGCCCGGCATCAGGTCGGCGACCTGTTCGGCCAGCTTGAACGACAGCGGATGGCCGTACTGGAAGCCCGGCGAATAATCGAGCGTGCCTAGCTGCCTGGCCACGGCTTCCTGGATTTCCTTGCGCGAATGGCCGGCACCGCAGGTCCACAGGCCGGACAGGCTGTCATAGACCTTGCGGCCCTGGTCGTCGATCAGCCAGCTGCCTTCGGCACCGACGATCAGACGCGGATCACGCTGGAAGTTGCGGTTGGCGGAGAACGGCATCCAGTGCGCGTCCAGCTTGAGCTGACTGGCCATGGACGGGGTTTCGATCTGCGGCATGTTCATCGGAGTAGCCTCACTCGGGCAGGCAATGAATTGCAGGAGCGCTGTCCTGCAGGGTGGTTGCAAGCAAAGGTGCCATGGGCATAGAGTCAGTAAAACAATACTCTTCTTATCTTCAGTTCAAGGTCTACTAAACAAATGAGCAGCCGCCGTCCCGATCCGCTGGCCCAGGTCAGCGACTTTGAAATCCGCCTGCTGAAGCTGTTTCGCAGCGTGGTCGAATGCGGCGGATTTTCCGCGGCGGAAAGTGCACTGGGCATCGGTCGTTCGGCCATCAGCCAGCAGATGAGCGATCTGGAGCAGCGCCTGGGCCTGCGTCTTTGTCAGCGCGGCCGCGCCGGCTTCGCCCTCACCGAGGAAGGTCGCGAGGTGTACCAGAGCACGCTGCAACTGCTGGCGGCGCTGGAGAGTTTTCGCACCGAGGTCAACGGCCTGCATCAGCACCTGCGCGGGGAGCTGAACATCGGTCTGACCGACAACCTGGTGACCATCCCGCACATGCGCATCACCAATGCCCTGGCGCGCCTCAAGGTGCAGGGCCCGGATGTGCGCATCAACATCCGCATGACGCCGCCTTCCGAGGTGGAACAGGGCGTACTCGACGGACGCCTGCATATCGGCGTGGTACCACAGGTCGGCGCCCTCTCCGGGCTGGAATATCAACCTCTGTACGACGAACGCTCGCTGCTCTACTGCGCGGTCGGCCATCCACTGTTCTATGTCGATGACCAGCAGCTCGAAGACCAGCGGCTCAACGAGCAGGAAGCCATCGCTCCGACCTTCCGTCTGCCGCCGGATGTGCAGAGCCATTACCAGGCACTGAACTGCACGGCCAGCGCGTCGGACCGCGAAGGCATGGCCTTTCTGATTCTCACCGGGCGTTACATCGGCTACCTGCCCGACCATTACGCCCAGGCCTGGGTGCAGCAGGGTCGCCTGCGGGCACTCAAGGCCCGCAGCCGCTTCTACGACATCAACCTGGCGGCGGTCACGCGCAAGGGCCGTCGCGCGCATCTGGTGCTGGAAAGCTTTCTCGAAGCCCTGGCCGACGCCTGATCAACGCATCATTTCGGCGCCGACGCACCATCTCGGTGCCGATCGAGCAATGACCCTAGCCAGCCACTCAGGCGCGAGGCAGCGGTGCGACATCCTGTCTGCCCCGCCCGTCACGACTCGCCTTGCCGCCGACCTCACGCCGCCATATAAATGGCGGCAGGTTTCTTGCTGGCAAAAAGCCAGAATGGCTTGCAACTCGCCAAACCATGCTGCCCTGGCCGTCTGCCTGGCTGTCGCTCCCCGCATCTAGAGGCTCAAGATGTTCTTCTTCAAACCGGTTCTGACGTTGATGAACCGCGCGCGCTACGCCCACAAGTTCCTGCTGATCTTCGCCGTGTTCATGCTGCCCTACTGCTGGCTGTCGGCAAGCAGGCTGCTCGACGTCAACGCCACGCTGAAGCAGTCGCAGCACGAGTTGCAGGGGCTGCGAACCCTGGAGCAGTACCTGCCGGTGTATCGTCTGGCACTGGAACAGGCCGGCATGCACGTGATCGGCTATGCGCGTAACAAGGATGACGCCAAACAGGAGATCACAGGCCGCAGCCAGGCCTTGGTCAGCGCCATCGCCGCGCTCAACACCAGCCTTGATGCAGGCCCGTTCGCCGACATGAAGCTCGAGGAAAGCGATCCCGGCCTCAACATGGACAAGAAGCTGTCGCTGCAGGGCCTCAGCTCGCAGATGATCGAGCACGCAAGTTCGGTGAACGACCTGAGCGCCAACATGCGCGAAATTGCCGCCCTGTCGAAATTGAGTCAGGACAACAATCCGCGCATCTACCGCAACGTCGACCTGCTGCTCAATCAGCTGTTGCCGCTGTACGAAGTGCTGAACCAGACGCGCACCTACGCCGGCTACATGACCGCCTACGGTTTCCTCGAGTCCTCGTCACGCTCGGCCATCACCAACCAGCTCAGCAACCTGCAGCGCTATGCCGGCGGCATCGAGGCCAAGGGCAACGCCGAGGCCCAGCAGTTGATGACTGCTGCCGCCCGCGTCGCAGCCGAGCAGTACAAGCGCGAGATCGTCGACACCTATACCCGGAGCGGCTACTTCAACCAGAACGCGGTCGAGCAATGGCTGCAGCGCTACGACTCCTACGCGCCACAGGCAGCGCAACTGGACCACGCCACGAATCTGCTGCTGGAGGAAACCGCCGGTCTGTTGCAGGCGCGCACCGATGCCAACCAGCGCGAGCTGATGCTCTGGGCCTGCGCCCTGCTGCTGGTGATCGCTCTGCTGGTGTACCTGTTCATCGGTTTCTATCTCTCGGTACGTGGCGCCATTCGCGATCTCACCAGCGCCACCCGGCGCATGGCCGAAGGCGACCTGCGCCTGCGCGTGCAGACCGCGGCCCGCGACGAACTGGGCGACCTGGCCGAGGATTTCAACGATATGCAGGCGCGCATGAGCGAGCTGATCGCCCAGGTCGCGCGCTTCTCAGAGACGACTCTGGACAAGGCACAGAGCGTGAGCGACAGCGCCTCCACCAGCCAGCGCAGCGTCGAACGCCAGGCCAGTGAGCTGGAGCTGATCGCCACCTCGATGAGCCAGCTGGTCAGCAACGTCCAGGAGGTCAGCCAGAACTCCCATGTCACCGCCGACAAGGCCAACAGCGCCGGCGAGAAATGCCGCGAAGGCCGCGTACAGGTGGATCACGCCGTGGAGCGCATCAACCAGTTGTTCAGCGAGATGGACGACTCCATCGCGGCCATCACCTCGGTGGAGAAGGAAAGCCAGGAGATCGCCAAGGCCGTCGACCTGATCAAGAGCGTCGCCGAACAGACCAACCTGCTTGCGCTCAACGCCGCCATCGAAGCCGCGCGTGCCGGCGAGCAGGGTCGCGGGTTTGCCGTGGTGGCCGACGAAGTGCGCAACCTGGCGATTCGCTCCCACCAGCTCACCGGCGAGATCGACCGGACCATCGCCCGCCTGCGTCAACAGGTCGGCAGCGCGGTGGAAACCATTCGCGGCAGCCACCAGAGCGCGGCGCGGAGCGTCGAGCAGATCACCCTGACGGCAAACATCTTCGAGCAGATCACCGGCAGCATGGATCAGATCATCGATCACAACATCCAGATCGCCTCGGCCGCCGAGCAGCAGGCGGCGGTGGTTCAGGGCGTCGAGCAGAATACCCTGGAGATCAAGAGTCTCAGCGACAGCAATGCCCACGAGGCGCAGAGCACGGTAAGCGTCAGCGACGAGCTGACCGGCATGACCCGCGACCTGCATGGCCTGATCGCCAACTTCAAGGTATGAACATCACTGCCGTGGGCAACAGTACCCACGGTCTGCTTGATACGCCCGACGCCAACAGGCTTTTTCACGCACTGATGCTTGTCACCCAGCCAAGGCTGGGGTATCTGTGCAAACGCTCGGCTCCCTGATCAGTTCGGAATCACCCCATGACCTTCGAAGTCCCCGCCCACAGTGCCACCGGCAAGCCCGCCGGGCGCATTCGCCAGAAGAACGAAGAAGCCATCATCAAGGCTGCCGAAGAAGAGTTCGCACGGCACGGCTTCAAGGGCACCAGCATGAACACCATCGCGCAGAACGTCGGCCTGCCCAAGGCCAACCTGCACTACTACTTCAACAACAAGCTGGGGCTGTACCTGGCGGTACTGAGCAACATCCTCGAACTGTGGGACAGCACCTTCAACAACCTCAGCGTCGACGATGATCCCGCCGAAGCGATGGAACGCTACATCCGCGCCAAGATGGAATTCTCCCGGCGCCAGCCGAAAGCCTCGCGCATCTTCGCCATGGAAGTGATCAGCGGCGGCGAATGCCTGTCGCAGTATTTCAACCAGAACTACCTGGACTGGTTCCGTGGCCGCGCCGCCGTGTTCGAAGCCTGGATCGCCGCAGGCAAGCTGGATCCGGTCGATCCGACTCACCTGATCTTCCTGCTGTGGAGCAGTACCCAGCACTACGCCGACTTCGCCTCGCAGATCTGCCGCGTGAAGCAGTGCTCGCGCCTGACCAAGCGGGACTTCGAAGAGGCCGCCGACCAGCTGGTCCGGATCATCCTCAAGGGCTGCGGCCTGACACCCGCTGCCAAAGCCTGATGGCGTTCACCCTGCTCGGCCCTTGCGAATACCGCGAGGAGATTCGCAAGAGCCGCTTCATCGCCCTCGCCGCTCCGGTGGCCAGCGCCGCCGAAGCGCAGGCCTTCATCGACAGTCACAGCGACCTGGCCGCCTCGCACAACTGCTGGGCATGGAAGGTCGGCAACCAGTACCGCTTCAACGATGACGGCGAACCGGGCGGCACCGCCGGACGGCCGATCCTCGCCGCCATCGAAGGGCAGGACTGCGACCAGGTGGCGGTGCTGGTGATCCGCTGGTACGGCGGCATCCAGCTCGGCACCGGAGGCCTGGCGCGAGCCTATGGCGGCAGCGCAGCGAAATGCCTGCAGGCCGGCGAACGCCGTGAACTGGTGGTGCGCCAATCCTTCACCTGTCATCTGCAGTTCGCCGAACTGCCTTTGTTCAAGGCGCGCCTGAACGGCTTCGACAGTCTGATCGAAAATGAAGAGTACGACGCCAGCGGCGCGCGCCTGCACCTGGCCGTGGCGCCGGCCGAGCGAGAGACCCTGGAACGGCTGCTGGGCGATATCAGCCGTGGCCGCGAGAGCCTGCAAGCGCCATGACACGGACGTACGCAGCGCTGCTGTTGTTTTGGCTGGCCCAGCCGGCTCAGGCCGAAGTTCAGGAGCACCTGCAGGAGCAGCGCTACGACCTGCAGGTGGCTTCCGGCGAATCCCTCAGCCGAGCCCTCAGCCAGGCTTCGCCGATCCGCCAGAACGGCCAGATCTATCACGCCTACACCGGCTGGAAGGTGCAGTGGAATTTCTGGTGGCGCGAACAACGCGACGGTCGCTGCCGGATCGAACGCACACGCACCCGCTTGCACACCATCATCACCCTGCCCCGCCTCGGTGGCGGCGACGCGCAGCAGCGCCAGCGCTTCGAACGGTATCTGGACGCACTGCGCGAACATGAGCAGGGCCATCATCGCATCGGCCAGGCCGCTGCCGCCGAGATCGACGCAGCCCTGCTGGCGACACCGGAATACCCCAGTTGCACCGAGCTGCAGCAGCAGGCCAACCAGCGTGCCAATGCCATTCTGCAGCGGCATGCCGAACAGGAACGGCAGTACGACCGGCAAACCGGACACGGTCGTACTCAGGGCGCCTGGCTGAGGGAATAAGTTGCGCTATGCTGATGCGCCTCCCTCATCCGTCATGGAGCCCGATATGACTGCGCCCCGATCCATCCTGATCATCGGTGCCTCACGCGGCCTCGGCCTGGGTCTGGCCAGCGAATTCGCCGCCCGGGGCTGGGCCGTTACCGCCACCGTGCGCAGCACCGCACAACAAGCGCCGCTGCAGGCGCTGCCCGGGGTATGTGCAGAACAGCTGGAGATGACCGACGCGGACAGTCTGGAACAACTGGCCGAGCGCCTGAACGGCCAGCAGTTCGACGTCATCTTCGTCAACGCCGGAGTGGCCGGCCCCGCGCACCACAGCACCGCACAGGCCAGCGCCGAAGAAATGGGCCACCTGTTCCTGACCAACGCCGTCGCCCCGCTGCGGGTGGCCGAACGCCTGCTGCCGCAACTCTCGCCCGAGCACGGGCTGATCGTGTTCATGAGTTCGATCCTCGGCAGCATCGAGGCCGGCGCCGGCCTGGGCATGCCGCTGTACGGCGCCAGCAAGGCCGCGCTCAACCACCTCGCACAGTGCTTCGTACGCAATCAGGACAACCCGCAGCTCGGCGTGCTGCTGATGCACCCGGGCTGGGTACGCACCGACATGGGCGGCGCCGATGCCCCGCTGGATATCGCCAGCAGCTGCAAGGGCATGGTCGAACAGGTCAGTGCCGCCATCGGTCAGCCCGGCCTGCGCTACCTCGACTACCAGGGCAATCCGCTGCCCTGGTAAGGGCTGTCGCCATCGGCTATCGGCCCGCGCGCTGCGGGCCGTACAGCGCCAGACCAGGCACTGATAGCGAGCGCAGGGATCATCCGCACCTCGCAGCAGTTGCGCCCGAATGCAGTGCGCACCGCGCACCCTATGCGACGACTCGCACCAATCCTGCGCACAAAGCGCAACAGGCGGCCGACGCAAACGCCTGCCGCCAGCTTTTCTGACCTCATGGCCAAGTTTTTGCTTTAGCCACGCTCAGTTATTGCAACGAGCGCCTTCCATGCCTGCCTCATCCGATTCCCCACGGCTGCAGCTGACCGCCATCAGCAAGCAATATCCCGGCTGCCTGGCCAACGATCGTATCGACCTGACCATCGCTCCCGGCGAGATCCGCGCCCTGCTCGGCGAGAACGGCGCCGGCAAGAGCACGCTGATGAAGATCATCTACGGCGTCACCCAGCCCAGCAGCGGCGAGATTCGCTGGCAGGGCGAGCGGCTTACGATGCGTGACCCGGCCATGGCCCGCAGCCTGGGCATCGGCATGGTGTTCCAGCATTTCTCGCTGTTCGAGACCCTGAGTGTGGCCGAGAACATCGCCCTGGCCATGGGCGCGGCTGCCGGCACGCCGAAGCAGCTGGAGCCGAAGATTCGCGAGGTGTCGCAGCGCTACGGCATGGCGCTGGAGCCGACCCGCCTGGTGCACAGCCTGTCCATCGGCGAACGTCAGCGGGTGGAGATCGTGCGCTGCCTGATGCAGGACATCAAGCTGCTGATCCTCGACGAACCCACCTCGGTACTCACCCCGCAGGAGGCCGACGAGCTGTTCGTCACCCTGCGCCGCCTGGCTGCCGAGAGCTGCAGCATCCTCTTCATCAGCCACAAGCTCGGCGAGGTGCGCGCACTGTGCCAGAGCGCCACGGTTCTGCGCGGCGGGCAGGTTTCCGGCCACTGCGTGCCGGCCGAGTGCTCGGACCTTGAGCTGGCACGGCTGATGGTCGGCGATGCCGAAGGCCTGGAGAACAGCTACCCGAAGGTCAGCGGCAGTCTGCCGCGGCTGCGCGTCGATGATCTGAGCTGGCACAACCCCGATCCCTTCGGCTGCTCGCTCGAACGTATTCGCCTGGAAGTACGCAGTGGCGAGATCGTCGGCATCGCCGGGGTGGCCGGCAATGGCCAGGACGAACTGCTCGCCCTGCTCAGCGGCGAAACCCGCCTGCCCCGCGGCGAACGCGAGCGGGTCAGCCTCGATACCGCCCCGGTAGCCAACCTGCATCCCGATGCGCGGCGCCAGCTTGGCCTGGCCTTCGTCCCCGCCGAGCGCCTCGGCCACGGCGCGGTGCCGGAGATGAGCCTGGCCGATAACGCCCTGCTCACCGCCTTCGGTCAGGGTCTGGTCAAGGGCGGCCTGGTGCAGCGCGGCAAGGTGCGCGCGCTGGCCGACGAGATCATCCGCCGCTTCGCGGTGAAGACCCCGGATGCCGATACCGCCGCGCGCAGCCTGTCAGGCGGCAATCTGCAGAAATTCATCCTCGGCCGCGAGATCCTGCAGAAGCCGAAACTGCTGGTGGCCGCGCACCCGACCTGGGGCGTGGACGTCGGCGCGGCCGCCGCCATTCACCGTGCACTGATCGCCCTGCGCGATGCCGGCGCGGCGATTCTGGTGATCTCCGAAGACCTCGACGAGCTGTTCCAGATCAGCGACCGAATCGGCGCGCTATGCAGCGGACGGCTGTCACCGCTGGCCGAGACGGCGCAGGTGTCCACCGTGGAAGTCGGCCGCTGGATGGCCGGTGAATTCGATCAACCCGCCGCCGCTGCGGCCTGCTGACGGAGCCGTCATGTTGTTATCCCTGGAACCGCGCGGCCAGGAGTCGCGCCCCATGCTCTGGCTGTCGCCGCTGTTGGCCGCCGTACTGACCCTGGTCAGCGGCGTACTGCTGTTCACCCTGCTCGGTCATGACCCGCTGGAAACCCTGCACACTCTGCTGATCGCCCCGGTCAGCGACTGGTATGGTGTCTCCGAACTGCTGGTCAAGGCGCTGCCAATTTTGCTCTGCGCCCTGGGCCTGGCGGTGGCCTACCAGGCGCGTATCTGGAACATCGGCGCCGAAGGCCAGTTGCTGATCGGCGCGCTGGCCGGCAGCGCCATGGCGCTGCAACTGATCGACTGGGAAAGCCGCTGGGCACTGGCCTGGGTGGTGCTGGCCGGTACCGGCGCCGGTGCGGCCTGGGCCGGGCTCACCGCCTGGCTGCGCACGCAGTTCAACGCCAACGAAATCCTCACCAGCATCATGCTCAATTACATCGCGCTGAACCTGCTGCTGTTCTTCGTGCATGGCCCGCTGAAAGACCCGGCCGGTTTCAACTTCCCCGAGTCGGCGATGTTCGGCGATGCCAGCCGCCTGCCGCTGGTCAGCGAGGACGGGCGCCTGCATGGCGGCCTGTACCTGGCGCTGCTGGCCCTGGTGGCGGTGTGGGTGCTGCTGCACAAGAGTTTTCTCGGCTTCCAGATCAGGGTGCTGGGCCTGGACAGCCGTGCCGCCGGCTTCGTGGGCTTTCGCGAGAAGCGTCTGGTGTGGTTCGCCCTGCTGGTCAGCGGCGCGCTGGCCGGCATGGCGGGCGTCGGCGAAGTGGCCGGGCCAATTGGCCAACTGGTACCGCAGGTGTCGCCCGGCTATGGCTACGCGGCGATCACCGTGGCGTTTCTCGGCCGCCTCAATCCGCTCGGCATCGTTGCCGCCAGCCTGCTGATGGCGCTGCTCTACCTGGGCGGCGAGAACGCACAGATGAACCTCAATCTGCCACAGGCGATCACCCAGCTGTTCCAGGGAATGATGCTGTTCTACCTGCTGGCCTGTGACGTACTGATCCTCTACCGACCAAGGCTGAAGTGGAAATGGACGAAGCGCGAGAAGCTCACCGAGGCAACCAACTGACTGCGGGAGTGGCTGGGCGGCACTCCGCTTTAGCCGCGACAAAAGCTCGCCGCTGAAGCGCCTCCCACAAAGAGCCTGACTGCAAAGGAAACCCCATGGATCTCGATCTGTTGACCAACATCTTCTACGCCATGGTGCGCACCGGCACGCCGCTACTGCTGGTCGCCCTTGGCGAACTGGTGTGCGAAAAGAGCGGCGTACTCAACCTCGGCCAGGAAGGCATGATGCTGTTCGGCGCGGTAATCGGCTTTATCGTCGCCTTCAGCACCGGCAGCCTGTGGCTGGGTGTGCTGCTGGCCATCGTCGCCGGCATGCTGCTGTCGCTGCTGTTCGCCGCCGTGGCGCTGGGTTTCAACGCCAACCAGGTGGCTACCGGCCTGGCCCTGACCATCTTCGGCGTCGGTCTGTCCACCTTCGTCGGCGCCGCCTGGGTCGGCAAGCCGCTGGCCGGTTTCGAGCCCATCGTCATCCCGCTGCTGGCCGATATCCCGCTGATCGGACGCATGCTGTTCGCCCAGGACGTGCTGATCTATCTGTCCTTCGCCCTGTTCGCCCTGGTGGCCTGGGTGCTGCTGAAAAGCCGCATCGGTCTGATCATCCAGGCCGTCGGCGAGAACCCGGACGCCGCCAGCGCCATGGGCCTGCCGGTGCTACGCGTGCGCACCCTGGCGGTGCTGTTCGGCGGCGCCATGGCCGGCCTCGCGGGCGGCTACCTGTCGCTGGCCTACACGCCGATGTGGGCGGAGAACATGACCGCCGGACGCGGCTGGATCGCCCTGGCGCTGGTAGTGTTCGCCAGCTGGCGCGTCTTCCGCGTACTGCTTGGTGCCTACCTGTTCGGCCTGGCCAGCATTCTCCATCTGGTGGCGCAGGGCATCGGCCTGTCGATCCCGTCGAATCTGCTGGCCATGCTGCCCTACGTCGCCACCATCGTGGTGCTGGTGCTGCTCTCGCGCGACGCAATCAAGACCCGGCTGTATGCGCCGGTGTCGCTGGGTCAGCCGTGGCAGCCGGGGCATTGAGGTTCAACCGTTACTAGTCGCGGCTGAAGCCCCTCCCACAGAAGCCCACCCCACGGCGTCACATAGCACCGTGGGAGGGGCTTTAGCCGCGACAAGCCTTTTTAGGCTATACCTTTGTCACACCCTGATCGGTAGGCAAAGGAATGCCCCACTCAGCCAGCTTGCGTGCCGGACGTTTCTCGGAAACGCAGCGCATCTATCTCCTCACCACGACGACCGAAAACCGCGAAATGCTGTTTTCGGGCTTCACTGTGGGTCGACTCGTCGTCGCGGAACTGAAAACTGCCCAGCAAGAAGGTCTGGCCGAATCACTGGCCTGGGCGCTCATGCCGGATCACCTTCACTGGCTGATTACCTTAGAGCAAGGCTCGATCAGCAACTTGATGCGGCGCATCAAAGGGCGCAGTGCCAAGCAAATCAACACATTGTCAGGTCGCCAAGGAAAGCTCTGGCAGGACGGGTTTCATGACCGAGCGCTACGCCGCGAAGAAGATGTTCTGCCCGCCGCGCGGTACATCGTCGCCAATCCCTTAAGGGCAGGTCTGGTCAGCCGGATTGGCGATTATCCATTGTGGGATTCGGTGTGGCTCTGAGCTTGAGAGGGTCGCGGCTGAAGCCCCTCCCACAAAAGCCGATCCCACGGTGTCACATATCACCGTGGGATCGGCTTCAGCCGCGAAAAGTCTGTTGCGTCAATCTGACCGGCCACAACTGCGCCACAGCCCAGGCCAGTTCGAAGACCAGAAAGATCGCGATCAACGGCGTCGCGCCATGCATCAGCGCGTAGATCTGCCAAGTGGCGAACAGCAGGCGAGCGGCCGCGTCATAGCGGCCGAACACGGCTTGCGGGTCGCGGATGCGCAGCACCGACCAGACGCAGACGATCGAACCCATCAGGTTGGCCAGCAGCAGGTGCATCGGCTCGAACGGCGGCAACGTGCCCGGCAAGCCCAGGCTCTGGTGCAGACTCAGCAGCAGGCCGTGCAAGGCCATGAAACTCCAGGGCGTGACGAAGGCGGCGGTCACCAGCAGGTCGTACCAGCCGCTGGCCCGCACCAGGCGACGATAGTGTTCGGGACTCCACATGGGTGTTGCTCCAGTCATTGAAGGAGCACTCAGGCTAAGCCCTGGAGTATGCTCCAGGGTCAACACCCCCACCGGGCAAAAAGATGCGAATCGGAGAACTGGCCGAGGCCTGTGAAGTAAGCCGCGACACCCTGCGCTTCTACGAGCAGCGCGGGCTGATCGCCGCGCGGCGCAGCGCCAACGGCTACCGCGACTACCCCGTCGAGATGGTGCAACTGGTCACCTACATCAAGACCGCGCAGCGCCTGGGTTTCAGCCTCGGCGAGATCAGCGGGCATATCGGCGGCCTGTGGCAGGCCAGCGACCCGGATCAGGCCGTGACTCGATTGCTGCAGAACAAGCTGGCGCTGATCGAGAGCCGCATCGACGAGCTGCAACAACTGCGCAACGAGTTGCTGCAGCGCCTGGCCACCAGCTGCCCACTGCGCGCCTGACACGGTTGCATGCTGACCCCGAGGTCAGTTACCTTCGCCGCACGTCGATTCCGGCGCACCTGGATCAGCAGACAGGGTCAACACTGAGCTGGCTTACCTGACATCAACCTCAGAGGAGCCTGCTCATGGCAGCTACCCGTATCTGGATCAAGAACCCCCTCGCCATCTTCACTGCCAACGACCTGGACGCCTCCGGCGGTCTGGTGATCGAGGGCGGCCGTATCGCCGAAGTGCTCGGCGCCGGCCAGCAGCCTGCCGCGCCCTGCCAGCAGGTGTTCGATGCGCGCGAGCACGTGGTGCTGCCGGGCCTGGTCAACACCCACCATCACTTCTACCAGACCCTCACCCGCGCCTGGGCGCCGGTGGTCAACCAGCCGCTGTTCCCCTGGCTGAAGACGCTTTACCCGGTCTGGGCACGCCTCACCCCGGAGAAACTGGCCCTGGCCAGCAAGGTGGCGCTGGCCGAACTGCTGCTGTCCGGCTGCAGCACGGCGGCCGATCATCATTACCTGTTCCCGGGCGGCCTGGAGAATGCCATCGACGTGCAGGTCGAGGCAGTACGCGAACTGGGCATGCGCGCCATGCTCACGCGCGGCTCGATGAGCCTGGGCGAAGCCGACGGCGGCCTGCCACCGCAGCAGACGGTGCAGCAGGGTGAGGTGATCCTGGCGGACAGCCAGCGCCTGATCGGCCAGTACCACCAGCGTGGCGACGGGGCGCAGATCCAGATCGCCCTGGCGCCCTGCTCACCCTTCTCGGTGACTCAGGAAATCATGCGCCAGAGCGCCGAGCTGGCCGAGGAACTGGACGTACGCCTGCACACCCACCTGGCCGAAACCCTCGACGAGGAAGACTTCTGCCTGCAGCGTTTCGGCCTGCGCACCGTGGATTACCTGGACAGCGTCGGCTGGCTCGGCCCGCGCACCTGGCTGGCCCATGGCATCCACTTCAATCCGGACGAAATCACCCGTCTGGGCGCCGCCGGCACCGGCATCTGCCATTGCCCCAGCTCCAACATGCGCCTGGCCTCCGGCATCTGCCCCAGCGTCGAGCTGGAGGCCGCCGGTGCGCCGCTGGGTCTGGGCGTCGACGGCTCGGCCTCCAACGATGCCTCGAACATGATCCTCGAAGCGCGCCAGGCCCTGTATATCCAGCGCCTGCGCTACGGCGCCGAGCAGATCACCCCGCACCGCGTGCTTGGCTGGGCCAGCAAGGGCTCGGCGAAGTTACTGGGCCGCGACGACATCGGCGAGCTGGCGGTGGGCAAGCAGGCCGACCTGGCGCTGTTCAAACTCGATGAGCTGCGTTTCTCCGGCAGTCACGACCCACTCTCGGCGCTGCTGCTGTGCGGTGCCGACCGCGCCGACCGGATGATGATCGGCGGCACCTGGCGCGTCATCGACGGGCAGATCGAAGGCCTGGATGTGGCGCAGCTGATCGCCGACCACCGTCAGGCGGCGCGTGAGCTGATCAACGGCTGACATCCGCTAACTGCCTGAGTCGCGGCTGAAGCCCCTCCCACAAAAGCCCATCCACCTGTTGGCGCTGTTCTTGTGGGAGGGGCTTTAGCCGCGACCGCCATTGACGAGTCTCTATGCACCACAACACGACACGTCACAACACCGCGCACCAATCCAGCTCCAGCATCGAGCCAGACCAGTAGCCAGAACGGCAGCAGCGCGCCTATCTGTCTTGTTGGTCAGCTTTTTGCAGTCATGGGATCAGCCAACCAAAGGCCATCCCAATACCAAGACTGGAGTTGCATCCACCATGTTCGAGAAGAGCAAGAAACCGCTGCTGCGCACCCTTGTCGCCGCCCTGGGCTTTGGCGCCATGTTCAGCGCCTCCGCCGCCGATCCGCTGAAGGTCGGCTTCGTCTACATCGGCCCCATCGGCGACCATGGCTGGACTTACCAGCACGAACAGGGCCGGCAGATGCTGGTCAAGGAAATGGGCGACAAGGTCAGTACCAGCTTCGTCGAGAACGTGCCGGAAGGTGCCGACGCCGAGCGGGTGATCCGCAACATGGCCAAGAGCGGCTTCGACCTGATCTTCACCACCTCCTTCGGCTACATGAACCCGACCCTCAAGGTGGCCAAGCAATTCCCCAAGGTCACCTTCGAACACGCCACCGGCTACAAGCAGGACAAGAACGTCGGCACCTACCTGTCACGCTCCTATGAAGGCCGCTACGTTGGCGGTTTCCTCGCGGCGAAGATGACCAAGACCAAGAAGGTCGGCTATGTCGCGTCGTTCCCGATCCCGGAAGTGATCCGCGACATCAACGCCATCCAGCTGGCCCTGGACAAATACAATCCCGGCACCGAGATCAAGGTGGTGTGGGTCAACACCTGGTTCGATCCGGGCAAGGAATCCGATGCTGCCAATGCGCTGATCGATCAGGGCGTGGACGTGATGTTCCAGCACACCGACAGCCCGGCGCCGATCCAGACCGCCGAGCGTCGCGGCATCTACTCCATCGGCTACGCCTCGGACATGGCCCATTTCGGGCCGAAGGCCGTGCTCACCTCCATCGTCAACGACTGGGGCCCCCACTACGTGAAATCCACCCAGGCGCTGATCGACGGTACCTGGCAGCCTGAGGATTTCTGGGGTGGCCTGGCCGAAGACACCATCGCCCTGCCGATCAGCGACCTGGTGCCGGCCGATGTGAAGAGCGAGGCCGAGCAGATCATCGCCGACATTCGCAGCGGCAAGTTCCACCCCTTCACCGGCCCGATCAAGGATCAGAGCGGCGCAGTGCGTATCGCCGAAGGCGTGAGCGCGACCACCGCCGAACTGGCCTCGATGAACTACTACGTGGAAAACGTGAAAGCCGAGCTGCCGAAGTAAGCGCATAGCCTTGCGGCTGAAGCCGCTCCTACCTCCGTGGGAGCGGCTGGGCGGCACTCCGCTTCAGCCGCGATGACCCAAAACCACCGATGCCGTCCCTGCTACCGGCAGAACCGCATCAAGGGGATCTCATCCGAGGTCTCTTTCCGCTGCCCTGGGTACGAGAAGACTCGCAGCACCGCCCGCCCGAGGCTCAATATGAACGCACTGCCCATCATCGACATCGCCCCGCTCTACGCCAACGACGCATCCGCCTGGCCCGCCGTGGCTCAGCAGATCGACCGCGCCTGCCGCGACTGGGGCTTCTTCTACATCATCGGCCATCCGATCGGCGCAGAACGCATCGACGCCTTGCTCGATGCCGCGAAGAGCTTCTTCGCCCTGCCCGCCGAAGAAAAACTCAGGATCGACATCACACAGACCATCCACCACCGTGGCTACGGCGCCATCGCCACCGAGCAGCTCGACCCGAGCAAGCCGAGCGATCTGAAGGAAACCTTCGACATGGGTTTCCATATGCCTGCCGACCATCCGGAGGTATTGGCCGGCAAACCGCTGCGTGGGCCTAACCGGCACCCAGACCTGCCGGGCTGGGCCGAGCTGATGGAAACCCATTACGCCGACATGCAGGCCCTGGCCAGGACCCTGCTGCGCGCCATGGCCATGGCCCTGGACATCGAGCACGACTTCTTCGATGCACGCTTCCACGAGCCGATCAGCGTGCTGCGCATGATCCACTACCCGCCTCGCCACACCGCCAGCAGTGCCGAGCAGCAGGGCGCCGGCGCGCATACCGATTACGGCTGCATCACCCTGCTCTACCAGGATGACGCCGGCGGCCTGCAGGTGCGCGCGCGCAACGGCGAGTGGATCGACGCGCCGCCGATTGCCGGCAGTTTCGTGGTCAACATCGGCGACATGATGGCGCGCTGGAGCAATGACCGTTACACCTCGACGCCGCACCGGGTGATCAGCCCGCTGGGGGTGGATCGCTACTCCATGCCGTTCTTCGCCGAACCGCATCCGGACACACTGATCGACTGTTTGCCGAACTGCTCCAGCGCGGACAACCCGGCCAAATATCCGCCGGTCACCAGCGCCGAGTACCTGTTGTCGCGCTTCGCCGATACCTATGCCTATCGGCGTGTGCAAACGCAGGGCTGAAGCCGCCGTCGCTGCCAACTGTAGGAGCGACTTCAGTCTCGAAATTCGCGGATGAATCCGCTCCTACAGGATACTCAAGACACAACCGGCATGATGATGACTCCCACGCCCCGAGCGGGAGAACAGCCGCCTGGGGTGTATGACGCTTTTTTCATCCACCATTTCGACACCGCAGCATCCCTAATCGGTGGACATGAAAAACGATAACCACCCACACGGCAGGCCAGGTGGCGCAGCGTGATCCTGTCCGAGCAGTTAAACTTTGCCGATCCCAAGCCTGACAACGAGAACCGACCATGCCCGAATGGCTCAATGCCCTGCCCAAGGCGGAACTGCACCTGCATCTGGAGGGTTCGCTGGAGCCCGAGCTGCTGTTCACCCTGGCCGAACGCAACCGGATCGCCCTGCCCTGGAGCGATGTCGAAACCCTGCGCGCGGCGTATGCCTTCAACAACCTGCAGGAATTTCTCGACCTCTACTACCAGGGCGCCAACGTGCTGCGCACCGAGCAGGACTTCTACGACCTGACCTGGGCCTATCTGCTCAGGTGCAAGGAACAGAACGTCATCCATGTCGAGCCGTTCTTCGATCCGCAAACCCACACCGACCGCGGCATTCCCTTCGAGGTGGTGCTGCGCGGCATCCAGCAGGCGCTGCGTGACGGCGAGAAGCAGCTGGGCATCAGTCACGGGCTGATCCTCAGCTTCCTGCGCCATCTGCCCGAGGAAGAGGCGTTCAAGACTCTGGAACAGGCCATGCCGTTTCGCGATGCCTTTATCGGCGTTGGCCTCGACAGTTCGGAGAAAGGCTTCCCGCCGCGCCTGTTCGAGCGGGTATTCGCCAAGGCGCGCAGCGAAGGCCTGCACGCGGTGGCGCACGCCGGTGAAGAGGGCCCGCCCGAATACATCTGGGAGGCGCTGGACCTGCTCAAGATCAAGCGCATCGACCACGGCGTGCGCGCCATCGAGGATGAACGCCTGATGCAGCGCATCATCGACGAGCAGATCCCGCTGACCGTCTGCCCGCTGTCCAACATCAAGCTGTGCGTGTTCGAGCACATGAGCCAGCACAACATCCTGGAAATGCTCGAGCGCGGCGTGAAGGTAACGGTGAACTCGGACGATCCGGCCTACTTCGGCGGTTACGTCAGCGAGAATTTCGCCGCCCTGCATGAGCACCTGGGCATGACCGAGGATCAGGCCAGGCGTCTGGCGCAAAACAGTATGGACGCGCGCCTGGCCTGAAGCATGCCCGGCAGGGCGATCCTGCCGGGCATGGTCCCACCTGCCTCAGAAGTCGAAATCGACCTTGGCCCAAAGCGTACGCCCTGGTTCGCCGATGCAGGACGAACGCCAGCAGCCGGAGATGGGCAGCGAAGGTCCGTCTGCGCGCCGTGATCATCAGTGCTGGTGCTTGCCCGCGCCGTGACCGGCAGCATGGTCATGGCCGGTCGGCGCCTCTCGCTGCACGGCCACCTCCACCTCTACGCTGCCGGCCTTCTCGAACGTCAGGGTCAGCGGGAAGCGCTCACCATCCCTGGCCTGCTGCTTCAGGTTGAACAGCATGACGTGGTAGCCCATGGGCTCGAACTTCACTTCGCCACCCGCAGGGATGGCAACGTCCTGGACCTGCTGCATCTTCATCACGCCATCTGCGTGTACGTGCTCGTGCAGCTCGGCCTTGCCGGCCGCCGGGGTACTGGCGCCGAGCAGGCGATCGGCCTCGTTGCCCTTGTTGTGCACCACGAAATAGGCCGCGGCGGTCGGTGCCACCGGTGGCATCTCGCGCGACCAGGGGTGATCGACATGCAGCTGGCCGACTTCGTACTCGTGGGCCTGGGCCAGCGTTGCGGGCAGGATCAGAGCAAGGCCCAGCAGGGTTTTGCGCAGGTTCATATGAGTTGTCTCCGGGTTGGTATCGTTGAAAAACATGGCACGTCTTCAGTTGGTGAGTCGGGTTCCGGGCAGCAGGCCCAAGGAACGGTCGAGCGCCCACATCAGCAACAGCGAGGCGCCCACCAGTGGAAAGACCATGCCCAGCAGGATCATCACGCCGATGGCGGCCTTCCAGCGCGGCAGGTCATGGCGCAGCGGCGGCACACCGAGGCGACCGGCCGGGCGGCGCTTCCACCAGATCACCAAGCCGCTGAACGCGCTGAAGAGGATCAGCAGGCAGACCAGCGCCATCAGGATCTGGTTGGCCAGGCCGAACATCTTGCCCTCGTGCAGCTTCACCCCGCTCTCCACTGCCCGCGCCACCATGCCGTAGTCCGCCCAGCGCACATCGGCCAGCACCTCGCCGCTGTATTGGTCCAGATGCAGGGTGGCGTCGTTGCGCGGGTCATCGGCGAACAACGCGACGCTGTATACGCCGCTGGCGCCCTGCGGGAAGCTGATGCTGTAGCCGCGCTGCACACCACGCGCATCGGCGCTATCGACCACCTGCTGCAGGCTGATGCGTGGCGCCGCCGGACCCTGGTCGTGACCGGCATGGCCGCGATGCGCGGCATGCGCATCGGATGTCGGCAGCGGCGTAACCTCTGCTGCCCAGGAAACGGTCTGCTCGCGGCTGCTGTTGAGGCTGCCGGCAAGCTGCCCGGACTTCGGCACGTCATCCCACATCGCCGCAGGAAACTGGTTCCAGGCACCGGCGAACTGGGCGCCCCAGAAGCCGGTCCAGGTCATCCCGGTGAGCAACATGAACAACAGCAGCAGGGAGCCCCAGAACCCGGTCACTGCATGCAGGTCACGCCACAGCAGGCGCCCTCGGGCATGCAGGCGCGGCCAGAGTATGCCGGCCGGGTTGTTGCCGCGCGGCCACCACAGGTACAGGCCGGACACCACCAGCACGATGCCCCAGCCGGCAGCCAGTTCGATCAGCCGATCGCCCAGGGTGCCGATCATCAGGTCGCCGTGCAGGGTGCGCGCCACGGCCTGCAGGTTCCAATGTCCGTCCTGCTCGCCGAGCAGCGTGCCGCGGTAGGGATCGACGAACAGGTTGAGCGGGCGGCCATCATGCTCGATGACGAACTGCGCGCTGCGTCCCTCGCCGACCGGTGGCAGGTACTTACTCACCGAGGCACCGGGATACAACTGCTCGACCAAGGCCAGCTGCTGGTCGGCGCTGACGCGCTGCTCGGCCGCCGGTACCAGCATCAGTTGCGGGTACAGCCAGGTGTCGAGCTGCGGTTTGAATAGATAGATCATCCCGGTGATCGGCAACAGGATCATGAACGGGATGACGAACAACCCGGCATAGAAATGCCAGCGCCAGGCCAGGTTGTAGAAAGACGGTGCCGCACGAGCAGGTGCTGTGCAATCGGGGGAAGACGCCATGAAGCTTTCTCCAGCCCGCCGCGGTCGTCGACGCGCGGTCAGGCATTCGCATGATAGGGACGCCCGGAACGGGCGGACGGATCAGGCGAACAAAGGAGAAGCGCGGGGATTGGCCGGAGGCCAGCGATAACGGGTGATGCGCGGCAGATGCAGCACGGACAACGGCCAGCCGCACTCGCCGGCCAGCCGTCCGAACAGACCGAAGAAGGCCGCGAGAATGATTGCGCTGAACAGGCTGGCCAGAGCGCAGTTGGAGCCGGTGGCCGGGTTCGAGGCGACGATGCCGGAGCCGTCCAGATCAGCCCCTGCGCCGAAGTTGCCCTCGAACGAACAGTACTGACCGTCCAGACCACTAAGCTGCAAGCCGGCCATCTGACCGTGGCTGATGGCGCAGACGAACGCACTGAACAGAATGCTGAAGTACAGCACCCAGGCGGTCAGTGAGCGGTCTTTGCGGGCCATTTTCATGGGGCGTGACTCTAAACAGAGGATGGCAACGCAACACTGCGGTACGTTGCCGCAGAAGCCTGGTACGAGAGTCTAGCAGGCGCTTGGCACTTTATCGTCAACGCCAGGGCGCCACCGCCAGCAGGGTCCCGCAGCGCAACTGGAGGAACTCGCGCAGCAGATGCACCGCCTTGCTCAGCTGAGCGCGGTGCGCACAGACCAGATACAGCGGCGTCGGCTCGCCCAGCCAGGCGGGCAGCAGCACCTGCAGCCCCCCCTCGCGCACGTCGTCGGCCACGTCCAGCCAGGACTTGTACACCACGCCCTGCCCGCCCACGGCCCAGCGCCGGGTGACATCGGCATCGTCGCACACCCGGTTGCCGGCAACGCTCATGACCACCTCGCGCTTGCCGTCCTGAAAGCGCCAGCGGTCATGCACGCGACCGTGCAGCATGTACAGCAGGCAGTTGTGCTGGCGCAGATCCTCCACCGTATGCGGCGCGCCGTGCTTGGCCAGATAGGCCGGCGAAGCGCAAAGAACCCGGCGGTTGTCCGGCGCCACCGGCAGGGCCACCAGACTGGAGTCTTCCGGCGCGCCATAGCGCAGGGCGATATCCACCGGCTCGCGGAACAGATCGGCGACACGGTCGGCGAGCAGCAGGCGCAGCTGCAGTTGCGGATGCTCGCCCTGGAACTCGTCCAGCCAGGACAGCAACGTGTTGCGGCCGAAGTCCGAGGGTGCCGACAGCTGCAACACGCCACGAATGCCGTCCTGGCTGCCGGCCAGTTGCTGGCGCCCCTCCTCCAGGCTCTGCAAGGCCAGGCGGGCGTGGACCAGATACAGCTCACCCTCGGGCGTCAGGCGCAGGCTGCGCGTCGAGCGCGCCAGCAGACGCACCTGCAGTTGTTGCTCGAGACGCTTGAGCGCGGCGCTGGCCACCGCCGGCGATACGTCGAGTAGCCGCGCCGCAGCCGACAGGCTGCCGGTTTCGGCAGTGCGCACGAAGAGTTGTAGGTCATCGAAACGCAGCATGGGGCGACTCACTTTCAAAATAATGATGAAAGAGACTCTACCGGCAGGCGCTTTTTTCAACCAGCAGAACGGATGACCATGAATACGTTGCCTGAATCCACTAGAGGAGCCCTAGCATGAAAGCCGTCGCCTACTACCAATCCCTTCCGGCCGACCATCCCGAAGCCTTGCTGGACGTGCAACTGGATGCCCCCTCCCCTGGGCCGCACGACCTGCTGGTGGAGGTTCGGGCGATTTCGGTCAACCCGGTCGACACCAAGATCCGCCTGGGCGTCACCCCGGAGAACGGCGCAGCCAAGGTACTCGGCTGGGACGCTGCCGGTGTGGTCAAGGCGGTGGGCAGTGCAGTGAGCCTGTTCCACCCCGGCGACCGGGTGTTCTATGCCGGTGCCATCGACCGTGCCGGGGCCAACAGCGAGCTGCACCTGGTCGATGAACGCATCGTCGGCGCCATGCCCGCCAGCCTGTCGTTCGCCGAAGCGGCAGCGCTGCCGCTGACGGCCATCACCGCCTGGGAACTGCTGTTCGAGCGTCTGCAGATCGCCGAAGGTTCGGCCGATCAGGGCCAGAGCCTGCTGATCGTCGGTGCCGCCGGGGGTGTCGGTTCGATCCTCACTCAACTGGCGCGGCGCCTGACCGGCCTGACCGTGATCGGCACCGCCTCGCGTCCGGAAACCCAGGCCTGGGTCCGCGAGCTGGGTGCGCATCACGTGATCGATCACAGCAAGCCGCTGAGCGAGGAACTGGCGCGCGTCGGTGTCGGCCAGGTCACCCATGTCGCCAGCCTGACCCAGACCGACCAGCACTACGCTCAACTGATCGAGTGTCTGCTGCCGCAGGGCCGCCTGGCGCTGATCGATGACCCGCTGCTACCGCTGGACGTGATGCAGCTCAAGCGCAAGAGCCTGTCGCTGCACTGGGAACTGATGTTCACCCGCTCGCTGTACCAGACCGACGACATGATCGAGCAGCATCGCCTGCTGCAACGGGTCTCCGAACTGGTCGACAGCGGCGTGATCAGGACCACCCTCGGTGAGCATTTCGGCCGCATCGAGGCCGCCAACCTGCGCCGCGCCCATGCACTGCTGGAAAGCGGCAAGGCGAAAGGCAAGATAGTGCTTGAAGGGTTCTGAGTCGCTCCGCTCTCAAGCGTCTGCCTGAGGCTTGACCGAGAGCAGGCGCAAGGCCGGGCTGCGCAGCATGTCCAGCACGGTATCGACCAGCGCGGGCGCCTGTTGCGCCAGGTCGAAGTTGGGCACCAGCAGCCAGTTGGCCTCGATGCCTTCCATGTAGGCGTGCAGGCACATGGCTGCGCGCGCGCAATCCAGGTCGCTCGGCAACTGGCCCTTGTTGACCGCATTACCCAGCGCCTTGGCGATACGCAGGTCGCAGTCAAGGCTAAGTTCCTGCATGCGTTCACGCAGGCCCAGCAGCTCGCCGGTGTACTCGCATTTGTAACGCAGGATGTCGTGAATGCGCTGGCTCTGAGAATCCTGCGCCAGTCGGGTCAGCGCCTTGACCAGCAGCTCACGCATGCAGCCCAGCGGATCTGGTTCATCCTCACTCTCACTGGCACGCGCCAGTTCCTCCAGCGGCAGGCGCAGGCGATCGAGCATGGCCTGAAACAGGTCTATCTTGTTCTCGAAATGCCAGTAGATGGCGCCGCGGCTGACGCCGGCTTCCTTCGCCACTTCGGCCAGAGACGCACGGGAAACGCCCTGGGCATGGAATACCCGCTCGGCGGCGTCGAGTATCTGTACCCGTGTCGCCTGCGCTTCCTCTTTGGTTCTTCTGGCCATCTCGCTACCTGGTTTCGCCTCGCTGTAACTCTCCCGTCAGGGAGCAAGGGCGAGAGTATGCAGGCAGGTTTAGGCATTTACAAACATTCACGTACGTAAGTATATTCCCGCATCGCTTTTTCCCTGCCTTCGCCCCCTTCGCCCTTTGGGCCATGATTCGATAAAAACGAGGTCTCAGATGCACTCGAAGCCAGCCTTCGCTGTCTTGGTTTCCGCCATCGCCGTGGCAACGCTCGGTCTTACCGGTTGCCAGGAATCCAGCGCCCCCCAGACTCAGCAAACGCCCCAGGTCGGAGTTGTCACGCTCGAAGCCAAACCCTATGCCCTGACCAGCGAAGTGCCGGGCCGTACCAGCGCCTATCGCATCGCCGAAGTACGCCCGCAGGTCAACGGCATCATCCAGAAGCGTCTGTTCACCGAAGGCAGCGAGGTCAAGGCAGGCCAGCAGCTGTATCAGATCGACCCGGCCACCTACGAGGCAGCCTTCAAGAGCGCCCAGGCCACGCAGCTTTCCGCCAAGTCCCTGGCTGACCGTTACAAGCTGCTGGTCAATGACAAGGCCGTCAGCCAGCAGGCCTACGACGAAGCCCGCGCCGCCAGCCTGCAGGCCGACGCTGCGCTGGAGCAGGCGCGCATCGACCTGCGTTACACCAAGGTGCTGGCACCGATCAGCGGTCGCATCGGCCGTTCCGCAGTAACCGAAGGCGCCCTGGTCAGCAACGGCCAGGCGGGCGCCATGGCCACCATCCAGCAGCTCGATCCGATCTACGTCGACGTCACCCAGTCGAGCAAGGAGCTGCTGCGTCTGCGCCGCGATCTGGCCGAGGGTCGCTTGCAGAAGGCCGGCGAGAGTGCCGCCAAGGTTGCCCTGAAGCTGGAAGACGGCAGCCGCTACGCCCATGAAGGCACCCTGGAATTCTCCGAAGTCGCGGTGGACGAAAGCACCGGTTCGGTGACTCTGCGCGCGGTGTTCCCCAACCCCGATCACCTGCTGCTGCCGGGCATGTTCGTGCATGCCGAGCTGCTTTCCGGGGTCAAGCAGAACGCCATCCTCGCCCCGCAGCAGGGCGTGACCCGCAACCCGCGTGGCGAGCCGACGGCGATGGTGGTCAATGCCGAGAACAAGGTGGAACAGCGCGTGCTCAAGGCCGACCGTACCGCCGGCAGTGCCTGGCTGGTCGAGGACGGCCTGAAGGAAGGCGACCGCCTGATCACCGAAGGCCTGCAGTTCGTGCAGCCGGGCGTCGAGGTGAAGGCCGTGCCGGCGAGCAACGTCAAGACCGAACAGCCTGCCCAAGACGCTGAACAAGCCAACGGCCAGGACTAACGGAGAAGTACTGAATGTCCAGATTCTTTATCGACCGGCCGATCTTTGCCTGGGTGATCGCCCTGGTGATCATGCTGGCCGGCGGCCTGTCCGTGCTCAAGCTGCCGATCAACCAGTATCCGAGCATCGCGCCGCCTGCCGTCGCCATTCAGGTCAGCTACCCGGGCGCCTCGGCGCAGACGGTGCAGGACACCGTAGTGCAGGTGATCGAACAACAGCTCAACGGCCTCGACGGCCTGCGCTATGTCAGTTCGTCGAGCAACTCCGACGGCAGCATGGAGATCATCGTTACCTTCGAACAGGGGGTTAACCCGGATATCGCCCAGGTTCAGGTGCAGAACAAGCTGCAGCTGGCCACCCCCCTGCTGCCGCAGGAAGTGCAGCAACAGGGCATCCGCGTGACCAAGTCGGTGCGCAACTTCCTCATGGTCATCGGCGTGGTGTCGAAAGACGGCAGCCTGACCCGTGAGGACCTGTCCGACTACATCGTTTCCAACATGCAGGACCCGATCTCGCGGACCAAGGGTGTCGGCGACTTCCAGGTGTTCGGTGCGCAGTACGCCATGCGCATCTGGCTCGACCCGGCCAAGCTCAACAGCTTCCAGCTGACCCCGGTGGACGTGAAGAGCGCGATCCAGGCGCAGAACGTGCAGATTTCCTCCGGCCAGTTTGGCGGCCTGCCGGCAGCACCGGGCAACCAGCTCAACGCCACCATCATCGGCAAGACCCGCCTGCAGACTCCGGACGAGTTCCGCAAGATTCTGCTCAAGGTGCAGCCTGACGGCTCCCAGGTACGTCTGCGCGACGTCGCCAGGGTCGAGCTGGGCGGCGAGAACTACGCCATCAATGCGCAGTTCAACGGCATGCCGGCCTCCGGCCTGGCGATTCGCCTGGCTACCGGCGCCAACGCCCTGGACACCGCCAAGGCGGTGCGCGAGACCATTTCCAGACTCGAGCCGTTCTTCCCGGCCGGCATGGAGGTGGTCTTCCCCTACGACACCACGCCGGTCATCTCGGCCTCCATCGAAGGGGTGGTACACACCCTGTTCGAGGCCATCGTGCTGGTGTTCCTGGTGATGTTCCTGTTCCTGCAGAACCTGCGCGCCACCATCATCCCGACCATGGCGGTGCCGGTGGTACTGCTCGGTACCTTCGGCGTGCTCGCCGCGTTCGGCTTCTCCATCAACACCCTGACCATGTTCGCCATGGTGCTGGCCATCGGTCTGCTGGTGGACGACGCCATCGTGGTGGTGGAGAACGTCGAACGGGTGATGCGCGAGGACGGCCTGTCGCCCAAGGAAGCGACCAAGAAATCCATGGGCCAGATCCAGGGCGCGCTGGTCGGCATCGCCCTGGTGCTGTCGGCGGTGTTCCTGCCGATGGCGTTCTTCGGCGGCTCCACCGGGGTGATCTACCGGCAGTTCTCCATCACCATCGTCTCGGCCATGAGTCTGTCGGTGCTGGTGGCGCTGATCTTCACTCCGGCGCTTTGCTCCACCCTGCTCAAGCCCATCGATGGCGGGCACCACGAGGCCAAGCGCGGTTTCTTCGGCTGGTTCAACCGCACCTTCGAGCGGGGCAGCAATGCCTACCAGCGCGGCGTCGCCGGCATGCTCAAGCGCAAGGCACCGTACCTGATCCTGTATCTGGTGATCGTCGCCATCATGGCCTGGATGTTCACCCGCATCCCCACCGCCTTCCTCCCCGAGGAAGATCAGGGCGTGCTGTTCGCCCAGGTGCAGACGCCGGCGGGCTCCAGTGCCGAGCGTACCCAGGTGGTGGTCGACGAAATGCGCCAGTACCTGCTGGAAGACCAGGCGAGCACAGTCCAGTCGGTGTTCACCGTTACCGGCTTCAACTTCGCCGGCCGCGGCCAGAGCTCCGGTATGGCCTTCATCATGCTCAAGCCCTGGGACCAACGTCCGGGGGCGGAGAATGGTGTAGCCGCGCTGGCGCAGCGCGCACAGCAGCACTTCTTCAGCTTCCGCGATGCGATGGTGTTCGCCTTCGCCCCGCCGGCGGTGATGGAGATGGGTAACGCCACCGGCTTCAACTTCTTCCTCCAGGACCAGGCGGGTGTCGGCCATCAGGTGATGAACGAGGCACGCGATAAGTTCCTGCAGCTGGCCAACCAGCATCCGGTACTCAGCAGCGTGCGAGCCAACGGTTTGCGCGACGAGGCCCAGTACCAGCTGCTGATCGACGACGAACGCGCCCGTGCCCTCGGCCTGTCGCTGTCGGACATCAACAGCACGCTGTCGATCGCCTGGGGTGCCAGTTACGTCAACGACTTCATCGACCGCGGCCGGGTGAAGAAGGTCTACCTGCAGGGTGTGTCCGAAGCGCGCATGGCTCCGGAAGACCTGAACAAATGGTACGTGCGCAACGACCAGGGCCGGATGGTGCCGTTCAGCGCCTTCGCCAGCGGCGAGTGGACCTACGGCCCGCCCAAGCTGGCGCGCTACAACGGCGTCTCGGCGGTGGAAATCCTCGGTGCCCCGGCGCCCGGCTACAGTACCGGTGATGCCATGGCCGCGGTCGAGGAAATCGCCTCGCAGCTGCCACAGGGCGTCGGCTACTCCTGGACGGGCCTGTCCTACGAGGAACGCCTGGCCGGCTCGCAGACCACGGCGCTGTTCGTGATTTCCGCCATCGTCGTGTTCCTCTGTCTGGCAGCGCTGTACGAGAGCTGGTCGATCCCGTTCTCGGTCATGCTGGTGGTGCCGCTGGGGATCATCGGCGCGCTGCTGTTCACCGAGCTGCGCGGGCTGTCCAACGACGTGTTCTTCAAGGTCGGCCTGCTCACCACCATTGGTCTGTCGGCGCGTAACGCGATCCTCATCGTCGAATTCGCCAAGGCACAGTACGAACAGGGCATGACCTTCGCCGAAGCGGCCATCGAAGCCTGTCGTATGCGCCTGCGGCCGATCATCATGACCTCGCTGGCCTTCATCCTCGGCTGCCTGCCGCTGGCCATCGCCACGGGTGCCGGCGCCGGCAGCAAGCACGCCATCGGCACCGGGGTGATCGGCGGCATGCTCAGCGCGATGGTTCTGGCGATCTTCTGGATTCCGCTGTTCTACGTCGTGGTCTGCTCGCTGTTCGAGAAAAAGCGCCCCGAGCCGGCCCGTGAAAACGAGAAGGAGGCACTGCAATGAGGCAGTCCCTGTTGTCCCTGGCCGTGGCCGCCGCTCTGCTCAGCGGCTGCAGCCTGATTCCCGACTATCAGCGCCCCGAAGCCCCGGTGGCCGCCGACTGGCCGCAAGGCGAGGCCTATGGCAACGCCGCCAGCGAGGGCAGCCGCTCCGCAGAAGACCTGCAATGGCGCGAGTTCTTCCGCGACCCAGCGCTGCAGCAACTGGTACAGGTGGCGCTGGAAAACAACCGCGACCTGCGTGTCGCCGCGCTGAACGTCGAGGCATACCGTGCGCTGTATCGCATCCAGCGCGCCGACCTGCTGCCTTCGGTCTCCGCCGATGGTGCCGGCACTCGCCAGCGCCTGCCGGCCGACCTGAGCCAGACCGGTGAAGCCCGCACCAGCGGCCAGTACAGCGCCACCCTGGGCGTCAACGCCTGGGAGCTGGATTTCTTCGGTCGTATCCGCAGCCTCAGCGAGCAGGCCCTGCAGCAATACCTGGCCACCGAACAGGCCGCGCGCAGCACGCAAATCAGCCTGGTCGCCAGCGTCGCCAACGCCTACCTGCAATGGCAGGCGGATCAGGCGCTGCTGCAACTGACCCAGGACACCCTGAAGACCTTCGAGGAAAGCTACCAGCTGACCCAGCGCAGCTTCGACGTCGGCGTCGCCGACGCCCTGGCCCTGAGCCAGGCGCGCAGCTCGGTGGACAGCGCCCGCGTCAGCCTGGCGCAGTACCAACGCCTGGTCGCTCAGGACCGCAACGCCCTGACCCAGTTGCTCGGCACCGGCCTGCCGGCCGACCTGCCGCAGGGGCTGAAGCTCAATGCAGAACTGCTGGAACAGGTTCCGGCCGGTCTGCCCGCCGACCTGCTGCAGCGTCGCCCCGACCTGCTGCAGGCCGAGTACCAGCTCAAGGCCGCCAACGCCAATATCGGCGCGGCGCGTGCGGCGTTCTTCCCCAGCATCAGCCTGACCGCCAATGCCGGCACCGCCAGCAGCCAGCTGTCCGGCCTGTTCGACAGCGGCTCGGGCACCTGGCTGTTCCAGCCGCAGATCAGCCTGCCGATCTTCAACGCCGGGCGTCTGCGCGCCAACCTCGACTATGCCGAGCTGCAGAAGGACATCCAGGTGGCCCAGTACGAGAAGGCCATCCAGACTGCCTTCCAGGAAGTCGCCGACCGCCTCGCCGCACGCACCACCTATCGCCAACAGCTGGACGCCCAACGCGCCCTGCTGGAGACCACCGAGACCTACTACGACCTGGCCGAGCGCCGCTACCGCACGGGTGTGGACAGCTATCTGACCCTGCTCGATGCCCAGCGCCAGCTGTTCAGCGTGCGCCAGCAGCTGATCACCGACCGCCTGGCCCAGCTCAGCAGCGAAGTCGAGCTGTACAAGGCCCTGGGTGGTGGCTGGAGCGATACGGGGAGCAATGCTCCACAAGGTTGACCGCGCGTAACCCGCTTCAAGGACGACCTTATCCGACGCGCCGCTCCCGCAGTCTTTGCGGGGGCGTTTTTTTGTGGGAGTTCTGACGGACTGACGCCGCACCGTAGCCCGGATGAAATCCGGGACCCTGAGGCTTGGCGATAGCGGTATGGCGGCAATTCGGATGCGGCCTGAAGTTCGCTTTCGCGAATGAATTCGCTGCTACAGAACCTGAAGCCGCCTTATTCAGTGGCAGACACCCGAGGCCTCAGAGAACGTTGAAGGCGACTGCTGCGCAGTGCCCTCTCTGTAGGAGCGAATTCATTCGCGATCCGCTCGCCCCGATTTCGCCCTAAGAGCGCCGTGCCGCCACTCAGGCCAACGCAGCCAGCAGCTGCGCGCAATCCTGCGCATGCAGCTCGGTCAGCTCCGGCCAGGGGTTGTCCGGCAGGTTGACCAGTACGCCGCGCGCGCCCGCAGCCTGGGCGCATTCGAGGTCGAAGCGGTAGTCGCCGACCATCACCAGTTCCTGCGGTTTGACCGCCCAGCGCTCGGCCAGATGCAGCAAACCGCCCGGGTGCGGTTTGGGCGGCGCCTCGTCGCGGCCAAGGATATCGGCCGTGGCAAAGCAGTCATCCAGGCCAATTGCCTGCAGGGTCAGCAACGCCAGCGGGTGAGCATTGCGGGTAAGAATGCCGAGCTGGCAGCCGCGCTCGCACAGCGCCCTCACCAGCTCGATGGCCCCTGGTGCCGGGCGTGAGGCCACTGCCAGCTCGCGTTCGTGCTCCAGCAGCCAGGCATGCTTGGCCGCTGCCTCGTCTGCCGGCAGCGCCGCCAGGTGGTGGAGGATGTCGTCTTCCTGAGGAATGCCCAGCGCCCGCTTGATCGCCGGGAAATCATGCACCGCCAGGGTCAAGGTGCCGTCCATGTCGAACACCCAGTGACGTGCTTCGCGCAGTACCTTCACTTCCAGTCCTCGCGCACGCGCGTCAGCCCCTCCTGAGCCACCGACGCGACCAGCTCGCCCTGGCGGTTGTAGATGCTGGCACGGGAGAAACCACGGGCGTTGCCAGCCCAGGGGCTGTCCATGGCGTACAGCAGCCAGTCATCCATACGCAGGTTGCGGTGGAACCACAGCGAATGGTCCAGGCTGGCCACCTGCATGAATTTCTGGAACACCGACACGCCATGCGGCTGCATCGAGGTGGTCAGCAGGTTGAAGTCACTGGCGTAAGCCAGCAGGTACTTGTGCAGTTGCGGGTCGTCCGGCAGCTCGCCGGCCGCGCGGAACCACACGTACTTGACCGGTTCGCAGGGCTGCGGGGCAAAGGGGTTGATCAGGGTGACCGGGCGGATCTCGATGGGCTTGTCGCTGATCGCACGCTCGCGCATGCGCTCGGGAATCATCGGCGCCACCATGCGCGCCAGCTCCGTTTCCGATTTCAGGTTCTCGGGGCCGGGGACATCCGGCATCTCGCTCTGATGGTGAAAGCCTTCCTCGTCGTACTGAAACGAGGCACTGCAGAAGAAGATCGGCTTGCCCTTCTGCACCGCCACCACGCGGCGGGTGCTGAAGCTGCCGCCATCGCGGGTGCGCTCGACCTGATAGACCACCGGCAGGCTGGCATCGCCCGGGCGCAGGAAGTAACCGTGCATGGAATGCACATGGCGCGCCTCCTCGACCGTCTGGCTGGCGGCGGAAATGCACTGGCCAAGCACCTGGCCGCCGAACAGCTGACGAAAGCCGAGATCCTGGCTGCGGCCACGGAACAGGTTTTCCTCGATCTGTTCCAGGCTCAGCAGAGAAACCAGATCATCCAGCACACGACTCATCAATATGTCCTCACAACACGGCGGCCCCAAGGGGGCAATGGTAAAGGATCAGCTGGCAAACCGCCGCCTCCCTTTCCATCGATAGAGCAATCGCGATTCATTGATCCACGGCAGAAGAAAGCAAATTAGTGGCTTCCGCGCTTGCTGGCCACTCGCCATTTGACTACCGTCTGAGTGACCCGAACAAGCGTCCCAAGAGACGTGCCCCTCCCAGTCTTCGCGGCCGATCTGCATGCAAACGCGCAATCTCTCTGAAATCTTCGTGCAAACCCTGGAACAGGCTGTCGACAGCGTGGTGGTGATCGACCGGAACAACCACGTGCTGCTGTTCAACCGGGCCGCCGAACGACTCTGGGGTCTGGACCGCAGCGAGGTGATCGGCCACAACGTCAGCAAGCTGGTGCCGATGGAGATGCGGGCCGCCCACGACGGCTACATAGAAGCCAACCGGCGCACCGGCATCAACAAGATCGTCGGCGGCAGCCGTACCCTGCAGGTCGAACGTTCCGACGGCAGCTACCGCTGGGCATCGTTGTCCATCTCCAGGATCGAGGCCGACGGCGAGGTGCTCTACACCGCCTTCGTCAAGGACATCACCGAGCAGCACCTGCAGAACGAGAAGCTGCGCATGCTCTCGCTGGTGGTCGACCGTACCGACAGCGCCATTCTCATCGTTGATGGGGACTGGCGCACGCTCTATGTCAACGACGGTTTCACCCATCTGTTCGGCTACAGCCAGGAGCAGCTCGGCAACCGCCCGCCACTGGAACTGCTGACGCCCTACATACCAACCGAGCGCATCACTGCCCTCCACGCCCAGCTCAATGCCGGCCGCCCCTATAGCGGCGACGATCTGATCTACTGCGCCAACGGCCAGCGCATCTGGTGTCACATGGCGATCAACCCGGTCCTCGATGACAACGGCGTGATGACCAACGCGGTGGCCGTGCTCACCGACATCACCCAGTCGAAGATGCATGAGGTCCTGCAGCATCGCATCCTCGAAGCCATGGCCCGCGAGGAGCCGCTGGAAGCGCTGATGGACAAGGCCTGCCGCGAGGTCGAACGGATCGCACCGGAGATCACCGCCTCGATCCTGCGCGTCAGCGAGGACGGCCTGTTGCAACCGCTGGCTGGGCCGAAGCTGCCGCCAAGCTACAGTGCCGCGCTCGAAGGCGTCGCCATTGGCCCCGGTGTCGGTTCTTGCGGTACGGCTGCCTACAGCGGCGAGGCCGTGCTGGTCGAGGACATCGAAAGCGATCCGCTGTGGGCCGATTACAGGGAGCTGGCGCTATCCGCCGGCCTGCGTGCCTGCTGGTCGACGCCGATCAAGGACAACCGCGGCCGCGTGTTCGGCACCTTCGCCTTCTACTACCGCGACCCGCGTGGCCCCAGCGAATTTCACCAGCGCCTGCTGAAGGTGCTGGTACACCTCTGCTCGCTGGCCCTGCAGCGCGAGGAAAATCGCGCGCAGATCCGCCAGCTGGCGTTCTACGACAGCCTGACCCAGCTGCCCAACCGCAGCCTGCTGCACGCCAGAGCCGACCAGGCCCTGGCCGAGGCCGCACGCAACAAGCAGCCATTGAGCGTGCTGTTCGTCGACCTCGACCGCTTCAAGCAGGTCAACGACTCGCTCGGCCACCCGGCCGGCGACGAGCTGCTGCGTCTGGTTGCCCAGCGCCTGAGCGACAACCGCCGGGCCAGCGATATCGTCGGCCGGCTGTCCGGCGACGAATTCGTCCTGGTGCTGCCGCAATGCGGCAGCCAGCAGATCGCCGAGGTGATCGAGCAGCTGCGCCTGACCCTCAGCCAGCCCTGCCAGATCGCCGGAGCGACGCTGTGCCCGTCGGCCAGCATCGGCATCGCCATGTTCCCCGCCGACGGCCACGACATGGGCACGCTGGTGCATCGCGCCGACATGGCCATGTACCAGGCCAAGAGCGCCGGCCGCGGCCGCTACAGCTTCTTCAGCCACGAGCTGAACCAGCTGGCCCAGGAGCGTCTGGCCCTGGAAAGCGCCCTGCGCGAAGCCCTTGAACAGGGCCAGCTGAGCCTGCACTACCAGCCGCAGGTGCGCATGAACGACGGCCTGCTGTATGGCGTCGAGGCCCTGGCGCGCTGGCATCATCCGCAGTTCGGCGACATCTCGCCGGCGCGCTTCATCCCGCTGGCCGAAGAGTGTGGCCTGATCAATCAGCTCGGTCTGTGGGCCGTGCGCGAAGCCTGCCGTCAGCTCGCCCAGTGGCGGCGCAAGGGCCTGAAGATCCCGGCGGTGTCGGTGAACCTGTCACCGACCAACTTCCACAACCTCGACCTGCCGGGAATGATCGCCGTCACGCTAGAGCAGAACCAGCTGCGGCCGGACGATCTGACCCTGGAGATCACCGAGAGCGTGCTGATGGACACCAACCCCAGCACGCTGAAGACCCTCGACGAAGTACATGAGAAGGGCATCCGCCTGTCCATGGACGACTTCGGCACCGGCTACTCGAGCCTCAGCTACCTGCGCCGTCTGCCGATTCAGGAGCTCAAGCTCGATCGTAGCTTCGTCCTCGACCTCGAGCAGGACGCCACCAACCAGGCGCTCAGCGAAGCGGTGATCCGCCTCGGCGAAAGCCTGCGCCTGACGGTAGTCGCCGAGGGCGTGGAGACCAGCGGACAGCAGGACATCCTCCGTCAGCAGGGTTACCACGTGGGTCAGGGCTACCTGTTCTCCCGGCCGCTGTCGGCTGCCGATCTGGAAGCCTGGCTGCAGACCCTTAGGGACTGAGCGCCTGTTCCGCCCAGCGCGCCCGCTCCAGACGATAGAGCAGGTGCGCACGCAGCGGATGCCCGGACGGCAGTCCCGGGTGCTCGAAGCCGCCGTCACGGCGCATGCCGAGACGTTCCATCAGCCCCCAGGAACGCCGGTTGGCCGGCGCGGTGAAGGCCACCACCTCGTCCAGCGCCAGCGTCGTGAAGGCATGATGCAGCGCCTGCTGCGCGGCTTCACGCGCATAACCCAGGCCCCAGCACGAACGAGCCAGACGCCAGCCGATCTCCACTGCTGGAGTAAAGCGCGCCGCGAAGCCGACCCGCGCCAGGCCGGTGAAGCCGACGAACTCACCGTCATCCTGCCGCTGCAGATACCAGAAGGTGAAACCGTGTTCGTCCTGATGCGCCTGCAAGCGGCGCAACAACGTCTCACTGCCGGCGCGATCCAGCGGCGCAGGAAAGTGCGCCATCACCTCGGGATCGGCACACAGCCGCGCCAAATCGTCCAGGTCGTCGTCGCGCCAGGGCCGCAGGATCAGCCGCGCGCTACACAGAGGGGTCGTCATATACTGGCCTGCCATGCGTTCAATCCGGGCCTCTCATGCTGCCACTGGTCTACCACGACGACTACAGCCCGCCCTTCCCCAGCGGGCATCGTTTTCCCATGGAGAAGTTCCGCCTGCTGCGCGATCACCTGGTCGAGGTCGGTCTGACCAGCGATCCCGAACTGCGACGTCCGGAACTGTGCCCGGCCGAGATCCTCGCCCTGGTTCACTGCCCAGACTATATCGCCCGCTACATGGATGGCGAGTTGTCCCATGAAGATCAGCGCCGCCTCGGCCTGCCCTGGAGCCCGGCACTGGCGCAGCGTACCGTGCGCGCCGTCGGCGGCTCGCTGCTGACGGCCGAACTGGCGCTGCGTCACGGCCTGGCCTGCCACCTGGCCGGCGGCACGCACCATGCGCACTACGACTTTCCCTCTGGTTTCTGCATCTTCAACGACCTGGCGGTGATCGCCCGTTACCTGCTCGAAGCCGGCCGCGTGCACCGCGTGCTGATCTTCGATTGCGACGTGCACCAGGGCGACGGCACCGCTCGACTGCTGGAAAACGAGCCGGATGCGATCACCGTATCGCTGCATTGCGAACAGAACTTCCCGGCACGCAAGGCGCAGAGCGACTGGGACATTCCCCTGCCGCGCGGCATGGGCGACGCCGATTACCTGAAGGTGGTGGACGACACCCTGAACTACCTGCTGCCCATCTACCAGCCGGATCTGGTGCTCTACGACGCCGGTGTCGATGTACACAAGGACGACGCGCTGGGCTACCTGCAACTCACCGACGCCGGCCTCGCCGCCCGCGACGAAGCCGTGCTGCAGCACTGTCTGGGCCGCGACATTCCGGTGCTTGGGGTGATCGGCGGAGGTTACTCGAAGGATCACGCCGCCCTCGCCCGCCGCCACGGCATCCTGCATCACAGCGCCGCGAGGGTGTGGGCGGCGCGGGGATTGCGCTGAGGATCAGCCCAGCACCTTGTCCAGCGCCTGCTCCAGCGTAGCCACCGTGCGTTCGATATTGCCCAGCTTGTCCAGCCCGAACAGACCGAGGCGGAAGGTCTGGAAATCCGCCGGCTCGTCGCACTGCAGCGGAACGCCGGCGGCGATCTGCAGGCCGACGGCGGCGAACTTGGCGCCAGTCCTGATCTGCCCGTCGTCGGTGTAGCAGACCACCACGCCAGGCGCCTCGAAGCCCTTGGCCGCGACGCTCCTGAAGCCACGCGCAGCCAGCAGGGCGCGCACCCGGTCGCCAAGCTCCTGCTGTTGCTCACGCACTTTGGCAAAACCAATGCCCTTGGCCTCCAACATGGCATCGCGGAAGCGCGCCAGGGCATCGCTGGGCATGGTGGCGTGGTAGGCATGGCCACCCTGTTCATAGGCCTGCATGATCTGCAGCCACTTCTTCAGGTCGCAGGCGAAGCTGGTGCTCTGCGTGGCCTCGACGCGCGCCTGGGCTGCCTCGCTCATCATCACCAAAGCGCAGCACGGCGAGGCGCTCCAACCCTTCTGCGGAGCGCTGATCAGCACGTCGATGCCGCAGGCCTGCATGTCCACCCAGAGGGTGCCCGAGGCAATGCAGTCGAGCACGAACAAACCGCCGACGGCGTGCACCGCGTCGCTCACCGCGCGCAGGTAGTCGTCCGGCAGGATCATGCCCGAAGAGGTTTCCACGTGCGGGGCGAACACCAGCTGCGGCTTCTCGGCGGCGATGGTGGCCAGTACCTCGTCCAGCGGCGCCGGGGCGAAGGCGGCCTGCGGGCCGTCAGCGACCGGGCGCGCCTTGAGCACCTTGGCCTCGGCGGGAATCCGGCCCATGTCGAAGATCTGCGTCCAGCGATAGCTGAACCAGCCGTTGCGGATCACCAGACACTTCTGCCCGGTTGCCAGCTGGCGCGCCACCGCTTCCATGCCATAGGTGCCGCTGCCCGGCACCACCGCCACGGCATGAGCGTTGTACACCTGCTTCAGGGTAACGGAGATATCGCGCATGACACCCTGGAAAGAGTGCGACATATGGTTCAGCGAGCGGTCGGTGTAGACCACCGAATATTCGATCAGGCCATCGGGATCGATGTCGGGGCAGATCTGGGACATAACGGGCTCCAGCCAAAAGGTTCGCTCAGAACCTGCCCGAACCCCGGACAAATGACAAGGCCGGGGAGCACTCGGGTAAAATGCGCAGCATTCTCCAGCCATCCCGCCGCCATGACCACAGCCTGCCCGTCCACCGCTCCTCACGTCGCCATCATCGGCGGCGGCCCTGCCGGGCTGATGGCTGCCGAAGTACTGGCCCAGGGCGGCGTGCGCGTGGAGCTGTTCGACGCCATGCCCTCGGTCGGTCGCAAGTTCCTGCTGGCCGGCGTCGGCGGCATGAACATCACCCACTCCGAGCCCTGGGACGCCTTTATCGGCCGCTACGGCGAACGCCAGGCCGAGGTCGCGGCGCTGCTCCGTGAGTTCGACGCCGACGCCCTGCGTGCCTGGATCCATGACCTAGGTATCGACACCTTCGTCGGCACCTCCGGCCGCGTCTTTCCCAGCGACATGAAGGCCGCACCGCTGTTGCGCGCCTGGCTCAAGCGCCTGCGCGAGCTGGGCGTGGTGATCCACACGCGCAGTCGCTGGCTGGGCTGGAACGAGAACGGCAGCCTGCGTATCGCCGGCCCGGACGGCGAACGTGCTCATGCCGCGGACGCCTGCCTGCTGGCCCTGGGTGGCGGCAGCTGGGCCCGCCTGGGCTCGGACGGTGCCTGGGTGCCGCTGCTGCAGGCGCGCGGCATCGACGTGGCGGAACTGAAACCGAGCAACTGCGGTTTCGAGGTGGCTGGCTGGAGCGAATACCTCAGGGAAAAATTCGCCGGTGCGCCGTTGAAGAACGTCGCCCTCGCCCTCCCCGGGCAGCCCGCTCGTATTGGTGAGTTCGTGCTCACCGCTGGCGGCATCGAGGGCAGCTTGGTGTATGCCTTTTCCGCCGACATCCGCCGCGCCATCGAAACCGCTGGCCAGGCGGTGATTCACCTCGACCTGCTGCCGCAGATGCCGCTGGCCAGACTGCAACAGGCGCTGGCCAAGCCGCGCGGCAAGCACTCGATGGCCAAGCACCTGCACCGCCAGGCCGGTCTCGACGGTGTGAAGGCCGCGCTGCTGCGCGAGCTGGCGCCTGCCGAAGCCTTCGCCGAGCCAGCCGCTCTGGCGCCCTGGATCAAGGCATTGCCGATCACCCTGCTGCGAACCCGGCCGCTGGACGAGGCGATCAGCAGCGCCGGCGGCGTGCCTTTCGCAGCGCTGGATGACGGCCTGATGCTCAAGGCGCTGCCCGGCGTGTTCTGCGCCGGCGAAATGCTCGACTGGGAAGCGCCTACCGGCGGCTACCTGCTCACCGCCTGCTTTGCCAGCGGGCGGGTGGCAGCGCAAGGTGCGCTGAACTGGTTGCGCAGACTGCCGGTGTGAAAAACCGCTGAGTCCCAGTGACGCCACGTCGGCTGCGGCTATGCTCAAATTCAGCGCAACCCACACAGGTAATTCTCTGCCGTGATCCCGCTGCTGGTCTGCGACGACTCCAACATGGCGCGCAAGCAACTGATCCGCGCCCTGCCGGTCGACTGGCCGGTTTCCCTCAGCCAGGCGAGCAATGGCGAAGAAGCCTTGGCGTTGATCCGCCAGGGCCTGGGTCAGGTCATGCTGCTCGACCTGACCATGCCGCTGCTCGACGGCTATCAAACTCTCGCGGCGCTGCGCGCCGAAGGGCTCAAGAGCCAGGTCATCGTGGTGTCCGGCGACGTGCAGGAAGAAGCCGTGCGTCGCGTACGTGAACTGGGGGCCCTGGCGTTCATCAGAAAACCCGCCGATCCCGAGATCCTGCGCCAGACGCTGATCGAGCTGAAACTGTTCGACCCTCGGACCACACCGGCCGCGCAGGCCCAGGCTGCGGCTTTGTCGCAGCTCAAGGTCAGCTTCCGTGATGCCCTGCGCGAGGTGAGCAACGTCGCCATGGGCCGCGCCGCCGCACTGCTGGCCAAGGTGCTGGGCGTATTCGTGCAGCTGCCGGTGCCGCAGGTGAACCTCTTCGAGGTCAGCGAACTGCACATGACTCTGCTCGACGCCCAGCGTGGCGAGCGCTTCAGCGCCATCTGCCAGGGTTTTATCGGCGAGGCCATCGCCGGCGAGGCACTGCTGCTGTTTCACGACTCGGAAGTGGACGACATGGCGCGCCTGCTCGGATGGCAGCCGAAGAGCGAAGGCGAAACCTCGGAGATGCTGCTGGATCTGGCCAGCATCCTGATCGGCGCCTGCCTTGCCGGCATCGCCGAGCAGCTCGATCTGCGTTTCTCACAGGGCCATCCGCAGCTACTGGGCCAGCATGCCAGCCTCGACCAGCTCATCCAGGTCAACAGGCAACGCTGGCGCAAGACCCTGGCCGTGGAGATCAGCTACAACCTGGAGGGCCACGCCATCCACTTCGACCTGCTGCTGTTATTCACCGAAGACTCGATCAAACGCCTGACCGCCAAGATCGGCTACCTGATGGAGTGAGGCCATGCCCGCGCAGATCGACATCAAGGAAGTTCACTGGCTGCTGGATATCGTGCAATGCATCGACGTCGGCGTGGTGGTGCTCGACCGCCAGTACCGCGTCGAGGTGTGGAACGCCTTCATGGAGAACCACTCGGGTCTGGGGCCGGATCAGGTACAGGGCCGCTCGCTGTTCGAGCTGTTCCCGGACATCGACCGCCCCTGGCTTCAGCGCAAGGTGGAAAGCGTGGTGCAACTGGGCACCCGTGCATTCAGCCTGTGGCAGCAGCGCCCGTACCTGATGCGTTTCAAGAGCTACCAGCCGATCACCGGCCAGGCCGACTTCATGTACCAGAACGTCACCCTGCTGCCGCTGGCGGGTCAGCCGGTGGAACATGTGTGTCTGGTGATCTACGACATGACCGCTGCTGCGGTGGCGGAACGGGCGCAATCGACGAGTTGAGACCGTGGTGGTCCGGGTGCAATCCGGTTCAGGCCGGATACAATGCCCTGATCGCATTCGAGCGACGGCTCCAAGGAAAGGGATCTACATGCTGCGCAGCGTCGAACTGAAAACCTTCGTCCCGGCACGGGACTTCACCCTGAGTATGGATTTCTACCGGGCCATGGGCTTCAAGCCCGGCTGGTCGGACGATCAGATGGCCTACTTCAGCCACGGCGATCACTGCGCCTTTCTGCTGCAGAACTTCTACGTCAAGGAGCAGGCGGAGAACTTCGTCATGCACATGCTGGTGGAGGAAGTCGATGCCTGGTGGCAGCAGATCCAGACAGCGCGTCTTGACGAGCGTTTCGGTACGCGGCTGATCGCACCGCAGGACCAGCCCTGGGGCATACGCGAATTCATGGTGTTCGACCCCAGCGGCGTGCTCTGGCGAATCGGCCAGAACATCCAAGCCTGATCGGCGGACAAGCTTCGCCTTGTCCGCCGCCTGCAGCAAGCCTCCCTACTTCTTGCCGCCCCTGGGCTTACTGCCGAAGCTCGGCACCTTGCGCACCGCCTTGACCTTGGGTTTGGCGTCTTCTTCCTCGAACCAGCGGCCAAGGTGGATATTGCCCTTGCCGCCTGCCTTGCCCGCGCCGGGAATCAGCTTCTGCTTGGGCTTCTTGGGTTTCTTCAGCACCTGGCCACCCACCGCCGTCAGCGGTACACGGTGATCGGGGATGAAGTCCGGTTCGTCGGCCCGCTTGATCAGTTGCTGGGTAAGATTCTCGATCGCCGCCAGTTGATCCACCTCGTCGGCGCAGACCAGCGAGATCGCCTCACCGGTGCTGCCGGCGCGGCCGGTGCGTCCGATGCGGTGCACGTAGTCTTCGGCGTTGATCGGCAGGTCGAGGTTGACCACCAGCGGCAGGTCGTCGATATCCAGACCGCGTGCGGCCACATCGGTGGCCACCAGAATCTGCACCTCGCCGGCCTTGAAGCGTTCCAGCGCACGCAGGCGACTCGGCTGCGGCTTGTCGCCATGAATCGAGTCGGCCGCCACCCCCATGGCCAGCAGTTCCTGCTCCAGCTGGTCGACGCCCTTGCGCGTCTTGGCGAATACCAGCACCTGCCCCCAGCGTCTTTCCTGCAACAGATGCAGGAACAGCTCGTTCTTGCGCTTCTTGTCCACCGGGATCAGCCACTGCCTGACGCTTTTGGCGGCGGCATTGCGCGGGCTGACTTCCACCGACAGCGGGTCACGCAGCAACTCACCGGCCATCTGCCGGATGGCGTCGGAGAAGGTGGCGGAGAACAGCAGAGTCTGACGCTTCTTCGGCAGTGCGCTGAACAGCTCGTCCAGTTCCCGGGCGAAGCCCAAGTCTAGCATGCGGTCGGCTTCATCGAGGATCAGGGTCTGCAACTGGGAGAACTTCACCGCGTTCTGCCGGTACAGGTCGAGCAGTCGCCCCGGCGTCGCCACCAGTACATCGACGCCCTTGCGCAGCTTCATCATCTGCGAGTTGATGCTGACGCCGCCGTACACCGCATAGCTGGAAAGCGGCAGGTTCTGACCGTAGGCCAGGAAGCTCTGCAGCACCTGTTCGGCCAGTTCACGGGTCGGCACCAGCACCAGCGCACGCACCGAATTGCTCGCCACCTGCGGGCCTTCCAGGGTCAGACGCTGCAACAGCGGCAAGGCGAAACTGGCGGTCTTGCCGGTGCCGGTCTGCGCCGCGGCCATCAGATCGCGGCCCTTGAGTACGGCGGGAATGGCCTGGCTCTGCACCGGAGTCGGGGTCTGGTAGTCGAGATCGGCGAGGGTGCGCAGCAGCGGCTCGATCAAACCGAGGGAAGCGAAGGTCATGGGGTAACCGGATCGGAAAGAAAACAGATGCGCAGTTTAACCTGTCCCCCTGCCGAGCGCCTTCAACCTCGGTAAAGATCGCCGCTGCGACTGCATGGATGCAGGAGGTAGAACGAAGCAGGATGCCCGAGTCGAAAGCGCCTCCCACAGCGTCCAGCCACACCGCGGACTTTGACCCCACGTAGCCCGGATGAAATCCGGGACCATTGTCACCGCCTCCCCGGATTGCATCCGGGCTACCAACCCGCAGCAGCTATAGCCGCAGCAATCCCCTCGCACATGACAAACCGTGGGAGGGGCTTTAGCCGCGACAGCAGTACGAGACAAGCTCAGCTGGCAGTGGCCAGCAACGCCCGCACCTTGGCCGCCGAGAGGCTCTGCAGCTGGCAGAGAAAGGCATGATCGGCCTGGTGCCGGCCATGGCGCTCGCGCAGCAGGCCGAACAGATGCAGGGTCAGGTTCGCCGCCATCTCGGCGTCGGCCAGGGCACGGTGAGCGCGGCCGGTATCCGGCAGCCCGGCCCAGGCGTTGAGGTTACCCAGCTTGTGGCTCGGTGCCTCGGGCAGCAGGCGACGCGACAACAGTAGCGAACAGGCAAAAGGCTGCAAGCGACGGCGACGCACGCGCGCCAGCTCGGCGTCCCAGAACTTCTGGTCGAAGGAGGCGTTATGCGCCAGCAGCGGCCGCTCGCCGATGAAGTCGGCCACTTCGTTCATCACCTGCTCGGACGGTGGCGCCTGACGCAGCATGGCGTTGCTGATGCCGGTCAGCTGTTCGATGAACGGCGGCACCCAGGCGCCACTGTTCATCAGGCTCTGGTAACGGTCGACGATGCGCCCGTCCTCGATGATCGCCACGCCGATCTCGGTGGCGCGCGCCTGGCTCGGCGACACGCCGGTGGTTTCGAAGTCGATGACGGCGATGGATTCCACGCAAAACCTCAGAACTTGTGAAGCAACAGATCGCCCTCGATGGGCACATACAGACTCGCGGCACGGATCAGCGACTGCGCCGTCAGCCCCGGCGCGCCGAAGGCGATGGCTTCCACGCCACGGCTGCGCACACGTTCGAGCAACAGGTCGAAGTCGCCGTCGCCGGAGGCCAGGACGATCTCGTCGACGCGCTCGACCGCGTCGAGTACGTCGATGGTGATGCCCACGTCCCAGTCGCCCTTGGCCGAGCCGTCGGCACGCTGGATATAGGGTTTGAGCTTCACGGTGAAACCCAGCTTGCGCAGGATCTGCTGAAACTGCTGCTGTTTGGCGTCACCACGATCGATGGCGTAGGCGTAGGCCTCGACGATCACGCCACGGCGGCTGACCTCGGCCCACAACACGCTGTAGTCGAAATGGCAGCCATGGACCTGGCGCACCGTGTAGTAGAGGTTCTGCACATCGGCGAATACGGCGATCTTCTTCACCGGGAGCCCTCGGGAGTGACGAAGGCGCCAGTATGCCAGAGGCGGTGGCATCCTGCGTCCGGACTGGTCGGAACGCGAGGCAGCCCCTATCCTTGCCGCCATGACGTCTCTAGACCGCCTCCGCCAGCGCAACCTCGACCTGCTCCAGCGCCTGCAAATCAGCCATCGCCTGGTCGAACACGAGCCCGTGCTGGACTACCCCACTGCCCACGCCGTGCGTGAGCGTTTCGGCCTGCGCGGCGTGGAGAGCAAGAGCCTGTTCCTGCGCAGCGGGGCGCAGCGCTACGCCATGCTGGTCACCCTCGAAGGTGCCCGCGCCGACTGGACCCGGCTCAAGACGCTGCTCGGCAGCCGTCCGCGCATCGCCAGCGACGAGGAACTGACCGAGCATACCGGCTGCGTGCCGATGTGCGCCTGTCCGTTCGGCCATGATGCCGCCATCACCCTGCTGATCGACCGCGCGGTGCTGGCCTGCGACTTTCTCCTGTACTCGCCCGGCCCGCCGCAACTGACCCTGGAAGTGCCAGGCTCCGAACTGCCGCGCCTGCTCGCCGCGATGCCCAATACGCAGCTGGAGTACCCTTGAACCTATCCCGGCAACCGGCCACAGTGCTGGCGCCCCGACCCTTGGTAACCTGCCGATGAGCCCATTTTCCGTATTGCGTGACGCCTGGTTCTTCTCCAGCCACAACCTCGCTGCCATTGCCCGTCTGACCCTGCCGCTGTTGCTGCTCGAAGCCATTGCCCAGACGATGCTTGCCGCCCAGCTCGGCGAGGACGCCAATCCAGCCTACAGCGTGCTGCTCGGCATTCTCGTCTACCCGCTTTATGCCGCGCCGCTGATTCTCTTCCTGCATGCCCGCAGCATCGGCCAGGCACCCGGCAACGCGCAGCTGTTCGCCGCCGGCCTGCAGCTGTGGCCAACCTTCGCCCTGTTGACCGGGCTGAGTACCCTGGCGACCATGCTCGGCCTGTCGCTGTTCATCGTGCCGGGCATCTGGATCATGATGCGTCTGGCCTTCTCCGAACTGATTCTGGTGCTGCGCCAGGAAACGCCCATGCGAGCCCTGCAGGCCAGCTTCGCACTGACCGAGGGCCGCTTCTGGCCGGTGTTCTCCTGCCTGGCCGGCGTGCTGGTGCCGCTGTGGCTGCTCGACTGGTGGACGCAGCCGAACCACAGCGACACCCTGTTGTGGGTGCTGCATCAGACCGGCAACGGCTTCCTGCAGCTGTTCGCCGTCGTGGTGCTGTTCCGCCTGTACATGCTGCTGGAGCCACAACAGGCGGCCAATGGCGAAAATAGTGACTAGGCTTGCAGTTTTGGCCAGAGCAAGGAGAGCGCCATGAGCGAAACCAACCCCAGCATCCTTTCCCACGTGTCCATCGGCACCAACGACTTCGAGGCCGCCAGCGCGTTTTACGCCAAGGTACTGGCCACTCTTGGTTGCCGCGAGATCATGCGCCACCCCGGAGCCGTGGCCTTCGGCCGCGAGTATCCGGAATTCTGGGTGCAGACGCCGATCAACGGCCAGCCGGCGACCCTCGGCAACGGCAGCCATTTCGGCTTCGTCGCCCCGGACAAGGCTTCGGTGCATGCCTTTCATGAGGCGGCACTGGCAGCCGGCGGCCAGGACGAAGGCCAGCCGGGGCCGCGCCCGGACTACGGCGAGCCCTACTACGGCTGCTTCGTCAGAGACCTCGACGGCCACAAGATCGAGGCCGCCTTCTGGGACATGGAACTGATGCAGGCTGGTACCGTGCAACACGAGCACGGCTGAGGCGCATCAGCGTCGCCCCGAACCCTGCGGCCGCAGCCCGGACAGGCGCGGCAGCAGCACCCGCTCGAACAGCCGCGGGAAGAAGCGCGCCAGCACCCGTGCGCGCCAATCGACGTTCGACAGCACCAGCAGGCGCCGACGCTTGAGTGCGCCCCGGTAGATGGCCTCTGCGACATCCTGCGGCGAGGCGACCTTGCCCATTGCCAGCGGCGCCTGCGCGGCCACCGAACCGTCGCCGACCAGGGCGTTCTTGCGCAGGTCGGTAGCGGTGAAGCCGGGACACACCAGCATCACGTTCACACCCGAGCCCTTGAGCTCGTAGCGCAGCGTCTCGAACAGGCCGTGAAGCGCATGTTTGCTGGCGTTGTAGGCGCTGCGATAGAGCAACGGGGCGATGCCTGACAGCGAGCTGAGCACGATGATCTGCCCGCGCCGGGCGATCAGACTGGGCAGCGCCGCCTTGGTGCAGTGCAGGGCACCGAAATAGTTGACCGCCATGACCCGCTGGAACACCTCCAGGCTGGTCTCGGCGAAGGTACTGCGATGGGTGATGCCGGCGTTGTTGACCAGCACGTCGATTCCGCCGAAACGCTCCATGGCGAGAGCCACGGCGCGCTGCACCGCCTCGGCATCGGCAACGTCACAGACCAGCCCCAGCGCCTCGGCGTTGTGATGATCGGCCAGGTGCTGCACCAGGCCATCTAGCGCCGCCTGCTGCAGATCGAGAATCACCAGCCGTGCCCCGGCCTGCGCCAGACGCATGGCCAGCGCCCTGCCGATCCCCGCGCAACCGCCCGTGATCAGCACCACCTTGCGGTCGAATACCTTGTTGGCAAACACCTTGCGATACATGCGCGGCCCCCATAAGCCCAGTGTCAGCGACAAGCCCGCCAATCGTCCGGCCTGTCGAATCTTTCGGCATGGTACTGCAGCCCATTGCCACTGTCCCACGCCATGCCTGGGACTACGCGGCGCACTCGGGTATCCTCGCCTGTTCCCAGCATAGCCGCCCGCTTCGCCATGTCGCTGCCTCGCCCACTTCGCCTGCTCCTGCTCATCGCGCTGACGGTTTTCGCCGTGCTGAGCGCACTGATCTACAGCCTGACCTGGCGGCCGCTGCCACGCGAAGACGCGGCCGTGGCCTGCAACGGTCAGGTAGCGCAGCTGCAACCGGGCCAGGCACTCAAGGTAATGACCTGGAACGTGCAATACCTGGCCGGCAAGCGCTACGTGTTCTGGTACGACCTGCCTGGCGGCGATGGCCCGGACGAGCGCCCGAGCAGCGAGGATCTGGCGATGACGCTGGGCGAGGTGGTGCGCGTGCTGCGCGCCGAGCAGCCCGACGTGGTACTGCTGCAGGAACTGCACGACAACGCCAGTGCCAGCGACCATCAGGACCAGCTGGCCCTGCTCCAGGCGCGCCTGAGCGACCTCTATCCGTGCAGCGCCCAGGCCTTCTACTGGAAGGCCGCATTCGTCCCGCATCCGCGCATTCTCGGCAGCGTCGGCATGAAACTGGGTACCCTCAGCCGCTTCCAGATCGCCCGCGCCGAACGCCTGCAATTGCCCATGCTCGACGCCGATCTGCTGAGCCGGCAGTTCCAGCTCAAGCGGGCATTGCTGGTCAGCTACCTGCCGGTTCGCGGCAGCAACGAGGAACTGGTGGCGATCAACACCCATTTCGATGCCTTCGCCCAGGGGCAGGACACCATGCAGCGCCAGGTGGAGATGACCGACGGCCTGCTCCGGCAACTGCAAGGCGCCGGCAAGACCTGGGTACTGGGCGGCGACCTCAATCTGCTGCCACCTGGTCAGTTCGAGCACCTGCAGGAAGATCAGCGCAGCTGGTACGCCGCCGACAGCGAACTGCAGAACCTGGCCCAGCGCTACCCGATGATCCCCAGCCTGCAGCAGGCCAGCGGTGCAGAACAGGCGCAGTGGTACACCCACTTCCCCAACGACCCGGCCGCCAGCGGCCCGGATCGCACCCTCGACTATCTGTTCTACAGCCCGCGCCTGACCCCGCTCGCCAGCCAGGTGCGCCAGCACGATACCCTGACCATTTCCGACCATCTGCCGGTGATCGGCCGCTTCTTCCTGCCCAGCCAGGAATAGACCGGGCTCCATGCAAGTATGAAAAGACGGCACATGGCCGCGCCTCACATGCCAAGACTCTTCTGCCTGATATTCATCACCCTGCTCTGCCTGCAGGCCGCTCACGCGACCGAGGCCAGGCAACGCATTCATGTCGGTTACTACGAGTTTCCGCCCTATGCCTATACCGACGATCAGGGGCGCGCCAGTGGCTCGGGCCTCGAGCTCACCGCGCGTCTGCTCGATGCCGCAGGCTACGAGGCCGAATTCCGCTCCTACCCCGGCGCCCGCCTCTACAACGGTCTGCTCGACGGCAGCATACAGCTCTGGGCTGGCGCATCAGGCAAGCCGGAGTTGGCCGGGCATACACTCGAAGGCAGATACCTGCTGGGGGAAATCCCACTCAACCTGTACTTTCGCCGCGACACGCCGACACCGCGCATTCCGGACGGCCTCAACAATCGGGAGGTGATCCTGATCACCGGCTACAGCTACTGGCAGGACGTCAACCAATGGCTGGAAGATCCGGCGCGCAATATCACCCGCCACCACACCTCCAGCCATACCTCCGCACTGCAAATGCTGCAGCGCCGCCGCGGGGATTATCTGCTGGACTACCAGGCACCCATCGAGCAAGCCAGGTATACGCTGGGCATGGGCGAACTGCCCTTCGTCGAGATACAGCGCCTGCCGCTGCGGCTGATCTACTCGCGCCAGGCACCAGGGGCCGAACGCCTGCGTGATGACCTCGACCGGGCCTATCAGCAGTTGAAGGGTTCCGGCGAGACGCTCTGGCTGAACTGAACCTCAATCGCCGCACAACCAGGCCAGCGCTCGCCCCCGGCTGCCAATGCGCAGCACATGAGTATCGCCCGGGGGCAACGGCCCGAGGTTCAGGCTCAGCGCCTCACTTTCTCGGCTTGGCCCGCGCGGTGGGTTCGGCGATCAGCGGGTCGTCCGGCCAGTAATGCTTGGGGTAACGGCCCTTGAGATCCTTCTTCACCTCGGCATAGGTGTTGGCCCAGAAGCTGGCCAGATCCTGAGTCACCTGCACCGGCCTGCGCGCTGGTGACAGCAGGTGCAACTTGAGGCCGAGACGGCCGCCGGCAATACGTGGCGTGGCGGCCAGGCTGAACAGCTCCTGCAGGCGCACCGCAAGCACCGGCGGGTTCTCCGTGTAGTCGATGGCGATGCGCGAGCCGGACGGCACCTGCAGATGCGTGGGCGCCAGCTCGTCGAGACGTTGCGGCAACGGCCAGGGCAGCAGCGTCTGCAGGATCGACGGCAGGTCGAGGCTGGCGAAATGGCTGAGGCGGCTGACCTTGCCCAGATAGGGCGTCAGCCACTGCTCCAGACCGGCCAGCAGCGCTGCATCGGACAGATCCGGCCATTCGCTCCGGCCCTGCTGCTGCAGGTCCAGCTCGCGCAGCAGCGCCACGCGCGCCTGCCACTGGCGCAGTGCCGGCGTCCAGGGCAGCAGCTCCAGCCCCTTGCGCCGCACCAGGCCGACCAGCGCCCGACAGCGGGCATCCTCGTCCAGCGCGGCCAGCGCCTGGCGCTCCAGCACCAGTTCACCGACCTTGCGCTGGCGTTCGGCACGCAACACGCCCTCGCGCTCGTCCCAGTCGAGCACATCCAGCGTTTCCACCTGTTCGGCCAGCTCACGCCCGAACAGCGCCGGATCGAGGTCAGCCGCGAGATAGATGCGCTCTTCGCGCTGGCCCTGGCGACTGCCCAGGTCGGCCACTACCAGCCATTCGTGTTTCATCAGCGCATCGGCCTCGGCGAACTGCGCCGCACGGCCGTTGGCCAGGCGGTAGTCGGCGCCGCCGGCACGACGCTGCTGCGCGATGCGGTCGGGGTAGGCGAACGCCAGCAGGCAGCCGAGCCAGCGCGGGTGCTCGGGATCGCCGACGGCCTGGGTCACCGCCCGCCCCTTGAGCAGCCCCTGGAATTGCCACGCCAGCTGCCGGGCGCGCTGCACGCCACCGTGAGCCGAACGCCCGGCGCGGCTTTCACCGCCAAGCAAGGCCAGACGACTGTGCAGGTCGGCACCGCCACCACGCAGGATGTCACGTTCCGAGAGCAGCGCCGCCAGGTCGCAGGCCAGCGCACCGAGGCCCAGCATCTGACCGCGCAGCAGCAGATGGGCGATACGCGGATGGCTCGGCAGCTCGGCCATGGCCTGGCCATGAGCATTCAGTGCACCACGCTCATCCAGCGCGCCGAGGCGGCCGAGCAGATCGACGGCCTGGGCATAGGCGGCCGGCGGCGGTATGTCGAGCCAGCTCAGCTCCTGCGGCGTGACGCCCCAGCGCAGCAGCTGCAGGGCCAGCCCGGCCAGGTCGGCCTGAAGGATCTCCGCAGCGGAATAGGCACTGAGCTGATCGTGCTGCACCTGCGACCACAAGCGGTAGCACACGCCCGGCGCCAGACGTCCCGCACGCCCGGCGCGCTGGGTGGCGGAGGCGCGGGAAATACGCTGGGTATCGAGGCGAGTCATGCCGCTGGCCGGATCGAAGCGCGGCACCCGCGCCAGGCCGGCATCGACCACCACACGTACACCGTCGATGGTCAGGCTGGTCTCGGCAATATTGGTAGCCAGCACCACCTTGCGTTTGCCCGCTGGCGCCAGCTCGATGGCCGCACGCTGGGCGGACAGTTCCAGCTCGCCATGCAGCGGGCAGAGCAGGATGTCATCACGGCCGGCCAGCACCTCGCCCAGCTGCTCGGCCACGCGGCGAATCTCCGCCTGGCCCGGCAGGAACACCAGCACGCTGCCGGGCTCGTCGGCCAACGCCTGCTGCACCGTCTGCAGCACACGCGATTCGATCCACTCCCCCGGCTGAAACGGCGCTCCCCAGCGGATATCCACCGGGAACATGCGCCCTTCGCTGCGCAGCACCGGAGCATCGTCGAGCAACGCGGCCAGGCGTTCGCCCTCCAGAGTGGCCGACATCAGCAGCACCTTGAGCGGCGCCTCGCCACTGTCCGAGCCGCGGAACATGGCTCGCCCGTTGAGCGTCAGCGCCAGGGCCAGATCGGCATCCAGGCTGCGTTCGTGGAATTCGTCGAAGATCACCAGACCGACGCCGTCCAGCGACGGGTCGTCCTGCAGACGCCGGGCCAGGATGCCCTCGGTGACCACCTCGATACGGGTGTTCGGCCCTACCTTGCTGTCCAGACGAATGCGATAGCCGACCGTCTCGCCGACCCGCTCGCCCAGCTCGCTGGCCAGGCGCTCGGCCGCAGCGCGCGCCGCCAGCCGGCGTGGTTCGAGCATGAGGATCTTCTGTCCGGCCAGCCAGGGCGCATCGAGCAATGCCAGCGGTACACGGGTGGTCTTGCCCGCCCCCGGCGGTGCCTCGAGTACGACTTCGTGGCGCTCGCTCAAGGCGTCGCGCAGGGCGGGTAACAGGGCGTCGATCGGCAGGGTGTTCATCATTTCTCCACAGCAGGCCGGCGATTATAGAGCAGCCTCCATCTGCAGAACCGCCTGCGCCGCCGCAGGTCTTATTGACAACCGCCCGCCACTTGGGGCTTTGCAATGGCGAACTGCTATAGTTGCGCCACTTTTTCTGGAGGTGCTCATGCGCACGAAATCCCGCGTAATTGCCGGCGTCATGGCCGCTACTCTGCTTACCCAACTGACCGCCTGCGGCTCGATCTTCTACCCGGATCGCCGGGGCCAGATCGAAGGCCGGATCGACCCGGTAATCGCCGGGGCCAACGCCATCGGCATTCTCTTCTACGTGATCCCCGGACTGATCGCCTTTGCCGTGGACTTCGCCACCGGCGCCATCTACCTGCCCGAAGGCCAGACCGCGCAGGTCGATCCGCAACAGCTCAAGCAGCTGATCGGCAATGACGGCAAGGTCGATCAGTACGCGCTCAAGACCCTGATCGAAACCAGCACCGGCCATCAGTTGCCGCTCGACGATCCACGCCTGATCCAGCACAGCGGCAGCGCCGAGCAACTGGCCGCCTACGGCCTGCGCCCGGCTGCCTGAACCGATGCACAGCGCGCAGCATGCCAGGCTGATGCGCCTGGCCACCCGCGCAGCGCTGGCCGTGGCGCTGACGCTGGTGCTGGCCAAGGCGATCGCCTGGTGGCTGAGTGGCTCGGTCAGCCTACTGGCGGGCCTTACCGATTCATTGCTCGACAGTGCCGCCTCGCTGATCAACCTGATCGCCGTGCACTTCGCCCTGCGCCCGGCTGACGAAGATCACCGCTACGGCCATGGCAAGGCTGAAGCGCTGGCAGGTCTGGGCCAGGCACTGTTCATCGGTGTCAGCGCCGTGCTCATCGGCCTGCAGGGCATCGAACGTCTGCAATCACCGCAACCACTGGAAGCCGAAGGTGTCGGCATCGCCGTCATGCTGCTGTCGCTGGCGCTGACCGTCGCCCTGCTGATGTTCCAGCGCAAGGTGGTGCGCGAAACCGGCTCCACCGCCGTCCACGCCGACTCGCTGCACTACCGCTCCGACATCCTGCTCAACAGCAGCATCCTGCTGGCCCTCCTGCTGACCCACTTCGGCTGGCAACAGATGGATGCGATCTTCGCCATCGGCATCGCCCTCTACATCTTCTGGAGTGCCATCAGCATCGTGCGCGGCGCGATTGCCGTGCTGATGGACGAAGAACTGCCCGGCGAAACCACCCAGCACATGTACGTGCTGGCCACATCGGTGCCGGGCGTTCTCGGCGCGCACGATCTGCGCACGCGCATTTCCGGAACGCGCTGGTTCGTCCAGCTGCACCTGGAACTGCCGGGCGACATGAGCCTGTCCGTGGCTCACGCCCATTGCGTCGAAGTGGAAAAGGCCATCCATGAGCACTATCCACGTGCCGAAGTGCTGGTACATGCCGACCCGCAGGAAGTGGTCCGACACTGACCAACCGGCTCGGGCCCTTCTGCACTCGAGCAAAAGCGTCGGGCAATAAAAAAGGGGCCTTGCGGCCCCCTTCGGGAATCTGTCCGGTGCTGGCGATGTTGTCGCCGCTTTCGTCGCCTGCCTGGTTGGGCAGTGCGGACCCGGGTGCCGGTGCGATCCGGTAGGACCGTCGGCGCTGGCTCACCTGGTTGGGCGAGGCCGGTAGGACTTTTCGTCCGGGCCGTGAAACTGAGAGAAAGCTTACGCCTGCCGCGCTGAAATAAGATTGCGAATATTGCTTTCCATTCAACCTCTTGCGCAATTAATCACCAAAGGATCACTATTTACAGCAACCCAATAAAGGCCAAGTGAAAAAATGGACAAACTCGACCGTTACGACCTGAACATTCTCGGCGAATTGCAGCGCAACGCCGCCCTGTCCAATCAGGAACTGGCCGAGCGCATCGGCCTGTCGCCCTCGCCCTGCTCGCGTCGCGTCAAGCAGCTGGAGGACGATGGCTACATCATCGGACAGGTCGCCCTGCTCGACCGAAAGAAGCTCGGCCTGAGCCTGACCGCCTACGTACTGATCGGCATGGACCGACATACGCCGGAGCGCTTCGAACATTTCCAGGAAGAGATACGCAAATGCCCGGAGGTGCTGGAATGCTGCCTGGTGACCGGGATGGACGCCGACTATCAGCTCAAGGTGGTGGTGCCGGACATGGATCATTACCAGAAACTGCTACTCGGCACCCTGACCCGAATCGAAGGCGTCTCCAGCGTACGTTCAAGCTTCGTGCTGCAGCAGATTCTGTCCAGCACGCAGTTGCCGTTGCAGCATCTGCGCGACTGATAGTCGCAGGATTGAACGGTTCATGCTGCGGTCAAAGCCAGGGCGCGTATAATCCCCGCCCTGCGTTTTCCGTCCGAATCCCGAGGCACCATGGAAACCGAACAATTCGAAGCGTTGATGATGTACGTCCTGGTGGGCGGACTGATCCTGTTCATGTTCTTCATCATCTGGGATCTGGCGAAGAAGTCCAAGGCAGGCCGCCTGGGAACCGCGATCCTGTTCCTTGGCCTGGGTCTGTGCCTGTTCGCCTTCCTGGCCAAACCGATCATCACCTACATCATCGAGACCGCACGCGGCATTCACGGTTGAGCGATCACCGTACCCCCGCTTCCGCACAGAACGTCTGATTCCCTCCAGGCCGCCGCCTCGATGCGTCCGGCTGCCCACTCAAGGAGTTACACATGAGCGCCGCCAATCTGGTGATGCAGAGCTATGGACGCTGCTGCGCCAGCGTCACCTTCTTCGACGATTTCTACCGCCACTTCCTCGCCAGCTCGCCGCTGATCCGCGAAAAATTCACCGACACCGACATGAGCGCGCAAAAGCAGCTGCTGCGCCAGGGCATCATGAACCTGGTGATGCACGCGCGCGGCATGCCCGACACCAAGCTGCGCGCCCTCGGCGAGTCGCACTCGCGCCAGCATCTGGACATCCGCCCTGAACTGTACGACCTGTGGCTCGACGCGCTGCTGCTGACCATCAGCGAACACGACAAGGAGTGCAACGCGGATGTGCGTCAGGCCTGGCGCGAGGTGCTGAACAAAGGTATCGCCGTGATCAAGGCCGGTTATTGACTCAGATCATGCTCGCCCGGGCTGCCTCTGCGACAAATCGCCCGATATCAGTCCAACCGGGGCGGTAACTCGCGCCACTGCCCCGGCGGCAGCCCGTCCAGGCGCCAGGGGCCGATGGCCACGCGCACCAGGCGCAGTGTGGGCAGGCCGACGGCGGCGGTCATGCGCCGCACCTGGCGGTTGCGTCCCTCGCGGATCACCAGCTCCAGCCAGGCGGTCGGCACGCTCTTGCGAAAGCGCACCGGCGGGTTGCGCTCCCACAGCTCGGGCTCGTCCAGGCGCCGCGCCTCGGCCGGCAGCGTCGGGCCATCATTGAGCTTCACACCATCGCGCAGCTGCTGCAGCTGTTCGTCGCTCGGCTCACCCTCTACCTGCACCCAGTAGGTCTTAGGCAACTTGTGCCTGGGATCGGCGATACGCGCCTGCAGGCGCCCGTCGTTGGTCAGCAGCAACAGACCCTCGCTGTCGCGATCCAGGCGCCCGGCCGGGTAGACGCCAGACACATCGACAAAATCCTTGAGCGTGGCGCGGCCCTGCTCGTCGTTGAACTGGGTGAGCACATCGAATGGCTTGTTCAGCAGCAGCAGGCGCGGCTGCGCAGGCGGCGCCTTGGCCACGCGGCGAGGTACCGCAGGACGGCGATTGGCGGGAGGACGAGGGCGAGACATGCGGCGAGCTTCGGCGGAACTGGGCTGCGCAGTGTAACTCACGATAAGCGACGCTGATGGTTCTTACACGCCCCGCCAGACAGGCTAAGCTGCTGATTCACCCCAGCATCGAGGAGCCGTCCATGAGCAACAGCCCCGAACTCGCCACCTTTACCGGCTGGGCCGCCACCGCCCCCAAGGCACCACTGGAACGCCTGAGCTACGATCCCGGCCCGCTAGGCGCCGAAGAGGCGGAAGTGGCGGTGGAATATTGCGGCATCTGCCATTCCGACCAGTCGATGATCGACAACGAATGGGGCAATGCCCGCTACCCCTTCATCCCCGGCCATGAGGTGGTCGGCACCATCGTCCGTCTCGGCGAGCAGGCGCGCGGGCTCAAGCTGGGCCAGCGTGTCGGCATCGGCTGGTACAAGGGCAGCTGCATGCACTGCGGCTCGTGCATGGAAGGCTCGCATCAGCTGTGCCGGTCGGTGCAGCCAACCATCGTCGGCAGCCACGGCGGCTTTGCCGATCGCCTGCGCTCGCACTGGGCCTGGGCCGTGCCGCTGCCCGACGGCCTCGACCCGGCGCTGGTCGGCCCGCTGTTCTGCGCCGGTTCCACGGTGTTCAGCCCGCTGCTGGAGTTCGACGTCAAGCCCACCGACCGCGTCGGAGTGGTCGGCATCGGCGGCCTCGGCCACCTGGCGCTGCGCTTTCTCAATGCCTGGGGCTGCGAGGTGACAGCCTTCACCTCGTCGCTGAACAAGCAGGACGAAGCCCGGCGCCTGGGCGCGCACAAGGTGGTGGCCTCCACCGACAGCGCGGCGATGAAGACGATCGCCGGCACCCTGGATTTCCTCCTGGTCACCGCCAGCGCCGATCTCGACTGGCTCGCCCTGCTCGGCACCCTGCGCGGCAAGGGGCGCCTGCACTTCGTCGGCATCGTGCCCAGCGCCATCCCGGTGCATGTATTCAACCTGATCCCGCAGCAGAAGAGCCTGTCCGGCTCGCCGGTGGGCTCGCCGAAAACCATGGCGACCATGCTCGAGTTCTGCGCACGGCACCAGATCCTGCCGCAGGTCGAGCACTTCCCCATGAGCCAGGTGAACGCGGCCATCGACCATCTGCGCAGCGGCAAGGCGCGCTATCGCGTGGTGCTCGACGCCGGCAAATGACAGCACGAGCGCAGAGCTGGCATGCTCTGCGCCCGCCTCATCCAGGATGCTGCCGCCATGTCGCCGATACTCGACGCCCCTACCGATGCCGAACTGCCCACTCTGGTGGGAATCTGGGAGGCCGCCGTGCGCGCCACCCATCACTTCCTGCCGGAAAGCGACCTGCAGGTGATCAAGCCGCTGCTGCGCGAACAGTACTTCCCGGCCGTGCAGTTGACCTGCGCACGCGATGAGTCGGGGCGGATTCTGGGCTTTCTCGGCACCAGCGAAGGCATGGTGGAAATGCTCTTCGTCGATCCGGCCTGCCACGGCCAGGGCGTCGGCAGACAGCTGATGCGCCATGCCATCGACGAGCTGGGCGCCACCCGGGTCGACGTCAACGAGCAGAACCCGCAGGCCGTCGGTTTCTACCAGCACCTGGGCTTCGTCGTGACCGATCGCTCGCGCCTGGATGGCGGTGGGAGGCCCTTCCCAATCCTGCATATGGCACTCAGCTAAATCGGCCAGGCCGCCACGATTCCTTCCAGTGCCTGCTTGAGTTCGACCCGGCTGGCTGCCGCGGCGAGGCTGATGCGTATGGCATACCCAGGGTTGGCCTCGACCGCGAACACCTCGGCCGGCACCACCTCGACGCCATGCTGCCGACAGGCCTCGGCCAGCCCCGCTGGCACTACACCATCGAGCCACAGATGTGGCGCTACCGCCCTGCCCTGCGGCATACGCGAACCGAGCACCCGCGCGGCCAGGCGCCAGCGCTGCTGCAGTTCCTCGATCTGCCAGGCCAGACGCTGCTGGGCGACTCCGCTTTCGATCCATTCACTGGCCAGTGCCAGGCCCAGCGGCGTTACCGCCCAGCGGGTGGCCTGGGCTTCCGGATCGATGCGTTCGAGCAGCTCCGGCGCGCCGGCGATAAAGCCCAGACGCAATCCGGGCGCGACACTCTTGGACAGGCTGCTGATCAGCAGGCAGCGTTCGGGCACCTGCACCGCCAGCGGCGCCTCGTTGCCCAGTACGCCATAGACATCGTCCTCGATGATCCACAAGCCACGACGCCGCGCCACCTCGGCAATGGCCGCGCGGCGTTCGGCGTCCAGGCTGGCACCAGTGGGGTTCTGCAGGCAGGGCGTAAGCACCGCGACACGAGCACCGGTTGCACGCGCCTGGCGGTCGAGGTCATCAGGCAGGATGCCGCGTCCATCCATTGCCACACCGTGCAGCGGCAGGCGCAACTGGCGTGCGGCGGCCTTGATGCCCGGCGCGGTGTAGCGCTCCACCAGGATCGGCTCACCCGCCTCGCACAGCGCCAGCAACGCCGCGGAAACGCCCTGCTGGGCACCGGCGCAGAGCAGCAGGCCACCGGGCGCCAGCTCCAGGCCACGACGGCGCAGCCAGGTGGCACCCGCCAGATGCGCCCGTTCGACCAGTGCTGCCGACGGATAAGCCTGCAACACATCCAGTTCACCGCGCCTGGCCAGCTCGGCGAGACTGGCGGACAAATCACCATTGTCCGGATCATGCACCGGCACATTGGTCGACAGGTCGATCAGCTCGCCTTGCGCGGCCGGCTGCTTGAGCCGGAACAGGCTCGCCTCGCGGCTGCCAGCCAGCACGTAGGTACCGCGCCCGACCTCGCCGGAAACCAGATGCCGACGCGCCGCCTCGCGGTAGGCGAGCATCACCGTGCTCGGGTTGATGCCCAGCGTCCAGGCCAGGCGGCGCTGCGGCGGCAGGCGTTCACCGGGCTTGAGTTCACCACGGCCAATGGCCGTGGCGATGGCCTCGACCAAGGCCAGATAAGTCGGCAGGGAGCCGTCTTGCAGATCAGGAAGCCACATTGTTTGCCATGCAATATAAATATTTACCCATACAATGCGCCGCACTAGCATCGGGGTCAACGCCACCCGGAGTACGCCCCATGTTCGACCTCGCCCAACTGCGCCAGAGCGCGCAACTGGTTCATCGCCATATGACGCCCACACCACAGCTGAGCTGGCCGCTGCTGTGCGAGCGCACCGGTTGCGATCTGTGGGTCAAGCACGAGAACCACGCTCCCACTGCGGCCTTCAAGGTGCGCGGCGGGCTGGTCTATATCGACGCGCTGCTGCGCCGTGAGCCGCAGGTGCGCGGGCTGGTTACGGCCACCCGCGGCAACCATGGCCAGAGCCTCGCACTGGCTGCGCGTCAGGCGGGCCTGAGCATCCGCATCCTGGTGCCACACGGCAATGCCCGCGAGAAGAACGCGGCGATGCGTGCCCTTGGCGCCGAGGTGATCGAGCATGGCCGCGACTTCGACGAAGCCCGCGCAGAGGCCGCGCGCCTGGCCGGACGCGACGGTCTGCACTGGGTGCCGTCACTGCATGAGGATCTGGTGCGCGGCGTGGCCACCTATGCCCTGGAACTGCTGGAGGCGGTGCCGAATCTGCGTCGGGTGTACGTACCCATCGGCCTCGGCTCGGGCATCTGCGGGATGATTCGTACCCGCGACCTGCTAGGCCTCGACACCGAAATCGTCGGTGTGGTCGCCACTGGTGCGGACGCTTATGCACAAAGCTTCGAGCAGGGCCGGCTGGTGCAGACCGAACGCGCCGAGACCCTGGCCGACGGCATGGCCTGTCGCCAACCGCAGCAACTGGCGCTGGACATGATCCGCGCCGGCGTGGCGCGCATCCTGCGGGTCGACGATGGGGAAATCCGCGCCGCCATCCGCGCCTATCATGAAGACACCCACAACCTCGCCGAGGGCGCCGGCGCAGCGGCACTGGCTGCCCTGATGCAGGAGCGCGAGCTCAATGCCGGCCAGCGCGTGGCCGTGGTGCTCAGCGGCGCCAATATCGACCGCGCGGCGCTGGCCAAACTGCTGCGTGACGATGCGCCAATCGCGGCCTGAGACTCAGGCCAGCGGCACAACTTCGGCAGGCAGGCGCCCGGGCGTCTGCCGCAGCCAGCGCGATACGCCCCACTCTGCCGCGACCAACGCCAGTAACAGGCCAAGCTGGATCAACAGCGCGATATAGAGCGGTTTGAAGATGTGGCCAATCTGCTGCTTGAGCAGCCCCAGCAAAAACTCGGCGCGAAACAGCTGCTCGATACGGGCATCCAGTACCTGATTCAGCACCTTCTCGTCGAGCCCGCTGTAACGCGCGGTTTTCTCTACCGCCATTTCGCCAATGGCCTTGCCCAGCAGACTGGCACGCAGCCGGTCGAGCAGATCGAAGGCGATGCGCTCCATGGTCGAAGCCTCGGCACGCTCGGCAGCTTCCAGCAGCCGCTCGTTACGGACATAGTCCAGCGCCAGCTGATTGAGCAGTTCCTGCACGCTGACATCACGCACAGACACCAGCAACCCCTGCTGCTCCTGCGCCTCGACATAGACCTGGAAGTCGCTCCAGATGTCGTCGGCCAGTTCCTGTACCAAAGGCGCGTAGCTATCGAGATGGCGATTGATCTGCTGCTGGCTGCCATACATCAGCCCGCCCTGAAAGCCGAGAACCCCGCCAGCCAGTGGCAACAGCAGAAAGTAGAGATTGAGCAGCCAGTGGTGCCAGCGCTTGTTGCGTACCAGCCAGTCCAGGCGGTGCAGCTTCAGCGCCAGCAACAGGCCGGCAACCGCACCCAGCACAAGCGCCAGACCGGCGTAGAGGAAAAGACTGAAGAAGCTGAAGGGGTCCCACAATGCCGTGAGCAGTAGACGTGCCTGTTCCATGCGAGCTGCCTCGTTCATCCATGACGGGCGCGAGTGTAAACCAGAGCACAGCAGCGTACCGCCAGCGCGTGGCCAGACTGTGCGTCAGGCCACGCCGGCACCTCGCAACCTCAGCGGAACGGTGGTTCGTCGAAGCTGCGCAACTTGCGCGAATGCAACGAGTTGAGCTGGCTGCGCATCAGCTCCAGCGCCGCGATGCCGATATGCAGATGCTGGGTCACCGCACGCTCGTAGAAAGCGCCGGCCGCTCCGGGCAATTTGATCTCGCTGTGCAGCGGCTTGTCCGATACGCACAGCAGCGTGCCGTACGGCACCCGCAGGCGATAGCCTTGGGCGGCGATGGTGCCGCTTTCCATATCCACCGCCACCGCGCGCGACAGGTTGATCAACGGCCGCTCCTGCGCCCAGCGCAACTCCCAGTTGCGGTCGTCGTAGGTCAGTACGGTGCCGGTACGCAGACGCTTCTTCAGCTCGTCGCCCTGCTCGCCGGTGACCAGTCGGGCGGCCTCCTGCAACGCCTGCTGCACCTCGGCCAGCGCCGGCAGCGGAATATGCGGTGGCAGCACGCGATCGAGAATGCCGTCGCGGCGCATGTAGGCGTGGGCCAGCACGTAGTCGCCTATGGTCTGTGATTGGCGCAGGCCGCCGCAGTGACCGATCATCAGCCAGCAGTGCGGGCGCAGCACGGCGAGGTGGTCGGTGATGTTCTTGGCATTGGAAGGACCGACGCCGATGTTGACCAGGGTGATGCCGTGGCCATCCTCGGCCTGCAGGTGGTAGGCCGGCATCTGGTAGCGGTGCCAGACCACGTTCTCGATGATCGCCTGCATCTCGCCTTCGGCCATGCCGCGCTCGACCACCACGTTGCCCGGCAGCACCATGCGGATGAAACGCGAATCGCCCACCAACATGTCCAGGCCATGGCGGATGAACTGATCGACGTAACGGTGATAGTTGGTCAGCAGAATCCACGGCTGCACATGGCGCCAGTCGCTGCCGGTGTAATGCTGGATGCGCTTGAGCGAGAAATCGGTACGCGCGGCGTCGAACAGCGCCAGCGGCAGCGGGTCGATGTTCTCCCAGTCGTACAGGCCGTCGGCGGTGCCGTCGGTAGCGGCGGACAGGTCGGTACTGGGGAATACCCGCGCCAGCTCGGCGGCAGTCACCCCACTGCCGGCCAGCTCGTCACCACCCTCGACCACGTACGGATAGGGAATGTTCTGCTGGCTGCGGCCGACTTCCACGCGCAGGGTGAAGTCGTTCATCAGCGGGCGCAGCTGTTCCAGCAGGTACTTGCGGAAGGCCGCCGGCTGGGTCACGGTGATGGCGTAGGTACCCGGCACCTGCACCTTGGCGTAGGCGCGCACGGTGGTCGGCACCTCACCCTGGCACAGGTAGGTCAGGCGCAATTCCGGATAACGGAACAGGCAGTGCTCGCTGGTATCGGGGCGAATGCGCTCCTTGAGGTAGCGTTTGAGCGCCTGGCCAAGGGCAGCGGTGGCCTCCTGATACAGCGCGGCAAGGCGGTCGACCGCCTCTTCGGGTGTGTAGGCAATGACGAAATCATCTGAGCAGGCTTTCACGGCGCATATTCCTGGCTGAACGTACGCGCCTATCTTGCCTGCATACGATGACGAAAACATAGCGCACGACGCCCGGCCGGCTAGGCTTATGGCAGCCAGCCCGCTAGAGGGTCGCCTCATGCTCCGCGCCATCGTTCCATTGCTGCTTGCCCTGTTCGGCCTCGCCGCTCAGGCCGGTGAAGCTGCTCACCGAGAGCAATACCGGCAAGGTGATCTGGCAGCGCCGACGCTGAACGAGTGGCTCAGGCTGTCTGAAGCAGACGCACGTTTGTTCGGTTCATCCCCGCTGGCGCGGGGAACACGTAGCCGGTCAAGCTCGCTGTAGTGCTCAGCACGGTTCATCCCCGCTGGCGCGGGGAACACACATTGCGTAACCACCTGTTCCAAAAGGGGAAAACTGGCCGCTAAAAATCTACCAACTTTTCCTTGTTAAAGATCAAGATATCTCGGGCAGTCCAATCGCGCCCCCAACAACTTCCAGGCAAGCCTTCAAGCACGGCAGGCACCTCGAGACGGGCTCAGGCACGATCCGCCGGCGTCACCACAGCCATGGTAACCGATGCCTTGCTGCACAGATGCCTCTGATCGTTCTCGACGCCGAACACCTCGGCTTCGACCACGGTCGCCTGGCGTCCGGCCTTGAGCACCTCGGCGCGGCAGAACAGGTGGGCGCTGCGCGCCGGGCGCAGCAGGTTGACCTTGAACTCCAGGGTCAGCACCGTCTGCCCTTCGGCCACCAGCGTAGCGGCTGCGGCGCCGGCAGCATGATCGGCCAGAGTGGTCTGCACGCCGGCATGGATGTAGCCGTTCTGCTGCAGGTGACGTGGCAGGATCTCCAGCTCCGCTTCGACCCAACCCGGGCCGCGGTCGCCCGAATACCCAGATCATTGATGAAGTTGGCATCGGCGAAACCCCGCTCGACCAGTTCGCGATAGCGCGGATGAGCCTGCATGGCGCTCTCCTTCAGGCCAGGTGGGGCGTGCTGCGCGCCAGCAGCGCCTCAACATCGACACCACGCCCCAGCGTACCGTAGACACGGCCACGGCCCTCTAGGCGGCTGGCGATAAAGGCATCGGAAACGGTGGCATTGCCCGCCTCCAGCAGCAGTTTGGCCTGCAGCGCCACGGCCATGTCCTCGGTCAGCTGGCGGGCGCGGTACTGGATATCAGCGGTGTCGCTGAAGTCGGCCTTCAGGCGCTGGATATGCGCCCTGAGACGGGCATCGCCATGGCCGTCGCCCAATTCGGCGAACAGCGCATCGAGCACGCCCGGCTCCTTGGACAGGGCACGCAGCACGTCCAGGCACTGCACGTTGCCGGAGCCTTCCCAGATCGAGTTGACCGGCGCTTCGCGGTACAGGCGCGGCAGGATGGTTTCCTCGACGTAACCGGCGCCCCCCATGCATTCACTGGCCTCGTAGATCATTTCCGGGGCACGCTTGCAGATCCAGTACTTGCCCACGGCCGTGACCAGGCGGGCGAACTTCTCTTCCTGTTCATCATGCTGGCGATCCAGTGCGCGGCCCATGCGCATGGTCAGTGCCAGCGCGGCTTCGCTCTCCAGCGCCAGGTCGCCCAGCACGTTCTGCATCAGCGGCTGGTCGGCGAGGAACTTGCCGCCCACCTGCCGATGCGCACAGTGGTGCGTGGCCTGGGTCAGCGCCTGGCGCATCAGGCTGCTGGAGCCGACCATGCAGTCGAAGCGGGTCATGGCTACCATCTCGATGATGGTCGGCACGCCGCGCCCTTCCTCACCGACCATCCAGGCGAAGGCACCGCGGTACTCCACCTCGCTGGAGGCATTGGCCCAGTTGCCCAGCTTGTTCTTCAGACGCTGGATATAGAATGCGTTGCGCGTGCCGTCCGGGCGGTGGCGCGGCAGCAGGAAGCACGACAGGCCCTTGTCGGTGTAGGCCAGGGTGAGGAAGGCATCGCACATCGGTGCCGAGCAGAACCACTTGTGGCCAACCAGCTCGTAGGCCTGCCCGGGCCCGCCGAGGCCGACAGGGTAGGCACGGGTGGTGTTGGCGCGCACGTCGGTGCCGCCCTGTTTCTCGGTCATAGCCATGCCGATGGTGACGCCTGCCTTCTGCTCCATCGGCAGGTTGCGCGGGTCGTACTCGGTGGCAAGGATCTTCGGCAGCCATTGCTCGGCCACGTTGGGCTGCAGACGAATGGCCGGCACCGCGGCAAAGGTCATGGTCAGCGGACAGCCGCTGGCGGCCTCGGCCTGGCTGTGCAGGTAGGTCAGACCGGCGCGCACGACATGGGCGCCGGCGCGCGGGTCGGTCCAGGGCAGCGACGGCAGGCCGTGTTCGATGGCCGTGCGCATCAGCTCGTGATAGGCCGGATGAAACTCCACCAGGTCGATGCGCTTGCCATAGCGGTCATGGCTCTTGAATACCGGTTTGTTCTCGTTGGCAAGAAAACCGGCCTGCATCAGCGCACCACCGCTCAATGCACCATAGGCGCTCAGGCGGTCATCCCCCCAGGCACCGTCGTAGCGGCGAATCCACTCCTGCAGCGGCAGGTCGAGACGATAGAGATTGGCGCCGTCCAGGCTCGGTACCTGGTTGAACACCTCGTGGGTTTCGGCGTGCAGGCTGGGTTTCATCGCTTGGGCTCCTTGGCGCCGACGGCGCGCAGGCAGAAAGTGGCAAGGCTGGCACTGACCTGTTCCAGCTCCAGGGTGGGTTGCCCGGCTTCGCGGGCTGCGCGAGCAGGTGGTGACAGGGGGCCGACCAGCGCCTCGGCGATGGCGCCGACCAGGCAGGCCGCCATCAGACCGATGTGCTCGACATCAAAGTCGCCGGCAGCGGCGCCCTCCTCCAGCAGGTCGCTGAACAGTTCGGCATAGGCTTCGCGATAGAGCAGGCGCTGCTCGTCGACTTCCGGATCGACCGGCTCGGCGATCAGCGCGAACGCCAGGCGACGGCTATGCCAGGCACGGGCGGCGAATTGTTCCAGACCGGCGCGCAGACGCTCGCTGGCACGGCCTGCCCCGCGCAAGGTAGCGGCCAGTGCGTCCACTTCACGCTGGCTGGCGGCGGCGAAGACTTCGGCGGCCAGGTCACCCTTGCTGCGAAAGTGGCGATACAGGCTGCCGGTGGCAATTCCGACATCCTCGGCCAGCGCCTGCATGGTCAGCGCCGCGAAACCGCCAGAGCTGACCCGCTCCAGGGCACAGGCAAGAATGCGCTGACGCTGGGCCTGGTCGCGGTCTATGCGAGCGTCGGTAGTACGGTAGGCCATGGTCTGAATCCTGGTTCACTGACATGCAGTGAATCAGGATTCAGACCATGGCTAAAGGGACGATCCGGCCAAATCTGCCGCCGAATCGGGAATCAGGAGGGCCAGGGTGCCCGTCGTCAGATGGGCGCCGCGCTGCCGGATACCAATGCGGGGCGGCACAGCACCCAGTCGTGCAGCAGCACGCGGAGCGCTTCGAACTTGACCGGCTTGGCCAGGTAGTCGCTCATGCCTGCGGCCAGACAACGCTCGCGGTCACCGCTATGACTGTGCGCGGTAATCGCCAGCACCGGCAGCTCGGCGCAACCGGGCAGCGCGCGAATCGCGCGACAGGTGGCGAAGCCGTCCATTACCGGCATTTGGCAGTCCAGCAGCACGGCATCGACGCTTTCTTCACGCAACAGCGCCAGCGCCTCGGCGCCGTTGTCGGCGGTGCGTACACGGTAGCCGAGCTTGAGCAGCATGCCGCGCGTCACCAGCTGGTTGATCGCGTTGTCCTCGACGATCAGCACCGTGCACTGCTGCGCCTGGCGCTGGGCAACGCCACTTGGCGAATGCTGGGGCAGACGCACGACCGATGCCGGTTGCTGCTCCGGCAGGGTCAGCGGCACGTTGAGGCGAAAGCAGCTGCCAACATCGGGCTGCGACTCGTGACTGAGACTGCCGCCAAGCAGATCGACCAGTTGCCGACAGATCGCCAGACCGATGCCCAGGCCGCCGTACTTGCGGGTCATGGAACTGTCGAGCTGGCGGAAGCGCTGATACAGATCGACCTCTCCGTGAGCGAAACCGATGCCGGTGTCTCGGACCTCGACGCGCAGTGGCAGATGACTGCCCTGATTGCCGACACGCCCGACCTGCAGCGTTACACCGCCCTCGCTGGTGAACTTGATGGCGTTGTCCAGCAGATAGCCCAGCGCCTGGGCCAGTTTGCCGGCGTCGCCCTCGAGGATGTCGGGCAGGCTGTCGTCCAGCTCCAGGGTGAAGGCAAGCCCCTTGTCCGCTGCGCGTGGTGCGTACTGCGCACGCAGGCCGTCGAAGAGGCCGCGCAGGCTGAACGCCTCGTGCCGCGGGTAGAGCTTGCCGGCCTGCAGCTCGGTCAGGACGAGAATGTCGTTGACCATGCGCATCATGTCGCGCGCCGAGGCGGCGGCAGTCTTCTGATACTGCTCCAGTTCGACGTCCATCCTCACCGTCTGCATCAGTTCCAGCGAGCCGATCACGCCATTCATCGGCGTGCGCAGTTCATGGGTGACGGTGGCGAGAAACTCGTCCTTGAAACGGTTGCTGTCGGCCAGCTCCTGGTTCAGTTCCTCGAGCTTGCGTCCGGCTTCCTGAAGGATGCGCGCGCGCTCCTCCTTCATCGCGTTGATACGATCGGCCAGCGCCAGCGACAACAGGCCGACCTCCAGTGCCGAGCCGATCTGACTGGCATACATGGTGAAGAAGACGTTGGGCAGATGGCCCAGCACCATCAGTGTGTTGACGATTCCCCCGACGAGAAAGGCGGTCCAGGCGAAGATGAAGTAGCGCGCCACCCGCATGCCGCGCAACCACGCAAGAATACCGGCAGCGAAGATCACCACGGTGAACAGCAGCGCCAGGTAGGTGGCCAGGCGCAACGCCGTTGCATAACTGACGCACAGCGCCAGGATCATCACTACGGCGCCGCAGACCATGAGCAGCAGCAGCAGACGATCGACCCAGGGGCTGTGCTCGCCGGTGTGCAGGAAACTGCGCGCGAACTGGCAGCCGAACAGGGCCGCCGAACCGATCAGGAACGGCGTGGCAGCGTTGGCCCACCAGGGGTTGTCGGGCCAGAAGAACTCGATGCCGGCACCGTTGACCGATATCTGATACAGGCCGAACGAAGCGATGTAGAGGATGTAATAGAGGTAGCTGGTGTCGCGGACACTGAGAAAGATGAACAGGTTGTAGACCAGCATCACCAACAGCACGCCATAGATGATGCCGAGCACATAGATGCGCCCGGGCTGATCTTCCAGATAGGCGGTGGGCGCCCACAGGGTCAGCGGCGCCTGGATCGACCCCTGGCTTTCCAGGCGCAGATAGATGCGCTTGCTCTGCTCCGGCTGCAGATTGAGCTCGAACAGGTAGTTGTTCTGGCGAATCTGCCGGCTGTCGAACGGCAGTGCGTCGCCGGTACGCTGCGCGAGGAAGAAACTGCCGTCTTCGCCGGGAAGGTAGAGCTCGAGATGATCGAGCGGCGGGTAGGCCAGCTCCAGCAGCCAGGTACGCTCGCCCTGCTCCTGCACCGGGCGATATTCAAGGTCCAGACGCAGCCAGAACACCGAGCGCGAATAACCGGCATTGAGTACGGGTTTGTCATGCAGACGGAAGCTGCCCTGCACGGCCGGCGAGGCGACATCGTCGATGCTGGCGTCGCCGCGCACGTCCTCGAAGACGTACATGCTCTGCCCCAGCGGCAGAATGCGCATTTTTTCGTCGAAGGTAACGGCGCCCACGAGCGAGGAAAAAACGAGGCTCACGAAGAGCAGGAGCAGCCGGTACATACGACCCCACAAACCCTATCGGACGACATCGGGGCCCCATTTCCCCTCGATGATGTCATCACACACGGCAGACTTGTATTCGAATCGCCCTACTCTAGGGGCTGGCGAAGCGCTTTTCCAGATTCTGCCAGCAGTTTGCAGCGCGCATCATCGATATATCCGGGCCAGCCCTGGCGAACGCCACTGCGGCAGACCGGTACCATCACCCTACTCCGTGCAGCGACCAGGCGGTCGTTAGTGATAAGCTCGCGCACCATGAAAACGCCAAACTCCCGCCCCGTAGTGCTCTGCATGTCCGGCCACGACCCCAGCGGTGGTGCCGGCCTGCAGGCCGATATCGAAGCCCTGCTGGCTCAAGGCTGCCACGCCGCTCCGACGGTGACCGCCCTGACCGTGCAGGATACCGTCAACGTCACCGACTTCCGCGTGCTCGACCGCGACTGGGTGCTGGCCCAGGCCCGCGCCGTGATCGCCGACATGCCGGTGGCCGCCGTCAAGCTGGGCATGCTCGGCTCGGTGGAAATGGTCGAGAACGTGCTCGAAGTGATGAGCCGGCTGCCGGGCGTACCGCTGGTCTGCGACCCGGTGCTGCGCGCCGGCGGCGGCGGTTCGCTGGGCAAGAACGATGTCGGTTACGCCATGCGTGAACGACTGTTTGCCGTGTCCACCATCGCCACACCGAACCTGCCGGAAGCACGCATCCTCGCCGAACTGCCGGAAGGCACTGCCGACCAGTGCGCGGAAAAGCTGCTGCCCTTCATCGAGCACCTGCTGATCACCGGGGGCCATGGCGACGAAGCCGAGGTACACAATCGCCTGTACAGCCGCGACGGCAGCCGTCATACCTTCACCTGCGCACGTCTGCCCGGCAGCTATCACGGCTCCGGCTGCACTCTGGCCAGCACCCTGGCCGGGCGCCTGGCCCTCGGCGAGGAACTGGTCAGTGCCGTGAAGAGCGCTCTGGATTACACCTGGCGCACCCTGCGCGACGCCGAGCAACCCGGCCACGGCCAGTACGTGCCACGCCGCCTGCCTCTGGACTTCGGCGCATGAACCTGCGCGGTCTCTACGCCATCACCGACACGCCGCTGCTGGCCGGCGGCAGGCTGCTGCCTTATGCCGAAGCAGCGCTGGTTGGCGGTGCGCGCCTGCTGCAGTACCGCGACAAATCCGCAGATGCCCAGCGCCGTTTCGATGAAGCGCAGGCGCTCGCCGAACTCTGCCAGCGCCACGGCGCCACGTTGATCATCAATGACGACCTGGAACTGGCCGCCCGCCTGGGCGTCGGCCTGCACCTGGGGCAGAGCGACGGCTCACTGGCCGCTGCTCGCACCCGCCTGGGCAGCGATGTCGTGATCGGCGGCACCTGCCATGCCCAGCTCGAGCTAGCCGAACGCGCGGTCGCCGAAGGGGCCAGCTATATCGCCTTCGGGCGCTTCTTCAATTCCAACACCAAGCCCGGCGCGCCCGCGGCCACCGTGGAACTGCTCGATCAGGCCCGCGCGCGTTTCGCCCAGCCCATCGTCGCCATCGGCGGCGTGACCCTGGACACCGCGCCCGGCCTGATCGCCCGCGGCGCCAGCATGGTCGCCGTGATCCACGCCCTGTTCGCTGCGGACTCCGCCCTCGAGGTGGAAGACCGCGCCCGCGCCTTCGCCGCGCTGTTCGATTGATCCATTTTCAGAGAGAACCCGCCATGTCCCGCTCCGAAATCCTCTTCGCCAACGCCCAGAAGCACATCCCCGGCGGCGTCAACTCGCCAGTACGCGCCTTCCGTAGCGTCGGCGGCACGCCACTGTTCTTCAAGCACGCCGAAGGCGCCTACGTGCTGGATGAAGACGACAAACGCTACGTCGACTACGTCGGCTCCTGGGGCCCGATGATCCTCGGCCACAGCCACCCGGACGTGCTCGACTCGGTACGCCGCCAACTGGAGCACGGTCTGTCCTACGGTGCGCCGACCGCGCTGGAAACCGAGATGGCCGAACTGGTCTGCTCGCTGGTGCCGTCGATGGAAATGGTGCGCATGGTCAGTTCCGGCACCGAGGCGACCATGAGCGCCATTCGTCTGGCCCGCGGCTACACCGGCCGCGACAGCATCATCAAGTTCGAGGGCTGCTACCACGGCCACTCCGACAGCCTGCTGGTCAAGGCCGGCTCCGGCGCCCTGACCCAGGGTGTGCCGAATTCCGCGGGCGTGCCGGCGGCCTTCGCCAAGCACACCCTGACCCTGCCGTTCAACGACATCGACGCCGTGGCCGAGTGCCTGGCGCAGGTCGGCCAGGAAGTCGCCTGCATCATCGTCGAGCCGGTGGCCGGCAACATGAACTGCGTACCGCCGGCGCCCGGCTTTCTCCAGGGCCTGCGCGAGCAGTGCGACAAGCACGGTGTGGTGCTGATCTTCGACGAAGTGATGACCGGCTTCCGTGTCGCCCTCGGTGGGGCCCAGGCGCACTACGGCGTCACCCCGGACCTTTCCACCTTCGGCAAGATCATCGGTGGCGGCATGCCGGTCGGCTGCTTCGGCGGCAAGCGCGCGATCATGGAATGCATCGCCCCGCTTGGCCCGGTCTACCAGGCCGGCACGCTGTCGGGCAACCCGCTGGCCATGGCCGCCGGGCTGACCACCCTGAAACTGATCAGCCGCCCGGGCTTCCATAGCGAGCTGACCGACTACACCACGCGCATGCTCGATGGCCTGCAACAGCGCGCCGATGCTGCCGGCATCCCATTCGTCACCACCCAGGCTGGCGGCATGTTCGGCCTGTATTTCAGCGGCGCCGACGACATCGTCACCTTCGCCGATGTGATGGCCAGCGACAGCGAGCGCTTCAACCGCTTCTTCCACCTGATGCTCGATGGCGGCGTGTACCTGGCACCGAGCGCCTTCGAGGCCGGTTTCACCTCCATCGCCCATGGCGACAGGGAGCTGGAAATCACCCTCGCCGCCGCCGAGCGCGCTTTCAGCGAGCTGAAAAAAGCCTGATGCAGTACAGCACCGCCTTCAGTGATGCACTGCTGGCCCTGGCATGCGCCGCCTGTGTCTGGCTGATCGGCCGGGCACGCGGGCGTTACAGCGAAAGCGATCAGCCCGCACTGTTCTGCGCCCTGCTCGGCTTCCTGCTGCCGACTGCGGCGGCCTGCGTCGGCGTAGTCCGCTATGGCTTCGACCCGAGCTGGCAGGCCGCACATCTATGGCTGTCACAGGCCAGCAGCTTTCTCGGCCTGCCGCTGCTCGGCGCCGCGGCATTGGCACTGGGGCGGAGCTGGGTCTGGAGCCGGCCGAACTGGGGGCGCATCCTGCTTGGTCTGTGCGCCTTCTTTGAACTTTTCCGCCAGCTTGGCTATCTGCAGGACTATCGCCTGGCACTTAATCTGGCCACGCTGGTGCTGATTCTCTATGCCGGCGCCATGCAGTGGCCGCGCCGCGCACCTGCGGCAGTCGCCGCCCTGGTAGTCGGCCTGTTTCTCCTGGCCGGCCTGGCGGTCGGTACCGAAGGTGTGATCGGGCCACTGCGCCGCGTAGACCTGTTCCACGTGCTGCTGGCACCAGCCTATCCGCTGCTGGCGTGGCTGCTGCTGAACCTGCCGGGCAGCGCCACGCAGCGCGCCGGGTAAAGCCTTTGTAACAGGCAGGCGGTTTATTCCATAATGCGACGGTCGGCACACTTTGCGCCGACCGGGCATGTCACCCGCCCTGAACTGCCGAGGTCCCGTTATCCAGATGAACCGCACCGGCCGCACCCTGTCCCTGGGCTGCCTGTTGCTTTTCCTCCCGCTGTTTGCGTACGCAGGCGGCAACTCCCTGCTGATCCCCGCCAGCGGCAGCTGCACGCTCAACGCCTCCCCCGAAGAAATGCCCGACGCCCTGGCCAGCTGCCAGGAAATGGCGCGCGCCGGCAACATGCAGGCGGCCTTTGAGCTGGGCGAGTACTACTACGACGGCAAACGTACCCCGCGCGACTTCAAGCAGGCCCTGACCTGGTTCGAACGCGCCTCGCTGCAGGGCCACGCCGAAGCGCAGCTGCGTCTGGGCACCATGTTCTTCCGCGGTGAAGGCGTACCGGCCAACAACGTGCAGGCCTACATCGTCCTGAAGATGGCATCGGTCAATGGCTCGGACGAAGCCATGGACAGCGCCGATCTGGTATCGGCGCAGATGCGTCGTGATGAACTGGAGATTGCCAGCCAGGTGCTGGGGCAGATCTTCCGCAGCTACCTGCTGGAACTGCAGACCGCCGAAGGCCGCTCGCCCTTCTCGCCACTGCCTTGAACGCCGGGGCGCCAGTACGCCCTGCGAGTGTTCGCTTACTTCTCCGGCATCGGCATGGGGAACGGCATCACGTTGCCGCCACCCTTGGCCTCACTGATCTTGGCCGTGCCCAGGCGCTCCACCTCGTCGATGCGGATGATCGCGTGCATCGGCACGAAGCTGCGTACAACCCCCTCGAATTGCGCCTTGAGCTTCTCCTCGCTGGGGTCGACCACCAGTTGGCTACGCTCGCCGAAGACGAACTCCTCCACTTCCAGAAAACCCCACAGATCGCTCTGGTAGATCTGCTTGGCATACATCTCGTATACCTGGCCCTGGTTGAGGAAAATCACCTTGTAGATGGGATCGCGCTTGCTCATGGAGACTCGAAGTCAGGAAAAACGGGGCGCGCAGGATAGCACAAGGCCGGAAACGTCACCCTACAGAGCGCCCGCCTCTCGAGTGCAGCGAGCAGAGCGCTGTAGCATCCGAACCTAGCGGCACCACGATCTATCGAGACGTCGATGGCGTACTGCTTCGCGAGCACGTTCTACAGTCCATATCTGTCGAGAGATATCGGATTGGTTTCAGGCAGATTTTCTGAAGAGCACGCCGAGCGGTGGCGTCGCCCTTGGCAGCCGCCTATAATGCGCGGTCATTTTTTAACCACCTCAGACAGTGCCATGACCAAGAAGCTCTATATCGAAACCCACGGTTGCCAGATGAACGAGTACGACAGCTCGCGCATGGTCGACCTGCTGGGTGAGCATCAGGCTCTGGAGGTCACGGAAAAACCCGAAGAAGCCGACGTGATCCTGCTCAATACCTGCTCGATTCGCGAAAAGGCGCAGGACAAGGTGTTCTCCCAGCTCGGCCGCTGGCGCGAGCTGAAGCAGGCCAACCCGGATCTGGTGATCGGCGTCGGCGGCTGCGTAGCGAGCCAGGAAGGCGCGGCGATCCGCGATCGCGCGCCCTATGTCGACGTGGTATTCGGCCCGCAGACCCTGCACCGCCTGCCGGAAATGATCGACGCCGCCCGCGTGACCAAGACCGCACAGGTCGATATCAGCTTCCCCGAGATCGAGAAGTTCGACCGCCTGCCCGAGCCGCGCGTCGATGGCCCCAGCGCCTTCGTTTCGGTGATGGAAGGCTGCAGCAAGTACTGCACCTTCTGCGTGGTGCCCTATACCCGTGGCGAGGAAGTCAGCCGACCACTGGCCGACGTGCTGATGGAGATCGCCTCCCTGACCGAGAAGGGCGTGAAGGAAATCACCCTGCTCGGGCAGAACGTCAATGGCTATCGCGGCGAAGCCCCGGACGGCCATATCGCCGACTTCGCCGAACTGCTGCACGCCGTCGCCGCCCTCGATGGCGTCGAACGCATCCGCTACACCACCAGCCACCCGCTGGAGTTCTCCGACGCGATCATCCAGGCCCATGCCGAAATTCCGCAGCTGGTGAAATACCTGCACCTGCCGGTGCAGTCCGGCTCCGACCGCATCCTCGCGGCGATGAAGCGCAACCACACCGCACTGGAATACAAGTCGCGCATTCGCAAGCTGCGTGCGGCGGTGCCCGACATCCTGATCAGCTCGGACTTCATCGTCGGCTTCCCCGGCGAGACCGAGAAGGATTTCGAGCAGACCATGAAGCTGATCGAGGACGTCGGCTTCGACTTCTCCTTCTCCTTCATCTACAGCTCGCGCCCCGGCACCCCGGCCGCCGATCTGGTCGACGAGACCCCGGAAGACGTGAAGAAGCAGCGCCTGGCTCTGCTGCAGCACCGCATCAACCAGAACGGCTTCGAGAACAGCCGGCGCATGGTCGGCACGGTGCAGCGCATACTGGTCAGCGACTATTCGAAGAAGGACCCGGGCATGCTCCAGGGCCGCACCGAGCAGAACCGCATCGTCAACTTCCGCTGCGACAACCCGCGCCTGATCGGCCAGTTCGTCGACGTGCACATTGACGATGCGCTGCCTCACTCCCTGCGCGGCACCCTGCTGGATACCGACACCCTGCACTAAAGCCTGAGTCGCCCACACTTTGCGTTGTGGGCGACCGGCGTTATGCTGCTTTTCCATACCCAGACAAGTGACGATCACTCCATCACCTTGAACGCCTCTTCAGAACCTCATCGCTTCACCCTCGAACCTTTCGAGGCCCGCCGTTTCGCCAACCTCTGCGGCCAGTTCGACGAACACCTGCGCCTGATCGAAGAGCGCCTCGGCCTGGAAATCCGCAACCGTGGCAACCAGTTCGAGATGCTCGGCAGCGCCGACAGGACTCACGCCGCCGAAACCCTGCTGCGCAAGCTGTACCGCGAAACCAAAGCCACCGAGCTGTCCCCCGACCTGGTGCACCTGTATCTGCAGGAGTCCGGCGTCGAGGAACTGGTCAATCCGAGCAACCTGCCGCAGGTGACACTGCGCACCAGGAAGGGCGTGATCAAGCCGCGCGGCGCCAACCAGCAGCGCTACGTCAAGGCCATCCTCGACAACGACATCAACTTCGGCATCGGCCCGGCCGGTACCGGCAAGACCTATCTGGCCGTGGCCTGCGCGGTAGATGCGCTGGAGCGCGAGCAGGTACGACGCATTCTGCTGGTACGCCCGGCCGTGGAAGCTGGCGAGAAGTTGGGCTTCCTGCCTGGCGACCTGGCGCAGAAGATCGATCCCTACCTGCGCCCGCTGTACGACGCCCTGTACGAAATGCTCGGCTTCGATCATGTGGCCAAGCTGATCGAGAAACAGGTGATCGAGATCGCGCCGCTGGCCTACATGCGCGGCCGTACGCTGAACAACAGCTTCATCATCCTCGACGAGAGCCAGAACACCACCGTCGAGCAGATGAAGATGTTCCTCACCCGAATCGGTTTCGGCTCCACCGCCGTGATCACCGGCGACATCACCCAGGTCGATCTGCCACGCGGAACCAGGAGCGGCCTGGCGCACGTCATCGAAGTACTGCGCGATGTGCCCGGCATCAGCTTCACCCATTTCAAGCCCAAGGACGTGGTGCGCCATCCACTGGTGCAGCGCATCGTCGAAGCCTACGAGCGCCACGACGCACGCCTGAACGGCAAGGGCGACAGCCACGATGCTTGAACTGGACCTGCAACTGGCCACTAACGGCCAGCACCCGGACGAAACGCAACTGCGCCGCTGGTGCGAACTGGCCCTGCGCCAGCGCACGGCCGATTCCGAGCTGACCATCCGCCTGGTCGACGAGGCCGAAGGCCGCGAGCTGAACCACACCTGGCGGAACAAGGACTACGCCACCAACGTGCTGTCCTTCCCCGCCGAGATTCCCGACGGGATTCTGGATATTCCGCTGCTGGGCGACCTGGTGATCTGCGTACCGGTGGTCGAGCGCGAAGCAGCCGAGCAAGGCAAGACACTGGAGGCGCACTGGGCCCACCTGGTGATCCACGGTTGCCTGCACCTGCTTGGCTATGACCATATCGAGGAAGAAGAAGCCCTCGAGATGGAAGAACTGGAACGTCAATTGCTCGCCGAACTGGGTCATCCCGACCCTTATGCAGGCGACGAATAGCAGACCGTCATTAACGCAGGTTGCTTGCAGCGACCTGATAACGCCTCCTGACAAGGAACCCCCGAGTACACGCCATGAGCGAAGATCGATCGAGCAACGAGCAGAAGTCCTGGTTCAACAAGCTGACCCAGGCTTTTGCTCATGAGCCGAGAAACCGCCAGGAACTGCTGGAAGTCCTGCGCGAAGCCCACCAGAACAAGCTGCTCGACAACGAAGCGCTGGCCATCGTCGAAGGTGCCATCCAGGTCGCGGACCTGCAGGTCCGCGACATCATGGTGCCGCGCTCGCAGATGATCAGCATCAAGGCCAACCAAACCCCGCGCGACTTCCTCCCCGCCATCATCGACGCCGCGCACTCGCGCTATCCGGTGATCGGCGAGAGCCTCGATGAAGTCATCGGCATTCTCCTGGCCAAGGATCTGCTGCCACTGATCCTGCAGGGCGAACAGCCCAGCTTCAACATCAAGGACATGCTCCGTCCAGCCACCTTCGTGCCCGAGTCCAAACGCCTCAACGTACTGCTGCGCGAGTTCCGCGCCAACCACAACCACATGGCCGTGGTCATCGACGAGTACGGCGGCGTCGCTGGTCTGGTAACCATCGAAGACGTGCTGGAGCAGATCGTCGGCGACATCGAAGACGAGCACGACGTCGAGGAAGACAGTTACATCAAGCCGCTGCCGTCCGGCGACTACCTGATCAAGGCGCTGACGCCCATCGACAACTTCAACGAAACCTTCGACAGCCACTTTTCCGACGACGAGTACGACACCGTCGGCGGCCTGGTGATGAATGCCTTCGGCCACCTGCCCAAGCGCAACGAAGTCACCGAGATCGGCGAATTCCGCTTTCGCGTGCTGAGCGCCGACAGCCGTCGTATCCACCTGCTGCGACTGACACCGATCATCCGCTAGCGGACTGCCGCCCTCCCGATGGAGGGCGGCCGCTTCCCCCTTCGCCGTTTCCGCTCTACCCTTGCGCCACCCCGACTCCAAGGATCTACCCATGCTGCAATGGATCACCCGTCCGGGCTGGCCCGGCCACCTGCTCGCCTGTGGCGCAGGCGCCCTGACCACTCTGGCGCTCGCTCCCTTCGACCTCTGGCCACTGGCCGTGCTGTCCATTGCCCTGTTCTACTTCGGCCTGCGTCACCTGCGCCCAGGCCAGGCAGCGCTGCGCGGCTGGAGCTACGGCTTCGGCCTGTTCGCCGCCGGCACCAGCTGGGTGTACGTCAGCATTCATGACTATGGTGCCGCCTCGCCGGCGCTGGCCGGCATCCTCACCCTGGGCTTCGTCGCCGGGCTGGGTCTGTTCTTCGCCCTGACCGCCGCACTCTGGGCGCGCTGGATACGCCGCAGCGAAGCGCCACTGGCCGACGCTCTGGCGTTCGCCGCGCTATGGGTCGCTCAGGAAGTGTTTCGCGGCTGGTTCCTCACCGGTTTCCCCTGGCTCTACGCCGGCTACAGCCAGCTCGAGGCCCCCCTGAGTGGTCTGGTACCGGTCGGCGGCGTCTGGCTGGCGTCCTTCGTCATTGCCCTGTCGGCTGCGCTGATCATCAACCTGGAATGCCTGCGTGCGCACAAGCCGCGTTACCTATGCGCCCTGTTTCTGCTGCTGAGTCCCTGGCTCGCCGGCCTGGCCCTGAAGGATCACGATTGGACCCGAGCAGCAGGCGACAGCCTGACCGTCGCCGCGGTACAGGGCAATGTCGAGCAGAACTTGAAATGGGACCCGGCCCAGCTCAACGCGCAGCTGGCGCTGTATCGCGATCTCAGCTTCAGCGCCAGACAGGTCGACCTGCTGGTATGGCCGGAAACGGCGATCCCGGTACTCAAGGACATGGCCCAGGGCTATATCGGCGTGATGGACCGCTTCGCCCGTGACCGCAACAGCGCCCTGATCACCGGAGTGCCGGTGCGACAGTCCAACGAGCGCGGGGAGATTCGTTATTACAACGCCATCACCAGCTTCGGCGAAGCGCAGGGCACTTATCTCAAGCAGAAGCTGGTACCGTTCGGTGAGTACGTGCCGCTGCAGGATCTGCTGCGCGGCCTGATCGCCTTCTTCGACCTGCCCATGTCCGACTTCGCCCGCGGCCCGGCCGACCAGCCGCCACTGCTGGCCAAGGGTCATCGCATCGCGCCGTTCATCTGCTATGAAGTGGTCTATCCGGAGTTTGCAGCCGCGCTGGCGGCGGACAGCGACATTCTCCTGACGGTCAGCAATGACGCCTGGTTCGGTACCTCCATCGGTCCCCTGCAACACCTGCAGATGGCGCAGATGCGCGCACTGGAGGCCGGTCGCTGGATGATCCGTGCAACCAACAACGGCATGACCGTGATGATCGACCCGCAGGGCAGGATCCAGGCTGCGCTGCCGCAGTTCGAGCGCGGCGTGCTGTATGGCGAAGTGGTGCCGATGCAGGGGCTCACGCCCTACCTGCAATGGCGCATCTGGCCGCTGGCGATTCTCTGCGCCCTGCTGCTCGGCTGGGCATTGCTGGCCAGCCGCATGGCCAAGACGCTGTAGACACAGCGGAGCGAGACACCGAAAAGGCCTTGAAGCGCGATCGAGCCGCCAGATCACAGAATCGCAGGAGCGGCTGGGCGGCACTCCGCGTCAGCCAGGAAGGCTCCGCCAGCCTCGTTCACGGCTGAAGCCGCTCCTACGCGAACGTTCAGCCTCAATCAGCGCCGTATACCCAGGGATAGGCGAGCAGTCCGATGGACTCGTTGAGCAGCAGACTGCTTTGCCAGATGACCCGCGACTCCGGCAGCCAGCCGCCCAGCGGGCGCTCGTAGCCCGCACTGAGATAGCCCATCGGCGCGGTAATCACCTCGAAACCGGCCTGTTCGAAACTCCAGCGCGCACGCGGCATGTGCCAGGCCTGCGTAACCAGCACCACGCGACGCACCCCCTGCGGCTGCAGAAGCTCGGCACTGAACATAGCGTTCTCCCAGGTGGTGCGACTTTTCCCCTCCAGCCAGCGGATATCGAGACCGTAATCGCGCTTCATCGCATCGGCCATCAGCGCTGCCTCACTGGGCGGCTGACCATAATGCAGGCCGCCGCTGGCAGCCAGCGGCAGACCGGACGCGCGCGCCAGACGGGCGGCGTAGCGCAGACGCTCCAGGGCCAGCAGCCCGGGCTGATCGGTTGCGCCCCAACCCGGATCATTCTGTTCACGCCCGGCGCCGAGGATCACGATGGCATCGGCACGCTGCGCCAACGTCGCCCACTGCGCCTCGTCCAGAACCGGCTCCCGCTCGAGCAGGCCCGCGCTCCACTGCATCAGCGCCGGCATACTCATCAACCAGAGCCCGCCAAACCCGGCAGCAAAACAGGCGCCGGCCAAACGCGGAAAGCGGCGGCGCAGCCACCAGCCCAGCAGCATCAGCAGAAGCAGGATGCCTGGCGGCATCAGCAGTTGTTTGAGGATGTAGCGAATCGGCATCAGGCACCTCCGGGGCGCCCAAGCCTATCAGCTCACTGGAGAACCGGGTGAGACCGAATGCCCACCCGAGGCTGTACGATCAGCGGGAATTGCCGGAGCGAAACAACTTCGAACCACAGGCCTGACAGGCTTGCGCCTCCTGCCCGCGCTGCCAGTTGACCGGCGTACCGCAGAGCGCGCAGCAAAGCGCCTGGCGGCGCTTCATCAAAGGCTTGAGCTTGCCCAGCGGCTTGCGCCCTGCAGTTTTGCCGGCGCGCAAGGGCTGGCGCTGCATCAGGGCCAGCTCCTCGGCGGCCGCATGCCAGCCGCGCAGCCAGTGCAGGTCACGGTTGAGGTAAGCGCGGATCAGCTCCAGTTCCGCCGGGCTGAGACCGTCGAGTTCCAGTTCGCGCAATGGTTCGGCATGCAGGCGACTGGCGGTGTCGGCTTCCTCCAGCGCCAGGGCAAGCCGTTGCAGCAGTCGCTCGTAAAGACCACCTCCGCGTTCCGCCTGCCGTGCATCCGCCATCTGCCACCTCGCGAACCCTGACAACCACGGGCCTTGAATGAAGCTTAGCGAAGGCCATGCGCCCAGCCCGGCGCCGCGACAAACGGCGGCCTCCGCACAATCTGGGTTTCCCTCGATAGACGGCGCTCATGTATGCTACGACGTTTTCCGCAAGCCCCATTCCTTCAGCGCCAGAGCCATGCACGAACAGTACTCGCCCCGTGAAATAGAAGCCGCCGCGCAGTCCCACTGGGACGCGCAGAAATCCTTCGTCGTCAGCGAACAGCCTGGCAAGGACACCTTCTACTGCCTGTCGATGTTCCCCTACCCCAGCGGCAAGCTGCACATGGGGCACGTGCGCAACTACACCATCGGCGACGTGATCGCGCGTTACCAGCGCATGCAGGGCAAGAACGTCCTGCAGCCGATGGGCTGGGACGCCTTCGGCATGCCGGCGGAAAACGCCGCGATGAAGAACCAGGTAGCACCGGCCAAATGGACCTACGAGAACATCGCCTACATGAAGTCCCAGCTGAAATCGCTGGGCCTGGCCATCGACTGGACCCGCGAAGTCACCACCTGCAAGCCGGACTACTACCGCTGGGAGCAGTGGCTGTTCACCCGCCTGTTCGAGAAGGGCGTGATCTACCGCAAGAACGGCACCGTGAACTGGGACCCGGTCGACCAGACCGTACTGGCCAACGAGCAGGTCATCGACGGCCGCGGTTGGCGTTCGGGCGCGCTGATCGAGAAGCGCGAAATCCCGATGTACTACTTCAAGATCACCGCTTATGCCGAAGAACTGCTGAGCAGCCTGGATGAGCTCGATGGCTGGCCGGAACAGGTCAAGACCATGCAGCGCAACTGGATCGGCAAGAGCTTCGGTGCCGACATCGTGTTCGACTACGACGTCGACAGCATCGGTATCGACGGCCAGCTCAAGGTCTACTCGACCCGTCCCGACACCCTGATGGGCGCCACCTACGTGGCCGTGGCTGCCGAGCACCCGCTGGCCCAGCGCGCCGCCGAGGGCAACCCGGCCATCGCCGCCTTTATCGCCGAATGCAAGGCCGGCTCCGTGGCCGAGGCCGATATGGCCACCATGGAGAAGAAGGGTCTGGCTACCGGCCAGTTCGTCATCCACCCGCTGACCGGCGACAAGCTGCCGGTGTTCGTCGCCAACTACGTGCTGTGGGGCTACGGCGAAGGTGCGGTAATGGCCGTGCCGGCGCATGACGAACGCGATTTCGAATTCGCAGGCAAGTACGACCTGCCGATCGTTCAGGTCTACGCCGCCGAAGGCAAGGACTTCAGCGCCAGCCAGTGGCAGGACTGGTACGCCGACAAGGTCGGGCTGACCACCGTGAATTCCGGCAAGTACGACGGTCTGGAGTTCCAGGCTGCCTTCGACACCATCGTCGGCGATCTGGAAGCCAGCGAGCATGGCGCACGCAAGACCCAGTTCCGCCTGCGCGACTGGGGCATCAGCCGTCAGCGCTACTGGGGCTGCCCGATCCCGATCATCCATTGCGACAGCTGCGGTGACGTTCCGGTACCGGAAGACCAGCTACCGGTGGTGCTGCCCGAAGACGTGGTGCCGGACGGCGCCGGCTCGCCGCTGGCGAAAATGCCCGAGTTCTACGAGTGCAGCTGCCCGAAATGCGGCGCGCCGGCCAAGCGCGAAACCGACACCATGGATACCTTCGTCGAGTCGTCCTGGTACTTCGCCCGCTACGCCAGCCCGAACTACGACAAGGGCATGGTCGACCCGCAAGCGGCCAACCACTGGCTGCCGGTGGACCAGTACATCGGCGGTATCGAGCACGCCATCCTGCACCTGCTCTACGCGCGCTTCTTCCACAAGCTGATGCGCGACGAAGGCCTGGTGTCATCCAATGAGCCATTCAAGAACCTGCTGACCCAGGGCATGGTGGTCGCCGAGACCTACTACCGCACCCTGGAAAACGGCAGCAAGGACTGGTTCAACCCGGCAGACGTGGAAGTCGAGCGTGACGCCAAGGCCAAGGTCATCGGCGCCAAGCTGAAGAGCGATGGGCTGCCGGTGGAAATCGGCGGCACCGAGAAGATGTCCAAGTCGAAGAACAACGGCGTCGACCCGCAGGACATGATCGATCAGTACGGCGCCGATACCTGCCGCCTGTTCATGATGTTCGCCTCGCCGCCCGACCAGAGCTGCGAATGGTCGGACGCCGGCGTCGAGGGTGCCAACCGTTTCCTGCGCCGCGTCTGGCGCCTGGCCCACGGCCACGTCAGCGCCGGTCTGCCGGGCAAGCTGGATGTCGCCAGCCTGAACGACGAGCAGAAGGCCGTGCGCCGCGCCATCCACCTGGCGATCAAGCAGGCCAGCAACGATATTGGCCAGCACCACAAGTTCAACACCGCCGTCGCTCAGGTGATGACCCTGATGAACGTGCTGGAGAAGGCCGCCACCGCCACCGAACAGGATCGCGCACTGGTGCACGAAGGCCTGGAGATCGTCACCCTGCTGCTGGCGCCGATCACCCCGCACATCAGCCACGAGCTGTGGCAGCGCCTGGGTCACACCGACGCGGTGATCGATGCGCAGTGGCCGCAGGTCGACGAGTCCGCCCTGGTGCAGGACAGCCTGACCCTGGTGGTGCAGGTCAACGGCAAACTGCGCGGGCAGATCGAAGTACCGGCCAGCGCCAGCCGCGAGGACGTCGAGGCTGCCGCCCGCGCCAACGAGAACGTGCTGCGCTTCACCGAAGGCCTGAGCATCCGCAAGGTCATCGTGGTACCGGGCAAGCTGGTCAACATCGTCGCCAACTGATTAAGCTCGGCGCCACAGAGAGTGGCGCCGTGATCCGCCAAGGGGAAATGAGAATGATGAAACGGAATCTGCTGGTCATCGGCCTGGCCGGCCTGCTCAGCGCCTGTGGCTTCCAGCTGCGCGGCACCGGTGATGCGCAGTTCGCCCTCAAGGAGCTCGACGTCAGCGCGCGCAATGCTTACGGCGAAACCGTGACACAGGTACGTGAAGTACTGGAGAACAACGGTGTTCGCGTATACGCCGGCGCGCCCTACAAGCTGGTGCTCACTCGTGAAACCGAGAACCGTCGCAGCGCCAGCTTCAGCAGCGGCGCACGCACTGCCGAGTACGAGCTGACCATGGTGCTGGACTACGAGATCCGCGGCACGCAGAACCTGCTGCTGACCGGCAACACGGTCGAGGTGCAGAACTACTATCAGCAGGATGACAACAACCTGGCTGGCTCGGATCAGGAAGCAGCACAGCTGCGTAATGAACTGCGTCGCGAGATGATCCGGCAGCTCACGCAGAACCTGCAGCAGATCACTCCCGAGCAACTCGACCAGCTGCAGCAGACTGCCGAAGCCCGCGCCAGGGCAGAGGCAGAAGCGCTGGAAGCGGCTCGCCGTGCTCGCGAGAGCCAGGTCGCACCGCAGCAATCGCCAATCGAACTGCCGAGCCAGTAAGGTACCGGGCCGCTCCTGCGGCCCCATGCCTGCTCACCTCATGACAGCACCCCGATGAAGCTCGCCCCCGCGCAACTCGGCAAACACCTGCAGGGTTCGCTTGCGCCTGTCTATGCAGTCAGCGGTGACGAGCCGCTGCTCTGCCAGGAAGCCGCCGACGCCATCCGCAACGCCTGCCGTCAGCAGGGTTTTGGCGAGCGCCAGGTGTTCAATGCCGAAGCCAACTTCGACTGGGGCAACCTGCTGCAGGCGGGCGCCAGCCTCTCGCTGTTCGCCGAAAAACGACTGCTGGAGCTGCGCCTGCCCTCCGGCAAGCCGGGGGACAAGGGCACGGCAGCGCTGCTGGAGTACCTGGCCCGCCCGCCGGAGGACACCGTCCTGCTGCTGAGCCTACCCAAGCTCGACGGCAGCGCGCAGAAATCCAAATGGGCCAAGGCGCTGATCGACGGCCAGGCCAGCCAGTTCATCCAGATCTGGCCAGTGGACGCCAACCAGTTGCCGCAATGGATTCGCCAGCGCCTGGCTCAGGCCGGCCTGAATGCCAGCAGCGACGCGGTGGAAATGATCGCCGCCCGGGTGGAAGGCAACCTGCTGGCCGCGGCTCAGGAAGTGGAGAAGCTCAAGCTGCTCGCCGAGGGCAATCAGGTCGATGCCGAAACCGTTCAGGCAGCCGTGGCCGACAGTGCCCGCTTCGACGTCTTCGGCCTGATCGATTGCGCGCTGGGTGGCGATGCCGCACATGCCCTGCGCATGCTCGAAGGACTGCGCGGCGAAGGCGTGGAAACCCCGGTTATTCTCTGGGCGCTGGCCCGGGAGATTCGCCTGCTGGCCGGCATCGCCCATCAGCAGAGCCAGGGCATCCCCCTGGACAAGGCCTTCTCCAGTGCTCGCCCGCCCGTCTGGGACAAACGCCGGCCGCTGGTTTCCAAGGCCCTGCAGCGCCACAGCAGCAAGCGCTGGGGTCAACTGCTGCAGCAGGCGCAGCTGATCGATGCGCAGATCAAGGGCCAGGCGCCCGGCGATCCGTGGAGTGAACTGGCGCTGCTGACGCTGCAACTGGCCGGTCAGCGGCTGCGTCTGAATCCGTAATCCGGTTCCGGCGGGTAGCCCTGCGCAAGAGTGCCTGCGCCGGGCACCATCTGGACATTTTCTGTACAGCGGCGCATAGTCCGCGCCGTCTGCATTGGCGCAGACACTCGCATGAGGAAACGCCATGAGCAAGAAAGCCGGCAAACGGCCGAACAAGGCCAAATCCATCGTCGCCCAGCCACTGTTTCGTTCCCGCCAGGAACGACCACAGAAAGGCAAAGGCAGCTACCGCCGCGAAGCCTCCCACAATTGGGAGGCTTCTTGCTTTATGGGCTTCATCACTGCGCAGGTCGCCCAGAATCCGGTCCGGGCATGCTAAGGTAGCGGCATGCTTAAACGCCTTGAGATAGACATGCCACACCAGCTTCCGCGTCGCGCCCTGGCTCTGCTTCCTCTCCTTCTGCTGGCGGCCTGCGCCCAGGCGCCGGCGGAGAACCTGCCCACCGCAATGCCTCCGGCTGCGATTCAGACCACGGCCGAAGCGCCGCTGCCCAGCTTCGCCGATTGGCGCCAGACGCTGCGCAGCGAAGCGATTGCCGCCGGTATCGACGCTGCGCTGTTCGATCGCGTATTCGCCGGCGTCACCCTCGACCCGGCAGTACTGAAGGCTGACAGCAGTCAGCCCGAATTCACCCGGCCGGTATGGGAATATCTCGACGGCGCCGTTTCCTCCAGCCGTATTGGCCGCGGTCGCGTCCTGCTGGCACAGCACAATGGCGTGCTGCAACGCATCGAACAGCAGTATGGTGTCGATGCGCGGATTCTGGTGGCTATCTGGGGCCTTGAAAGCAACTTCGGCAACAACATCGGCAGCCACAGCGTGATCCGCTCCCTCGCGACGCTGGCTTACGACGGTCGCCGCCAGGGCTTCTGGCGGGTTCAGTTGCTGGCCGCGCTGCAGATTCTGCAGAACGGTGACATATCCAGCGAGCGCATGATCGGCTCCTGGGCCGGCGCCATGGGGCAGACCCAGTTCATGCCGACCACCTACAACCAGCATGCGGTTGATTTCGACGGCGACGGCAAGCGCGACCTGTGGAACTCCTCGACTGACGCCCTGGCCTCGGCCGCTCACTACCTGCAGGCTTCAGGGTGGCAGCACGGCCAACCCTGGGGCTTCGAGGTCAATCTGCCGGCCGGTTTCGACTACTCCCTGGCCGACCCGGACCAGCGCCGTACACTCACCGAATGGGCGGCACTCGGCGTGCGCCCGCTGGGGCCGACCGGCGCAGCCGCCAGCGCCCGCGCCAGCCTGCAGCTACCTGCCGGCCACAAGGGCCCGGCCTTCCTGCTGTTGGACAACTTCCGCAGCATTCTCAAGTACAACAACTCCACCTCCTATGCGCTGGCCATCGGCCTGCTCGCCGATAATCTGCTGCGCCCGAGCGAGATCAAAGGGCAGTGGCCACGCGGCGAACGCCAACTGGGTCGCAGCGAACGCATCGAGCTGCAGGAGCGCCTGGCCAAGGCGGGCTTCGATCCGGGCCCGGCTGACGGCATCATCGGCGCCAACACGCGCAAGGCCATCCGAGCCCTGCAGCTGCAACTGAACTGGCCTGCCGACGGCTATCCGAACGCCGAGCTGCTGCAGCAACTGCGCACCCGCTGAGGGCCGTGTTTGTCGACAGACGGCCTCAGCGTCTGCATACACCTTCTGTGGTAGACTGGCGGGCGGCCAAAAGCCACCTGCCCACGGAGCCTCTACCGGAGCCCAGATTTCCGATGTCCGATACCTCCTCGCCCAAATCCGTCGCCAGCGGCGAAAAATTCCGCACCGCCCAAGGCATCACTGCGATCAAGGATGGTCAGAAGCGCCGTGCCTCGGCCGAACCCCAGGTTTTCGAGCCCAAGCCCAAGTGGCTGCGGGTCAAGGCGCCGGGTGGCAGCCGCTTCGAGGCGGTCAAGCGCAACGTTGGCGAACACCGCCTGAGCACCGTGTGCCAGGAGTCGCATTGCCCGAACATGGGCGAGTGCTGGTCCAACGGTACCGCCACCATCATGCTGATGGGTTCGGTATGTACCCGCGCCTGCCGCTTCTGCGCCGTGGACACCGGCAATCCCAATGGCTGGCTGGACCTTGAAGAGCCGCAGAACACCGCCAAGTCGGTGGAGCTGATGGCCCTGCGTTACATCGTGCTGACCTCGGTGGACCGTGACGATCTGGAAGATGGCGGCGCCGGGCATTACGCTGCCTGCGTACGGGCGATCAAGGAGAACACCCCGCATGTGGTGGTCGAGGCTCTCACCCCGGACTTCGATGGCGACCACCAGGCCATCGAACGCGTCGTCGACTCCGGCCTGGAAGTCTTCGCGCAGAACGTCGAGACGGTCAAACGCCTCACTCATGTGGTCCGCGACCCGCGCGCCGGCTACGAGAAAACCCTCAAGGTACTCGAGCACGCCAAGAAGCATCGCCCCGACGTGCTGACCAAGACCAGCCTGATGCTGGGCCTGGGAGAAACCGACGAGGAGATTTTCGAGACCATGGATGACCTGCGCGCCATCGGCGTGGACATCCTCACCCTCGGCCAGTACCTGCAGCCGACCCGCAACCACCTCAAGGTGCAGCGCTGGGTCAGCCCCGAGGAGTTCAACCGCTTGCGTGACATCGGCCTGGAGAAGGGCTTCATGGAAGTCGCCGCCGGCCCGCTGGTGCGTTCCAGCTACCGAGCCGACCGCGTGTTCGAGAAGAACAACCTGGGCCTCGCCGCACCGGTACCGGTGCCTGGCCAGGAGATCGACGCCAGCCTGATTCCGGCACTGAATCTGAACTGACTACAGTTGCCGGATAAACGAAAGGGGCGCCATGGCGCCCCTTTCTGTTTCCTCGGACTAACGCCTACTGATATCCCAGCCTCTGGCGCAGAGTCTGTTCCAGCCTTTGCGCCACCTCGTCGAATGCAGGCGGCGCTTGCAGCAGGTCGCGCATCTGCACCATCTTCAGCCCGGCGTAACCGCACGGATTGATGCGCAGAAAGGGCGTCATGTCCATGTCGACGTTCAGCGCCAAGCCATGGAAGGAACAGCCACGGCTGACGCGCAGCCCCAGGGATGCGATCTTGTCGCCTGCCACGTAAACACCCGGAGCATCCGCCTTGGGCGCGGCCTCGATGCCATAGCCGGCCAGCAGATCGACCAGGCTCTGCTCCATGGCCGTGACCAGTTCGCGCACACCAAGGTCGAGGCGACGCAGATCGAGCATCAGATAGGCCACCAGCTGGCCTGGCCCGTGATAGGTCACCTGACCGCCACGCTCGACCTGAATCACCGGAATATCACCAGGCGCCAACAGATGCTCAGCCTTGCCGGCCTGGCCCTGGGTGAAAACCCTGGGGTGCTGCAGCAGCCAGATTTCATCCGGCGTCTGCGCATCACGCTCGCGCGTCAGCGTGCGCATGGCTTCCAGGGTAGGCTGGTAGTCGACCAGACCGAGATGACGGACGACGAGCTCGGGCATGGGTATCACAGCACCATATGCACGCGGCCGGTCGCACGCAGGTCGACGTGAATCGCCTGCAGTTGTTCGACACTGGTCGCGGTGATCAGGACCTGCACGGAGAGGAAGTTGCCGTTGCGGCTGTCTCGCATCACCAGGGTGGAGGCATCCAGATCCGGTGCGTGGCGCTGGATCACTTCGATCACCAGATCAGAGAAGCCTTCGCCGGCGGTGCCTATTACCTTGATCGGGTAACGCTCGCAGGGGAACTCGATTTTGGGTGCTTGAACGTCGCTATCGGTCATGTCATCAGCGGGCTCATGGCCCGTCCAGAAAGGGCCGCCCCGGACTGGAGCGGACTGGATAAGTCAGGCGCCTCGACGAGGCGGTCAGTACAAGGCGCGGCAAGCCCGAAGCAGGCTGAATGAAACGGCGGAGCAGCACCCTTTACAGTACGTAAATGGGCCCTGCTCCGCCATTTTCAATGCTCAGCGAAAACGTCGCTCGCTGTCGGCATTTGCGCTCAGTTGAACAGGCCGTAGAAGAACAGACGGATGCTGTCCCACAGGCGACGCAGCAGGCCGCCCTCGTCTACCGACTGCAACGCTACCAGGTCGGTGCTGCGCACCACCTCGTCGCCCAGTTTGACTTCAACCTTGCCGATCACATCGCCCTGCTGGACCGGAGCGATCAGTTGCGGGTTGAGCGTCATGCTGGCCTGCAGCTTTTCCAACTGGCCTTTGGGCATGGTCAGGGTCAGGTCTTCGGCCAGGCCGGCCTTGACCTGATTCGCGGTACCTTTCCACACGGTGGCCTGGGCCAGCTCGGTGCCCTTCTGATAGAAGGTACGGCTTTCGAAGAAGCGGAAGCCGTAGGTCAGCAGCTTCTGAGTTTCAGCAGCACGGGCCTGTTCGCTGTCGGTACCGAATACCGAGGTGATCATGCGCGCGCCATCGCGCACGGCCGAAGCCACCAGACAGTAGCCGGCCTCGGAGGTGTGGCCGGTCTTCAGACCATCGACGGTGCGGTCACGCCACAGCAGCAGGTTGCGGTTGGGCTGCTTGATGTTGTTCCAGAGGAACTCCTTCTGCGAGTAGATCGCATAGTGTTCGGCGTCTTCGTTGATGATCGCGCGGGCCAGGATCGCCATGTCATGGGCACTGGAGTAGTGCTCGGGATGCGGCAGGCCGGTGGCGTTCATGAAGTGGCTGTTCTTCATGCCCAGTCGTTCGGCGGTGGCATTCATCATGTCGGCGAAGGCGTCTTCGCTACCGGCGATGTATTCGGCGATGGCGATGCTGGCGTCGTTGCCGGACTGGATGATGATGCCGTGCAGCAGGTCGCTGACCGTAGCCTGGCTGTTGAGCGGCAAGAACATGGTGGAACCACCGGAAGCGGCACCACCGGTACGCCAGGCATGCTCGCTGACTGGTACCAGATCCTGCTCGCCGATCTTGCCATTACGGATTTCCAGGGTGGCGATATAGGCGGTCATCAACTTGGTCAGGCTGGCTGGCGGCAGGCGCTGGTCGCCGTTGTTCTCGACCAGGATATTGCCGCTGGCGGCGTCCATCAGAACGTAGGACTTGGCGGCCAGTTGCGGCGCCGCAGGCACCACCTGCTGATTGGCCATGACGAGCGGCGCGACCAGAAGGGTAAGAACCAGTGAAGCACGTTGCACGAAGCTGGTGATGTTCATCCGTCTCTCGAAAATCGTTGCATGGGTTGTACGGCCCCGAAGGGCCATCTTTCGACTCGCCAGCAGGCAAGTCTCGGATTAGTCCGGCAAAAGCCGGTTAAGTTGCCATCAGTCGGCGCGCACCAGCGTGGGCTGCCCGAGGTTGGCCAGGCGCACGCTGCTCTGCAGCTGTTCAGCCTCGCCCTGGTTGCTGATCGGTCCCATTCGGACCCGGTGCAGTATCTGCTGGTCGCGCACTACTGAGCTGATGAACACCGGCACACTGCTGGTCTGGGTCAGCTTGGACTTGAGCAGCTCCGCAGCGTCCGGATTGGCGAAGGCTCCCACCTGGAGATACAGGCCAGAGGCTCCGAGTGAATCGTTTTTTTTTGCGTCGATCTGCACCGGCACCACCGCAGCGGCGTGCTGGGCGGGCGGCGGTGCGTACTGCTCAACGACCTGTGGCGCCGGCTGCGCAACGGGCTGGGCCACGGCGGACTTGGCTGGCTGGTTGTTGGCCAGCACCAGCGGCACCGGACGGCCCTGCTGTGCCCACCACTCATGGGGGTCGATACCTTCCACCTTGACCCGCGCGGTGCCCTTCTCGGCATAGCCGAGCTTCTTCGCCGCAGCGAAGGACAGGTCGATGATGCGGTCGGAGTAGAACGGGCCGCGGTCGTTGACCCGCAGGATCACACTCTTGCCGTTCTCCAGATTGGTCACCCGTACGTAACTGGGCAGCGGCAGCGTCTTGTGCGCCGCGGTCATGCCGTACAGGTCGTAGGTTTCGCCGTTGGCCGTGGCCTGACCGTGGAACTTGGTGCCGTACCAGGAGGCAGGACCGACTGCCTGATAGCGGCGCGCATCCTGAATCGGGTAGTACTGCTTGCCGAACACCACATAGGGGCTGGCCTTGACCGGCCCGTAGTGCGGCATCGGAACGGCGTCCTGAATCTTCGAGACGTCGACGTCCCACCAGGGCGCGCCATCGCGATGCGGGCGGTTGAAATCATTCGGACCGGAAATGCCGGCGGACTGGCCGGGAACTACCGCAGGCTGCGGTGCCCGATTGGAAGAGCAGCTCACCAGCAACAGTGCTGCCGCTACGCAGGCTGCCAGCGGCAGCAGTTTGGACGCACTCATCGATTACCCCGTGCTTCGACCAGCAGCTCAGCCAGTTGGTTGACCGCCATGGCATACATCACGCTGCGATTGTAGCGGGTGATGGTGAAGAAGTTGGGCAAACCGAACCAGTATTCGTCGCCTTCGGCGCCCTCCAGACGAAACGCCGTCACCGGCAGGTCCTCGGCCAGCGCGTCCTGACTCGCCCAGCCCAGCTCACGCAATTCGGCGACGTTCTTCACCGGATCGAGGCCCTGGGTCAGGCCTTCCTCGACCCGCGCACCGCTGACTTCGACGCGACTGGCGACCTGGCTACCGGCCTGCCAGCCGTGACGTTTGAAATAGCTGGCGACGCTGCCGATGGCATCGGTCGGATTGCTCCAGATGTTGATGTGGCCGTCACCGTCGAAGTCCACGGCATAGGCGCGGAAGCTGCTCGGCATGAACTGCGGCAGGCCCATGGCACCGGCGTAGGAGCCCTTGAGCGAAAGCGGATCGACCTGCTCCTCACGGGTCAGCATGAGAAACTCGCGCAGCTCCTTGCGAAAGAACGGTGCACGCGGCGGGTAATCGAAGGCCAGAGTGGACAGCGCATCCATCACTCTCCAGTTACCGGTATTGGCGCCGTAGAAGGTCTCTACGCCAATGATGGCGACGATGAACTGCGGTGCGACGCCATACTCGGCCTCGGCCTTCTCCAGCGCAGCCTGGTTCCTGTTCCAGAACTCCACGCCCTGAGCGATGCGCTTGTCGGTGATGAAGATCGGCCGGTATTCCTTCCAAGGTTTGACCTTCTCGGCCGGGCGCGAGATCGCATCGAGAATCGCCTGCTTGCGCTCGACATCGGCGAACAGGCCATACAGCTGCTCGCTGGCGAAACCGTAGTCACGGGTCATTTCCTCGACGAACTCGGCCACCTGCGGAGAGTTCTGGTAGTCAGCCGCCAACGCCTGGGCGCTGCTGCCGAGGATGCCGGCGATACCGACACCGATGAACGTACGAGCCGCCCAACTGCGCAAAGAATGCATTAACTCAAAACCCCCAAATCAAACCTGAGCGATCCACTTTCTGTGGGTGTGGATCGCCATCAATATCCCGAAGCCTGACAACAGCGTGACCAGATGGGTTCCGCCGTAGCTAATGAATGGTAGCGGCACCCCAACCACCGGCAGCAGCCCGCTGACCATGCCGATGTTGACGAATACGTAAACGAAGAAGGTCATGGTCAGCGCCCCGGCCAGCAGCTTGCCGAACAGCGTCTGGGCCTGGACGGTAATCACCAGGCCGCGGGCAAGCAACAGCAGATACATCAACAGCAACAAACAGACACCAACCAGGCCGAACTCCTCGGCCAGTACGGCAATGATAAAGTCGGTATGGCTTTCCGGCAAAAAGTCCAGGTGCGACTGGGTGCCCAGCAGCCAGCCCTTGCCCAGTACCCCGCCGGAGCCGATGGCCGCCTTCGACTGGATGATGTTCCAGCCCGACCCCAGCGGGTCGCTCTCCGGGTTGAGAAAGGTCAGCACCCGGCGTTTCTGGTAGTCGTGCATGACGAAGTACCACATGCCCACTGCGATCGGCACCACGGCGGCGGCGGCGCCTAGGATCCAGCGCCACTGCAGGCCGGCCATGAAGATGACGAAGGCGCCGGAGGCGAGGATCAGCAGCGAGGTACCCAGGTCCGGCTGTTTGACGATCAGCACGAAGGGGATGCCGATCATCACCAGACTGACGGCAATGTGCTTGAAGCGCGGCGGCAGATTGTGTCGTGACAGGTACCAGGCGATGGTCATCGGCATGATGATCTTCATCAGCTCCGAGGGCTGAAAGCGGATCACCCCCGGGATGTTGATCCAGCGCGTGGCCCCCATCGCCGTGTGTCCCATCACCTCCACCACCGTCAGCAGTGCCACCCCGATCACATAGGCCAGCGGCACCCAGCGCGCCATGAAGCGCGGGTCGAACTGGGCGATCACCACCACAGCGAGCATGCCGATGCCGAACGAGGACGCCTGCTTGAGCAACAGGTCGATGTTCTTGCCGCTGGCCGAGTAGAGGATGAACAGACTGCCGGTGCCCAGAATCAGCAGCAGCAACAGCAACCAGCCATCGATATGCATGCGCCGCAGCAGGCTGGCACGACGGCGCAGTACATCCTCGTCGGACAGGGTGCGGTCGAAATTGCTCATCATCGTTGGCTGACCTCGGCAGGCTTGGGCATCGCGAACTCGGTCTTGAGCTGGCCGGTTTCCCCGTCCAGCAGCCAGGCATCCATCACCTGCTTGACCACCGGAGCCGCGACACCGGAGCCGGACTCGCCGTTCTCCACCATCACCGCGACGGCTATCTGCGGGTTATTGGCGGGTGCAAAACCGACGAACAGGGCGTGATCGCGGTGGCGCTCCTGCACCTTGTTGCGGTCATACTTCTCGCCCTGCTTGATCGCCACCACCTGCGCCGTGCCGCTCTTGCCGGCGATGCGATAGACCGCGCTGTCACCCACCTTGCGCGCGGTGCCACGGGCACCGTGCAGCACTTCTTCCATGCCATGAATGCCGTAGTCCCAGAATTTCGGGTCACGCAGCACGATATCCGGCATCGGGTTGGGATCCACGGGCAGCCGGCCATCGACACTCTTGGCCAGATGCGGGCGAATCCATTTGCCGCGCGTGGCCATCAATGTGGTGGCCTGCGCCAGTTGTAGCGGCGTGGTCTGCATGTAGCCCTGGCCAATGCCGAGAATCAGCGTCTCACCCGGATACCAGGGCTGGCGGTACCGCGCCCGTTTCCAGTCGCGCGAAGGCATCAGACCGGCGGTTTCCTCGAACATGTCCAGCGCCACACGCTGGCCGAGGCCGAAGCGGCTCATGTAGTCGTGCATGCGATCGACGCCCATCTTGTGCGCCAGATCGTAGAAATAGGTGTCGTTGGAACGGGCAATCGCCAGGTTCAGATCCACCCAGCCGTCACCGTTGCGGTTCCAGTTGCGGTACTTGTGACTGTGGTTGGGCAGCTGGTAGAAGCCCGGGTCGAACACCCGCGAGGTGGGAGTGACGACCCCGGCATCCAGACCGGCCACCGCCACCATCGGCTTGATGGTCGAGCCGGGCGGGTAAAGGCCGCGCAGCACGCGGTTGTACAGCGGCTGGTCGATGGAGTCGCGCAGCTCGCCGTAAGCCTTGAAACTGATGCCGGTGACGAAGGGGTTGGGGTCGAAACTCGGCTGACTGACCATCGCCAGCACTTCACCATTGTTCGGGTCGATGGCCACCACCGCACCACGACGGCCGCCCAGAGCGTTTTCTGCGGCCTCCTGCAGATGCACGTCGAGGCTGAGGACAATGTCCTTGCCCGGCTTCGGATCGATGCGATTGAGCACGCGCAGCACGCGCCCGCGCGCATTGGTCTCGACTTCCTCATAGCCAACTTCGCCGTGCAGTTCGTCCTCGTAGAAGCGCTCGATACCGGTCTTGCCGATATGGTGCGTGCCGGCGTAGTCAGTCGGGTCGAGGCGCTTGAGCTCCTGCTCGTTGATGCGTCCGACGTAACCGACCGAATGGGCGAAATGCTCCTTCTGCGGATAGTGCCGCACCAGCTGCGCCGCCACTTCGACACCGGGCAGGCGGAACTGGTTGACCGCAATGCGGGCGATCTGCTCCTCGCTCAGCTCGAAGAGGATCGGCACCGGCTCGAACGGACGCCGCCCCTGACGCACACGACGCTCGAACAGTTCCCGCTCGTCTTCGCTGAGCTCCAGTACCTCGACCACCGTATCGAGCACGCTGAGCCAGTCACCGGCACGCTCACGGGTCACGGTCAGGCTGAAGCTGGGACGGTTGTCGGCGATGATCACGCCGTTGCGATCGAAGATCAGCCCGCGAGTCGGCGGCAGCGGCTGCACGTGGATGCGGTTGTTCTCCGCCAGGGTGCTGTGATGCTCGTACTGGATCACCTGCAGGTAATACATGCGCATGATCAGCACGCAGGTCAGCAGGATGATCACCACGCCGCCGACCAGCACCCGGCGCTTGACCAGGCGAGCGTCCTTTTCGTGATCCTTGAGGCGAATCGGCTGCGGCATGACTACTTGATCACTTGTGGTACGGGTGGCCGGACAATACGGTCCAGGCCCGGTAGATCTGCTCGCCAAGCAGGATGCGCACCAGCGGATGCGGCAGGGTCAGCGGCGAAAGCGACCAGCGCTGTTCGCTGCGCGCACAGACCTCCGGCGCCAGCCCTTCCGGGCCGCCGACCATGAGATTGACGTTGCGCGCATCGAGACGCCAGCGATCCAGCTCCGCGGCCAGCTGCTCGGTGCTCCATGGCTTGCCATGGACCTCCAGCGTGACGATGCGTTCGCCGGGCTGAACCTTGCTGAGCATGGCCTCGCCTTCCTGGCGGATCAGCCGTGCCACATCGGCATTTTTGCCGCGGGTATTGAGCGGGATTTCCACCAACTCCAATGGCAGTTCGGCCGGCAGACGCTTGACGTACTCCTGCCAGCCCTCCTCGACCCAGCGCGGCATACGCGAGCCAACGGCAATGAGTTTGATCCGCACGGCTGGAGCTTACTCGGCCGAGTGCTGGGCGCGGCTCTGCTCGGCGCCCTGCCACAGGCGCTCGAGGTCGTAGAACTGGCGCGCGGTCGGCAGCATCACGTGAACGACGATGTCGCCGAGGTCGAGCAGGGCCCATTCGCCGCTGTCCAGACCTTCGCTACCGATAGGGCGCACACCCTGCTCCTTGACCTTTTCCAGCACGTTGTCCACCAGCGCCTTGACCTGACGGCTGGAGCTACCGCTGGCGATCACCATGAAATCGGTGATGCTGGTCTTGTCCTTGACGTCGATCACGGTGATATCGGTCGCCTTGATCTCTTCCAGCGCCGCCACGGCGATCTTGACCAGCTCGTCGCTGGGCATGTTCTGCTTGCTCATAAAAACTCATTTGCCTCGTGTAATGGACGCCAGCGCACATGCGCGGCGTTTCAAGCATTGGGCGCACGGTAAAGATCGTGCGCCTGGATATAGGCCAGTACCGCGTCCGGCAGCAGATAACGCGCCGAGCGGCCAGTTGCCAACAAGTGGCGAATCTGCGTGGCGGAAATCGCCAACGGAGTCTGCCAGATGAAACTGATTTGTCCGCCAGGCCCTTCCAGGCTCAGCGGGTCGCTGACACTGCGCGCGGCGAGCAGGTCGCGCAGCGCCTCCGGCGCTTCGCTGTCGGCATCCGGCCGTTGCAATACCAGCAGATGGCAGTGCTCGAGCAACTCCTGCCAGCGATGCCAGCTCGGCAAACCGCAAAAGGCATCCCAGCCGAGCAGCAGGAACAGCTGGTCGCCCGCGGCCAGCTCGGCACGTAGCGACTCCAGCGTGTCCACGGTGTACGACGGTTTGTCGCGGCGCAGCTCGCGGTCATCAACCGTCAGGCGCGCCTCGCCGGCCACCGCCAGCTCGACCATGGCCAGACGCTGTTCGGCGCTGGCCTGCGGCGTATCGCGGTGCGGCGGCCTGGCGCTGGGAATGAGCCGCAGCTCGTCCAGCAGCATGAATTCGGCCACCTCTAGCGCGGCACGCAGATGCCCGATATGCACCGGGTTGAAGGTACCGCCGAGCAGGCCGATGCGTCGGGCGCCGATCTGTTTCATTTATGTGCGAATGTGTCCGTCGCCGAAGACCACGTACTTCTCGCTGGTCAGGCCTTCCAGGCCGACCGGGCCGCGTGCGTGCAGCTTGTCGGTGGAGATGCCGATCTCCGCCCCCAGGCCGTACTCGAAACCATCGGCGAAGCGCGTCGAAGCGTTGACCATCACCGAGGAGGAGTCCACTTCGGTAAGGAAACGCCGCGCATCACTGAAGTTCTCGGTGATGATCGAGTCGGTGTGCTGCGAGCCGTAATGATTGATGTGCTCGATGGCCGCATCCAGCGAGTCGACGATGCGAATCGCCAGGATCGGCGCGTTGTACTCGGCGAACCAGTCATCCTCGCTCGCTTCCAGCACATCGCTGCCGAGCAGTTCGCGGGTCGCGGCATCGCCACGCAGTTCCACGCCCTTGTCGCGGTAGATCGCGGCCAGCAGGGGCAGCACGCGCGCGGCGATGGCCTGGTGCACCAGCAGGGTTTCCATGGCGTTGCACGGCGAGTAGCGCTGGGTCTTGGCGTTGTCGCAGACGCGAATGGCCTTGTCGAGATCGGCGGCAACGTCGACATAGACGTGGCAGACACCATCGAGATGCTTGATCACCGGCACCTTGGCGTCGCGGCTGATGCGCTCGATCAGGCCCTTGCCGCCGCGCGGCACGATCACGTCGACGAACTCCGGCATGGTGATCAGCTCACCGACGGCAGCGCGGTCGGTGGTTTCCACCACCTGCACGGCAGCCGCCGGCAGATCGGCCTCGGCCAGGCCCTGCTGGATACAGCGGGCAATCGCCTGATTGGAATGGATGGCCTCGGAGCCGCCACGCAGGATGGTCGCGTTGCCGGACTTCAGACACAGGCTGGCCGCATCGATGGTCACGTTCGGACGCGACTCGTAGATGATGCCGATCACACCCAGCGGTACGCGCATCTTGCCGACCTGAATGCCGGACGGCAGGTAGCGCATGCCCTGAATCTCGCCGATCGGGTCAGGCAGGGTCGCCACTTGGCGCAGGCCTTCGATCATGCTGTCGATTACCTTCGGCGTCAGCGCCAGGCGGTCGACCATGGCCGGCTCCAGACCGCTGGCGCGGGCGGCGGCCAGATCCAGTTCGTTGGCGGCGGTCAACTCGGCGCGAGCGGCGTCGAGAGCGTTGGCAGCGGCCTGCAGCGCGCGATTCTTCTGCGCGGTGCTGGCGCGGGCGAGCACCCGCGAAGCCTGGCGGGCAGCCTGGCCCAGGCGGGTCATGTATGCGTGCACGGACTCGGTCATGGCGGCGGAGGTCTGGCAGTTGGACAAAGGGGCTGATTATAGCCATCTCGAAGGGCCGCGCCCAGCGGCGTCTGGCAAGCGGTAGACGGCGTGTTCACTTTACCTCGCGAGAATGCCGGAAGAGCGCCGCAGAGCAGGCCCAAACCAGGGCGCTTGTTGTTATGCTCGCAGCCCCGGATCAGATCGCTGCGCCCCTCCGACAGATCATGCCCGCCGAATCCACTCTCAGTTTGCCCTGGCCCGGCGCCCGGCCACTGCCGGATGCCTTCTTCGACCGTGACGCGCAGCTGCTTGCCCGCGAGCTGCTCGGCAAGGTCATTCGCCATCGCGTCGGCGCGCTGTGGCTGAGCGCACGAATCATCGAGACCGAGGCCTACTACCTGGCGGACAAGGGCAGCCATGCCTCGCTCGGCTACACGGAGAAACGCAGGGCGCTGTTCGCCGATGGCGGACACATCTACATGTACTACGCGCGCGGTGGCGACTCGCTGAACTTCAGCGCTCACGGCCCTGGCAACGCGGTGCTGATCAAGTCCGCTCACCCCTGGATCGACGCCATCAGCGGCGCCGATTCGCTCGCCGCGATGCAGCGCAACAATCCCGACAGCCTCGGCCAGCCCCGCGCGCCAGAACGCCTGTGCGCCGGGCAGACGCTGCTGTGCAAGGCGCTCGCGCTGAAGGTGCCGGACTGGGATGCGCGCCGCTTCGACCTGCAGCGCCTGTTCGTCGAAGACGTCGGCGAACGCGCGCAGTCGATCATCCAGTGCGCACGCCTGGGCATACCCACAGGCCGCGATGAGCACCTGCCGTATCGCTTCGTCGACGCGCAGTACACACGCCACTGCACACGCAACCCTTTGCGCCGTGGACAGGTCGAAGGCCGTGACTATCGATTGTTGAGCGTCTCGGGAGCGGAACGATGAGCGTCTGGCTGGACGACCTGACCACCTGGCTGAGCGGCAACCCGCAATGGCTGGGCGTGGCGATATTTCTTATCGCCCTGCTCGAATGCCTGGCCCTGGTAGGCATCGTGCTGCCCGGTGTGGTGCTGCTGTTCAGCGTCGCGCTGCTCGCCGGCAGCGGCGTTCTGACGCTGTGGCAGGCGCTGTTGCCGGCCTACGCCGGCGCACTGTGTGGCGACATGCTTTCCTATGCACTGGGCAGGCGCTTCAAGCACAACATCGGCCGTCTGCCGGTGCTGCGGCACCACCCGCAGTGGATCCTGCGCGCCGAGATCTATTTCCATCAGTATGGGGTCGCCAGCCTGCTGGTTGGTCGGTTCATCGGTCCGTTGCGCCCGATGCTGCCGCTGGTGGCCGGCATGCTGAACATGCCCTTGCCGCGCTTCATCCTGGTCAGCCTGGTAGCGGCGGCCGGCTGGGCCGTGGCCTATCTGCTGCCGGGCTGGGCCACCGGCGCCGCCCTGCGCCTGCCGATGGCAGAGGGTTTCTGGACCGAGGCGGCGGTACTGCTGGCCGGCATAGGCGTGGTCCTGCTGCCGACCATCCAGGCCAGCCTGGCGGAAAAACCACGAGCCAGTCTGCTGGGCGGCGGTCTCAGCCTGGCGTTGCTGATAGCCATGGTCATCGGCTGGCCCCATCTCGATGCGCTGGATCAGGGTCTGATGACTCTGGTGCAGGAGCAACGGCAGGCACACCTGGACCAGTGGATCGGCACCCTGACGCGACTGGGCGACTTTCATATCCAGTTCGCGGCAGCAGTGGTGTTGTGCTCCCTGCTGCTCCTGGCACGCCGCTGGCGTCACCTGCTGTTCGCCGCATCGACCCTGCTGATCACGGCCCTCGGCAACACCGCGCTCAAGTATGGTTTCGCCCGGGCACGCCCCGATGTCCTGAGCGAGCCACTGACCACCTACAGTTTTCCCAGCGGCCACAGCTCGGCAGCCTTTGCCTTCTTTCTGGTGCTGGGGGTACTGGCCGGACGCGGGCAGTCGGCGCGCCTGCGTCTGGCCTGGCTGGTGATCGCCTGCCTGCCGGCCGCTGCGATCGCCCTGTCGCGGATCTACCTGGGCGTGCACTGGCCCAGCGACATCATCGCCGGCACCCTGCTGGCCTCGGCCGTGTGCGGTCTGAGCCTGGCGCTGAGCCAACGCCAGGAGGTGCTGCCGGCACTGCCGGCGCGGCTATGGTGGATCATCCTGCCTGCCTGTTTTGCAGTACTGGGCGGCATGGCGACCTGGCAGCTGTCCACCGCGCTGCTGCGTTACGCCTACTAGCAGGCGGTTGAAAACCACCTGCCAACGTGCTGATTCAGGTATCGCCCTGAAGTATTTCCAGCATCGCGTGCAGCTGTTCCAGGCGCTGGGCCGGATCGTCAAGCTGAAGCAACTGCAGCTTCTGCGCTGGCTCCAGCGGCAACAGGTAAGCCAGCTGATTGGCCAGTTGCTGCTGGCCGGTGACCACGCCGGCCATGGCCAGGCCCGCCACCAATGGGTGTTCGGCCAACGCGGCGTGCAGCGCTGCAAGATCGGCATGCCCCGCCTGCAGCGGACTGTCTGGCCCCTCCTCCAGCCACTGCACATCGGCGACGGTCAGCTGATCAGGCAGAACCTGGGCACGCTCGACGCGAAAACGCCGCCCACCCTCGACGCGAATCCCCAGCATTCCATTGGTACGCTGTTGAAAGTCGCGCACCAGGGCCTCGCAGCCAATCGCCGCAAAACGGCTGGCGGCTTCGCCCACTTCCTCGCCCTCGACGATGCACACCACGCCGAACCCGGCGTCCTGCTTCATGCAGCGGCTGATCATGTCCAGGTAGCGTGCCTCGAATATCTGCAGGTCGAGCATGCAGCCTGGAAACAGTACGGTGTTGAGCGGGAACAGCGGGAGTTTCATGGTTTCACGGCCTGTTATCGACGCAATGCCGGTGGGGCATCAGGGATGGTCAGGCAGGCTCTCACAGGAACATGGCGATCGCCAGCGGCAACAGCACCGCGGTGATCACCCCCATCAGGCTCATCGCCAGCGCAGCGAAGGCGCCACACTCGTCGCTTTCCTGCAGCGCGCGCGCCGTGCCCACGGCGTGTGCGGTAATACCCAGCGCCATACCCTGCGCCGCCGGGTGATGAACCCGGCACAGGCGCAGGATCGACGGCCCGACGATGGCACCGATGACCCCGGTGATCATCACGAACACCGCGGCCAGCGCCGCGATACCGCCAATCTGGTCGGCCACCAGCATGGCGATCGGCGAGGTCACCGACTTCGGCGCCATGCTCATCAGCATCAGCCGTTCGGCGCCGAACAGCCAGGCCAGCGCTGCCCCGAGCAGCGTGGCGACGGTACCGCCGATCAGCAGGGTGAGGATGATGGGCCAGAACAACTGGCGGATCCGTCGCAGGTTCAGATACAGCGGCACGGCCAGGGCCACGGTAGCCGGGCCGAGCAGCAGAGTCAGCGCCGCGACGCTGTTGCGATATTCGGCGAAGCCCAGACCGCACAGGAGCAGGATGCCGATCACCGTGAGCATCGAGACCAGTACCGGCTGCAGGAACACCCAGCGGGTACGTTCGTAGGCAGCCATGGCCAGCTGGTAGGCGCCCAGGGTGATGCCGATGCCGAACAGCGGGTGATGGGTCAGCGCCTGCCAGGCGCCCTGCCAATCCGGACTCATGCGTCCTCCCGGCGCTGCTGGCGCTCGATCAGTTTCTGCATCAGCCAGCCGGCAAAGGCCAGCGATACCAGCAGCGACAGCACCAGCGCGCCGACCACGGCCCAGAAATCGGCGGCGATATCACCGGCATAGGCCATCACGCCCACGGCAGGCGGTACCAGAATCAGCGGCAGGTACTTGAGCAGACTGCTGGACGCGACGTTCAGCGACTCGCCGACCTCGCCACGCAGCATGAGAAAGACGAACAGCAGCAGCATGCCGATGATCGGCCCGGGCAGCATCGGCAACAGCAGGACGTTGATGACGGTGCCCAGCAACTGGCACAGCACCAGCCAGGAAAGGCCGCGAAGCAGCATGTTTGAAGTCTCCAGAAAACGCGCGATGGCCACGTTCACCACCTGAAGAAAAGGCCGTTGAAAACGCAGGCGGTTTTCAGCGACCCACCAGAGGGGATTCCGGGCATCTGTTGGGGCATGTCGGCCATTATAGGCGCGATGGACCATCGCTGGCCCCTGTATTGCTTCGTCAGGCTGGCCTATGCCGCGTCATTCATTACGCCTAGGCAGACTTGACCCGTTGCCACCCCCGTGCTGATCTAGGCCGCAACGGTTTCACGCACACAAGAACAAACACACGCGTCCTCAAGGAGGAACCATGCCGTTCGTACCCGTAGCTGAACTCAAGGACCATGTTGGCAAGGAACTCGGCAAGTCCGAGTGGCTGACCATCGATCAGGAACGCATCAACCAGTTCGCCGAGTGTACCGGCGACCACCAGTTCATCCACGTCGACCCGGAAAAGGCCAGGCTGACTCCCTTCGGCACCACCATCGCCCACGGTTTCCTCTCGCTGTCGCTGATGCCGATGCTGATGGAAACGATCATGATCATGCCGCAGGGCCTGAAGATGGCGGTGAACTACGGCCTCGACAGCGTGCGCTTCATCCAGCCGGTCAAGGTCGACTCCAGGGTGCGCCTGGTGGTGACCCTCACCGATGCCACCGAGAAGAACCCCGGCCAGTGGCTGCTCAAGGCACGCGCCGTACTGGAGATCGAAGGCCAGGAGAAACCGGCCTACATCGCCGAACCGCTGACCCTCTGCTTCGTCTGACCTCCGTCCGTTCCCGTTTCCGGCATTCGCGCCGGGAACGGGAATGCACCTGCATCGTGCAAAGCGTGCGATGCGACAGCGCAAGCGTCCAGGCTTGCGGCATACTGCGGAGCAAAGCACCGACCTGGACGTCTGCCATGAATCCCCTTGCCCTGCGCCTGCTGCCTCTTTGCCTGTCCCTGCTGATCGCCGGTTGCGACGACGCACGCCCGCTGTTGCCGGCCAACGCCACCCTGCCCGATGGCGGTCAGTATCGCGGCGAGATCGTCGACGGATTGCTGCAAGGCCCGGGCCGCCTGGACTACCGCAATGGCAGCTGGTTCATCGGCCAGTTCAAGGACGGCATGCTCGAAGGCAGCGGCGAATGGCAAGGGCCCGGCGGCGAGCACTACCTGGGCGAATTTCACGAAGGCATGTTCCATGGCCAGGGCACCCTGACCTACAGCGATGGCAGCCGCTACGAAGGCAGTTTCGAACGCAACAGGTTCAGCGGCGTCGGGCTGCTTGAACAGGGAGGTCAGCGCTACCAGGGGGAATTTCTCGACGACCGCTTTCATGGCCTGGGCAAACTGGAAATGGCTGATGGCAGCAGCTTCCAGGGCCAGTTCGTCAAAGGCCAGCCAGAGGGCCAGGGCGTGCGTATCGATGCCTACGGCAACCAGTTCAGCGGCGTATTCGCCCAGGGTCTGCTCAACGGCCAGGGCAGCTACCAGAATGCAGATGGCGACAACTACAGCGGCGGATTTCAGAACGACGAGTTCCACGGCAAGGGCCGCTATCAGAGTGCTGGCGGCGAGACCTGGGCCGGCGAATTCGTCGAAGGAGTGATGCAGGGCCCCGGTGAATATACCGATGACAACGGCACCCGTTATCTCGGCGAGTTCGCCGACTGGCAGTACGAAGGCGAAGGCCTGCTTACCCTGCCCGATGGCAGCGCATACCGCGGGCATTTCTCCGGCGGCGAGTACAACGGCAAGGGTACCCTGACCCTGGCCGACGGCAGCCGTCAATCCGGCACCTGGCAAAACGGGCGCCTGGTACGTGACGAACAGGGCCGAATGCTGCCGGACAGCCTCGAACTGGGCCTGCTGCAGCAGGGCCAATTGCTCGACGAGGCCATCGCCGCGATCCCCGCCTCGACACCGGAACGCGAACTCTATGCACTGACCCTGGCGGGCGACGGCAAGCAGAGCGTGTTCATGCGCGAAGCCGACTATGTCGGCCGGTTGATGCGCGAGCGCTTTGGCGCCCATGGCAGCATCAGCCTGGTCAACCACCGCGATCATCTCGCCGACCGCCCGCTGGCCACCCGCGAGAACCTCACCCGCGTGGTCCAGGCCCTGGCCGAGCGCAGCGGCGAGGAAGACCTGATCTTCATCTACCTGACCAGCCATGGCTCGCGCCGTCATGAACTCAATCTCGACCAGCCACGCCTGCAACTGGCCGACCTGCCCGCCAGCGAGCTGGCCGCGCTGCTCGCCCCGCTCAGGCAACGCAACAAGGTGGTCGTGATTTCGGCCTGCTACTCGGGCGGCTTCATCCCGCCGCTGAAGGACGAAAAGACCCTGGTGATGACCGCCGCACGCGCCGACCGGGTGTCCTTCGGTTGCAGCGAAGAGAACGACTTCACCTACTTCGGCCGCGCGCTGTTCGCCGAGGCGCTGGGTGAAACCGACAACCTCGAACGGGCCTTCGAACTGGCCAGCGAACGCGTCGCCGAGCGTGAGCAGAGCGACGGCTTCGAACCTTCCGAGCCGCAGATCTGGGCGCCTCGCGGCGTGCTCCAGAGCTGGCGCGAACTGCGCCAGAGCCAGGCCGAGCGTGCGCTCGGTGCCGTGGCCATTGGCCCGGCAAGGGACTAGCAGGGCGTTGAAAAGATTGGCAACCCTGCATGGATGCAGACGTCAAAACGACTGAGGACGCCAAAGCCAAGGTGTTTTTTCAACGGACTGTTAAGCTGAACCGTAACGGACAAGAGAGCACTGCATGTACCTGACTCCGCAGCACATCCTTCTCGCTGGCGCCACCGGACTCACCGGGGAACACCTGCTCGACCGCCTGCTCAGCGAGCCCACTGTCGCCCGCGTGCTGGCACCGACCCGCCGGCCACTGGCCGCCCATCCAAATCTGGAAAACCCGGTAGGCGATCTGCAGAGCCTGCTGCCGCAGTTGTCCGGCCAGGTCGATACCGCGTTCTGCTGCCTGGGCAGCACCATCAAGCGCGCCGGCTCACAGGAAGCCTTCCGCGCCGTCGATCACGATCTGGTGCTGGCCTTTGCCCGCCGCGCACGCGAGCTGGGCGCACGGCATCTGGTGGTCATCAGCGCGCTGGGGGCCAACCCGAACTCATCGGTGTTCTACAACCGCGTCAAGGGCGAAACCGAAGAAGCCCTGAAAGCCATGGACTGGCCACAACTGACCATCGCCCGTCCGTCGCTGCTGCTCGGCGCACGTCGTGAATTCCGCCTCGGCGAGCGCCTGGCCGCCGTGCTGCTGCGCTGGCTGCCGGGCAAGTACCGCGGCATCGACGCCTGCGTCCTGGCCCGCGCCCTCTGGCGTCTGGCACTGGAAGAGGAAGACGGCGTACGCGTGATAGAGTCCTCCGACCTGCGTCGCCTGGGGCGCTGAAACCGTGGATGAGACGATGAAACCGACAAGCCTGATCGAGGCCCTGCAAGACACCGACATGCTGGAAATCGACGGTCTGTATGCCTGGCAGTTCGACCTCGACACCGAGTTGCTGGCACAGATCAGCGCCGGCACGGCAGGCAGCGACAGCGCTGCCCGACCGCTGCTGCAGGTCCATTGCATCGATGGTCGCGAGCGCCGCCTGTGGACGTTCTCCCTGGCGTCGGTGCAAGGCGCGCGCTACAGCGAAACGGACGACAGCTGGCTGATCGAAGGCAACGAAGCGAGCCACACCCTCAAGTGTTTCGCCGCCTATCGCGGCGACAACGATGAGGATGACGAAGAGCCGGACGAAGCCTGAGCCATGGGCCTGTATGACCGCTACATCCTGCCGCACCTGATCGACTTCGCCTGCGGCATGGGCGCGGTGATGAAGGGGCGTTCGCAGATCGTGCCAATGGCGCAGGGACGCGTACTGGAAATCGGCATTGGCAGCGGTCTGAACCTGGGCTTCTATGATGCCAGGCGGGTCGAGGTGGTGGTCGGCGTCGATCCCTCCGCCGCCATGCAGGACCTGGCCCGTGAACGGGCCGAACGTTGCCAGGTAGCAGTGGAGATGATTGCCCTGGAACTGGGGCAGATTCAGGCGGCAGATGCCAGCTTCGACGATATTGTCTGCACCTTCACCTTGTGCACCATTCCCGATGTCCCCGCCGCCCTGGGCGAGATGCGCCGCGTGCTCAAGCCCGGCGGGCGCCTGCTGTTCTGCGAGCACGGCTTGGCACCGGATCTGCCGGTGGTGCGCTGGCAAAAGCGCCTGACGCCACTGTGGAAACCGCTGGCCGGCGGCTGCCATCTGGATCGAGATATCCCGGCACTGATCGAAGCCGGCGGCTTTCATATCCGTGAATTGACCACCGGCTATCTAAAGGGGCCGAGGCCTATGACCCACGTCTATCGCGGCCGGGCCGACTGAAAGGCTCGCTGCGTGGTGCGCTGGCGCTCACACTTCGGAACGCAGCGCCAGTGGATCGACCAGCCCGGCGGCGATCGCCATACCCACCAGTTCCGGCAGCGTCTCGGCCTGCATGCGCTTCATCACCCGTGAACGGTAGAGATCGACGGTTTTCACGCTGATGTCGAGCTGCTCGGCGACCTCGCGGTTGGTGTAGCCGCGCACCAGCGGCAGCAGCACATCGCGCTCGCGCGGGGTGAGCTGATCGAGCCGCGCCTGCACCTCGGCCAGACGCGGCTCATGCCGCTGGCGGGCCGGGCGACGGTCCAGCGCCTGTTGCACGCTGTCGAGCAATAACTGCTCGTTGTAGGGCTTCTCGATGAAGTCCACCGCGCCAGCCTTGAACGCCCGCACCACGATGGGCACATCGGCGTGGCCACTGACGAAGATCACCGGCAGGTCGATACCGCGCGCACGCATCTCCTCCTGCACATTGAGCCCACCCATGCCGGGCATGCGCACATCGAGCAGCACACAGGCGTTCGCCGCTGGGTCGCAGGCATCGAGAAAGGCACGACCGCTGGTAAAGGGCACGCCGGTCAGCCCCACCGATTCCAGCAGCCAGAGCGTCGAATCGAGCATGCCCTGATCGTCATCGACCACATAAACCCGTTGTTGCATCCCTGTGCAGCTCCTCTTGTTGTTATGACTCTCATAGGTCGCGGGAAAAGCCCGGCCCAGCGCCTGGGTAATACGAGGGAAAGGTGCTAGGCGCGACCACTCGGCAGCGGTTCCTCTTCCCTGCCCAGAGGCAAGCGGCACTCCAGGCACAGCCCGCCACCCTCCGCCGCAAAGGCCTCCAGCGCACCACCGAAACCCTCGATGATGCTGCGACTCATGGACAGGCCAAGCCCCAGCCCATCCGCCTTGCTGGTGTAAAAGGGCGTGAACAGCTTGCTCATATGCTCCTCGCTGACACCCGGGCCCTGATCGATCACCCGGATCGCCAGGCTGCCGTCACGCTCGCCGGCCTCCAGACGCACCTGTGACGGCGCGCCGGGGTGGCGCTCGCGGTTGGCATCGATGGCATTGCGCAGCAGGTTGAGCAGCACCTGCTCGAGCAGTACGCGGTCAGCGAATACCGGCGGCAGATTGTCCGGCAACCCGTCACTGACCGCCACCTGCGCCGAACCGGCCTCCCAGTTGCACAGGCGCACCGCCTCGCGCGCCACCTCGGCCAGATCCAGCGCCTGCATGCGCCGCTGGCCCTTGCGCAGAAACGCGCGCAGACGCCTGATCACCGCCGAGGCATGGTTGGCGTGCTCGGTGATGCGCGCCAGCCCCTGACCCACCTTGTCCACACCGGCCGGATCGCCGCCGACACTCTGCAGATAGCGCTGGCTGGCACTGGCGTAGTTGACCACCGCCGCCAGGGGCTGGTTGATCTCGTGGGCGATACCCGAGGCCAGTTCGCCCAGAGTGACCAGCCGTGCGGTGTGCGCCAGTTCGTCCTCCAGGCGCCGCTTGTTCTCCTCGGCCTGGATGCGCGCGGTAATGTCACGGGACACACTGACCACCTCCACCACCGCTCCGGTGTAGGTTTCACGGATGGCGCGGCTGGCGGTCTCGAACCACAGGTAGTGACCATCGCGATGACGGATGCGATAGGCCATGGTGTGGTAACCGTCCTGTTCCAGAGCCTCACGCGCCGGCTTGGCCTGCTGCATCTGATCCTGAGGATGCAGCAGGCTGTCGACTCCCAGGCCGCGCAACTCCTCCGGCCAGTAGCCGAGCAGCGTCCAGCTCGCAGGGGTGGCATCGAGAAATACGCCATCGGGCGTATGCCGGGAAATCAGATCGGTGGTGTTCTCGGTGATCAGCCGGTACAACCGCCGCGCCCGCGCGGCTTCGCGCTGCTCGTGAACCTCACGGGTGGCCTCGCGACAGCGCGCGAGCACCCGGCGCTCGGTGAGATCGGGGATGAAACTCCAGATCAGGATGCGCTCGCCATCCTGCGCCTCCACGGCTTCCACGGCCCGCCCCTGCGCCAGGCAGGCGCGCACCAGCGGCAGGTGGTTGACCGGTAGCAGCTCGCCGACCTGCGCCAGCGAGCGCTCGCCGAGCAGCCCCTGCAACGCCGCATTGCTCTCCAGCAGACGCGCCTCGGCGTCGAGCAACAGGGTTGGCTGCGGATCGGCCGACAGCAGCGGCGCACTGCGCACCAGCCCCGAGGCCAGATCGACCATCTGGACAAGCAGCTCGCGCAACCACGGCAACCACTCCAGCCCTGCACTATCCTCAATCTGCAGCAGCAGCACACCGGGCTGGCCGGACGCGAGTTCCAGCGCCAGCGCCTGGCCATGGTGCAGCGCCGCCCGGCGCAGGCGTCCGGCCAGCCAGCAGGGCAGCCCGCGCAGGGTCTCGAAGGACAGACTCGGCTGCTCGCCCAGCGCCTCGAACAGCGCCTGGTCGCTGGCCTCCAGAGGGTCGCCCATGCCCGGTGGCAGGCGCGGCCCGTCGTCTTCCTGGGCATAGGTACGGGTGCCAGGCTGCCAGGTCAGGTACCAGGCCTGACGTACCTGCGGACAGCCAAGCAGCGCACAACGCAATGCCACGGCCCGCTCGCCGACGGGCGGCGCTTCGCGCTGGATGCGCAGCCACGACTGCAGCGGGACGGAGGCTAGACGAGCTTCGAACGCCATATAGTAATTATTCTATAAAACCTTGGTACAACTTCCATAGATGACAGAGATGACCTATACATTATCGCCAGTCAGCTCCGGTAATACCTGCATCATTACCGGATTAATCAGAGCTAACAATCAGCCAAAGGTGTATCCGCCATGTCGATCTACGAACAGGGCCTCGGCCGCGCCGCCGTCAACCACGTTGCCCTCAGCCCGCTGAGCTTCATCGAGCGTACCGCGGCGGTATATCCGCACTACCCGGCCGTGGTGCATGGATCGATCCGCCGCAACTGGGCCGAGACCTACGCGCGCTGCCGCCGCCTGGCCTCGGCACTGGCCGGCCGCGGCATCGGCAAGGGCGACACCGTGGCGGTGATGCTGCCGAACATCCCGGCCATGCTCGAAGCGCACTTCGGCGTGCCGATGATCGGCGCGGTGCTCAATACCCTGAATGTACGCCTGGACGCCGAAGCCATCGCCTTCATGCTGCAGCATGGCGAAGCCAAGGTGGTGATCGCAGACCGCGAGTTCTTCGACGTAATCCACGCCGCCATCGGCATGCTCGATCATCCGCCGCTGGTGATCGACGTCGACGACCCCGAGTACGGCGAAGGCCAGCCGGTCAGCGACCTGGATTACGAAGCCTTCCTCGCCGAGGGTGACCCCGAGTTCGCCTGGCAGTGGCCGGAAGACGAATGGCAGGCCATCAGCCTCAACTACACCTCCGGCACCACCGGCAATCCCAAGGGCGTGGTCTATCACCACCGTGGGGCCTACCTGAACTCGCTGGGCAACCAGATGACCTGGAACATGGGCAACCACCCGGTCTACCTGTGGACCCTGCCGATGTTCCACTGCAATGGCTGGTGCTACCCCTGGACCGTCACCGCGCTGGCCGGCGTGCATGTGTTCCTGCGCCGCGTCGACCCGGCGAAGATCCTCACCCTGATCCGCGACGAGCAGGTCACCCACCTGTGCGGCGCGCCCATCGTGCTCAATGCCCTGGTCAACATGCCGCCGGAGGCCAAGGCGGCCATCGATCACCCGGTCAAGGCCATGGTCGCTGGCGCCGCGCCACCCGCCAAGGTGATCGGCGCGGTGGAGGAAATGGGCATCCACGTCACTCACGTCTATGGTCTCACCGAAGTCTACGGCCCAGTGACCCTGTGCGCCTGGCACGCCGAATGGGACGGACTGCCGTTGGAAGAGCGCGCCACCATCAAGGCCCGCCAGGGCGTGCGCTACCCGACCCTGGAAGGGGTGATGGTCGCCGATCCGAAAACCCTGGAGCCGGTACCGCGTGACGGCCAGACCATCGGCGAGATCTTCATGCGCGGCAACACCGTGATGAAGGGCTACCTGAAGAACCCCAGCGCCACCGCCGAAGCCTTCGAGGGCGGCTGGTTCCATACCGGCGACCTGGCCGTGTGCCATCCGGACGGCTACGCGGAGATCCGCGACCGCCTCAAGGACATCATCATCTCCGGTGGCGAGAACATCTCCACCATCGAGGTCGAAGGCGTGCTCTATCGCCACCCTGCCGTGCTGGAAGCCGCCGTGGTCGCCCGCCCGGACGAGAAATGGGGCGAGACGCCCTGCGCCTTCATCACCCTGAAGAGCGGTCAGCAGGTCAGCGACAGCGAGATCATGACCTTCTGCCGTGAACACCTGGCCGGGTTCAAGGTACCCAAGACCGTGGTCTTCACCCAGTTGCCGAAGACCAGCACCGGCAAGATCCAGAAGTTCGTCCTGCGCGACATGGCCAAGGCGCTGTAACGACACCTCCTCTCGCTCTCCCCCACTCGCGGGGGAGAGCCTAATGAACCGTTTTCACAACAACAAGAACCGGCCCAGGCGGCCGACGGAGATCCCTCATGCAAATTTTCAAGCGCCGTGACGGCGACGAACAACCGCACTGGCCCTTCGGCCCGTTCAAGGTGCGCCTGCCCTTCGTGCATTACCGCTGGGAAACCGCCGAGATGCTGCAGGCTCTGATCATGTTCGTGGTCAGCCTGGCGATGATCCCGCTGCTGGAAAAATACCTCGGCCTGCCCTATGACGTGGCCCTGGCCTACGTGGTGGTGTGCGGTATCGGCTTCATGCTGCCGGCGCTGCTCGGCGTGCCTTTCGTACCCGGCTGGATCACCCCCGGCATCCCCGTGGTACTGCTGTTTCTCGGCAACTACGAGCCCGGCCCGCAGGCGATCCAGGCATTGTTCGCCCTGCAGTTCCTGGTCTTCGTGATCTTCCTCGTGCTTGGCGTCACCCGCCTGGGCAGCGCCCTGGTACGGCTGATCCCCAACTCGATGAAGGGCGGCATCATCATCGGTGCCGGTATCGCCGCACTGATGGGCGAGATCAGCGCCGGCGGCCGCCTGGCCAACACCCCGATCTCCCTGGTGCTGGGCAGCCTGATCTGCCTGTACCTGATGTTCTCGGTGTCGTTCAAGGGGCTGACCGAGCGCGTTCCCTTCGCCCGCAAGATCGTCAACTACGGCATGGTGCCGGGCATGCTGATCGCCATTTTCATCGGCATCGGCGTGGGCGAGTACAAGATGCCGGACGTGAAGTGGGGCATCACTGCGCCGGCCTTCGGCGAGATGTGGAACTACCTGCCGTTCAACGTCGGTTTCCCCGGCCTGGATGTCTTCCTGCTGGCCGTTCCCACCGCGGTGATCGCCTACGTGATCGCCTTCGGTGACATCATCGTCGGCCAGTCGCTGATGCAGCGCGCCGATGAACTGCGTACCGACGAAGTGATCGAAAACAACGTCGACCGTGTGCACCTGGTAACCGCCATCCGCAACGCCCTGCACGCCTTCTTCGCGCCCTACCCGGGTCTGGCCGGCCCGCTGTGGACGGCAGTGGCGGCGACGATGGCCGAGCGCTACAAGTACGGGCGCAAGGCAATGGATTCCATCTACAGCGGCGCCGGCACCTTCTGGATCACCGGTTTCGCCGCCCTGTTCATGCTGCCGCTGGTCAGTTTCTTCCAGCCGGTGCTGCCGATCGCCCTGTCACTGACCCTGATCCTCACCGGTTACATCTGCCTGATGGTCGGGTTCGAGCAGCTCAACAACAACACCGAGCGCGGCATCGCCGGCACCATGGGGGTAGTGCTTGCCGTCTACGGCGCGGGCTGGGGCCTGGCCGCCGGTGCCGCTCTGTACATCCTGGTCGAGCGCACCCATCTGCTTAAATTCACCAGCATCAAGGACAAACCGAACGAAGCGGCCGAAGCCGACTGAGTTCATCCGTTCACCCAGCGCCGTGCCTGTCGCGGCGCCTCAGCTGTCGAGGTTGCACCATGCCCGAGTTCAACGCCCCGCTGCGCGACATGCGCTTCGTCCTCCATGAGGTGTTCCAGGCCCCCAACCTGTGGGCACGCCTGCCGGCCCTGGCGGAAACGGTGGACGCCGACACCGCCGACGCCATTCTCGAAGAGGCGGCCAAGGTTACCGGCGGCCTGATCGCTCCGCTCAACCGCAGCGGCGACGAGGAAGGCGCGCAGTGGCATGACGGCGTGGTTACCACCCCGCAGGGTTTCAAGGAGGCCTACGCCACCTACACCGAAGGCGGCTGGGTGGGCCTGTCCGGCAACCCCGAGTACGGCGGCATGGGCATGCCCAAGATGCTCGCCGTGGCCTTCGAGGAAATGCTCTACGCCGCGGGCTCCAGCTTTGCGCTGTACTCGGCGCTAAGTTCCGGTGCCTGCCTGGCCATCGACGCCCATGCCAGCGAGGAACTGAAGTCCACCTACCTGCCGCCGATGTACGAAGGCCGCTGGGCCGGCTCGATGTGCCTGACCGAGGCCCATGCCGGCACCGACCTGGGCATCATCAGAACCCGCGCCGAGCCTCAGGCCGACGGCAGCTACAAAGTCACCGGCAGCAAGATCTTCATCACCGGCGGCGAGCAGGATCTGACCGAGAACATCATCCATCTGGTGCTGGCCAAACTGCCGGACGCCCCGGCAGGTCCCAAGGGCATCTCGCTGTTCCTAGTGCCCAAGGTGATGGTGGGTGCCGACGGCAGTCTCGGCGAACGCAACGCCGTCAGCTGCGGCTCGATCGAGCACAAGATGGGCATCAAGGCCTCGGCGACCTGCGTGATGAACTTCGACGGCGCCACCGGCTACCTGATCGGCGAGGTCAACCGCGGCCTGGCGGCGATGTTCACCATGATGAACTACGAACGCCTGTCCATCGGCATCCAGGGCATCGGCTGCGCCGAAGCGTCCTATCAGTCGGCTGTGGCCTACGCCCGCGAGCGTATCCAGAGCCGCGCCGCCACCGGGCCGGTGAACCACGACAAGATCGCCGACCCGATCATCGTCCACGCCGACGTGCGTCGCATGCTGCTGACCATGAAGGCGTTGAACGAGGGCGGCCGCGCGTTCGCCTGCTATGTCGGCCAGCAGCTGGATCTGGCCAAGTACGCCGACGATACCGACGAGCGGCAGAATTCCGAGGCACTGGTCGCCCTGCTCACTCCTGTGGCCAAGGCCTTCTTCACCGACACCGGCCTGGAAAGTTGCGTGCATGGCCAGCAGGTGTTCGGCGGCCACGGCTACATCCGCGAATGGGGCCAGGAGCAACTGGTGCGCGACGTGCGCATCGCACAGATCTACGAAGGCACCAACGGCATCCAGGCCCTCGACCTGCTCGGGCGCAAGGTGGTGGCCAACGGCGGTGCCGCGCTGCGCCTGTTCGCCGCCGAGGTGCGCGCCTTCGCCCATGATCACGAAGCCCCCTACGGCGCCCTGCTGCTCGAGGCGCTGGAGCGCCTGGAAGCCGTCAGCGGCTGGCTGCTGGAACAGGCCAGGAACGAGCCGAATGCCGTCGGCGCAGCCTCGGTGGAGTACCTGCATCTGTTCGGTTACGTCGCCTACGCCTACATGTGGGCGCGCATGGCCGCCGTGGCGCTGAGCAAGCAGAGCGAGGACGAAGCCTTCTACAGCGGCAAGCTGGCCACCGCCGAGTTCTTCTTCACCCGCCTGCTGCCACGCACCCTGGGCCTGGAAGCGAGCATCCGTGCCGGTAGCCAGCCGCTGTATGGCCTGGCCGCCGAGCAATTCTGAGAACCTGCGCATGGTCAGCTGCGCGTCGGCCCCGACTCGCAAGACCAGGAACAGATTCAGCAACTGTTGAGCGTGTTGCGCGGCTGCCTCGGCGCCGCGCTTTTTTATTCCCGTAGTGGGTCGCGCGACCCAAGCATGCGCCGGACATCGGCGAGGAAATGTTATGCGTGAAGTTGTGATAGTCGCCGCCTGCCGTACCGCCATCGGCAGCTTCCAGGGCTCGTTGAGCCGTATTCCTGCACCGCAGCTGGGTGCGACCGTGACCCGCGAACTGCTGGCTCGTACCGGCATCGAGGGCGAACAGGTCGACGAGGTGATCCTAGGCCAGGTGCTCACCGCCGGCAGCGGGCAGAACCCGGCGCGGCAGAGCGTACTGCTCGCCGGTCTGCCGCACACCGTGCCGGCCATGACTCTGAACAAGGTCTGCGGCTCCGGCCTCAAGGCGGTCATCCTCGGCGCCCAGGCCATTCGCGGCGGCGATGCAGAAATCGTCATCGCCGGTGGCCAGGAGAACATGAGCCTGTCGCCCTACGTCATGCCGGGCGCACGCAGCGGCCTGCGCATGGGCCATGCACAACTGGTCGATACGATGATCCAGGACGGCTTGTGGGATGCCTTCAACGACTACCACATGGGCATCACCGCGGAGAACCTGGCAGAACAGTACGGCGTGTCACGCGCCGAGCAGGACGCCTTCGCCCTGCGCTCGCAGCAGCGCGCCCAGGCCGCCATCGAGGCCGGTCGTTTCGCCGACGAGATCGTCCCGGTGGAAATTCCCCAGCGCGGCGCCGAGCCGCTGCGCTTCGCCCGGGATGAACAGCCGCGCGCCGGCACCAGCCTGGAAAGCCTGGCCAAGCTGCGCCCGGCATTCAAGGGTGAGGGTACGGTGACCGCCGGCAACGCCTCGACCCTCAACGACGGCGCCGCTGCCGTACTGCTGATGAGCGCCGAGAAGGCCGCCGAACTGCAACTGCCGGTGCTCGCGCGCATCGCTGCTCACGCCAGCGCCGGGGTAGACCCGGCGGTGATGGGCATCGGCCCGGTGTTCGCCAGCTGCAAGGCGCTGGAGCGTGCTGGCTGGAGCCTGGAGCAGCTGGACCTGATCGAGGCCAACGAAGCCTTCGCCGCCCAGGCCATTGCCGTCGGCCGCGAACTGCACTGGGACAGCGCCAAGGTCAACGTCAACGGCGGTGCCATCGCCCTCGGCCACCCCATCGGCGCCTCCGGCTGCCGCATCCTGGTCAGCCTGCTCCACGAAATGCAGCGCCGCGACGCTCGCCGCGGCCTGGCCACTCTGTGCATCGGCGGCGGCCAGGGCGTGGCACTGGCGGTCGAACGCTGAAACAATCGCCAACCCGGGTGGATCGCAGTTGCCGATCCCCCGCCCCTTTCCTTCACTGACAAGAACAAGAGAGACCCCATGCGAACCCTGACCACCCTGACCGGCAACAGCCAGAAACTCGATGGCGGCGCCATGTTCGGCAACGCGCCCAAGGCGCTCTGGCAGCGCTGGATGCCGGCCGACGAGCTGAACCGCATCGACCTCGGCTGCCGCGCCCTGCTGGTGCAGGAGGATGAACGCAACATCCTGGTGGAAACCGGCATCGGCGCCTTCTTCAGCCCCGAGATGAAGCAGCGCTTCGGCGTGCAGGAAGACCATCACGTACTGCTCGACGAGCTGGCAAAGCTCGGCCTGAGCGATGCCGACATCGATATCGTGGTGCTGACCCACCTGCACTTCGATCATGCCGGTGGCCTGCTCGCGGCCTGGGAAGAAGGCCAGCCGGCGCGCCTGCTGTTTCCCAACGCCCGTTTTCTCACCGGCCGTCGTCAATGGCTACGTGCGCGCCAGCCGCACGCCCGTGACCGTGCCTCCTACATTCCGGAGTTGCTCGACCTGCTGGAGGCCAGCGGCCGTCTGGAGCTGATCGACGAAGGCAGCCACTGCGAGCTGCTAGGCCCGGACTGGCGCCTGCACTGGAGCGACGGCCACACCCCGGGCCAGCTGCTGCCGGAAGTCGCCATGCCGGGCGGCCCGGTGGTCTTCCCGGGCGACCTGATCCCCGGTGCGCCCTGGGTACATCTGCCGATCACCATGGGCTACGACCGCTTCCCCGAAGGCCTCATCGAAGAGAAGGAAGCGCTACTCAGCGATCTGTTCTCCCGCGGCGGCCGACTGGTCTTCACCCACGATCCGGATGTGGCCATGGGCCGGGTAACGAGTGACGAAAAAGGCCGCTACGGTCTCGATGAAGCGGTAAAAACCGCAAATATGCTGGAAAACTGAGGCCAACGGGCCTTGACGGGCCGGCCATGCAGCGCGAGCATGGCCGCTTGTTTCTGCCGTGGTCACGACCACGCCGGCCTCCGCAGAAGGGGCTGCACCTGACCAGCATCCGGCTGGCCATGGCGTCGTGCCCACCCCGACAGCCTGGGGACCGCTTCATGAGTCTGGCCTCTGTACGTGCCTTCTTCGCCGCCAAGGCGCCCGACATTTCGATCATCGAACTGCAGACCAGCACCGCCACCGTGGCGCTGGCTGCCGAAGCGCACGGCGTGGCGCCGGGACAGATCGCCAAGACCCTGGCCTTTCGCATTGCCGAACGCGACGTTCTGATCGTTGCCCGCGGTGACGCGCGCATCGACAACCGCAAGATGAAGGAATGCTTCGGCGCCAAGGCGCGCATGCTCGATGCGCAGACCGTGGTCGAGCTGACCAGCCACCCGGTGGGCGGCGTCTGCCCGTTCGGCCTGGCCACACCGCTGAGCGTCTACTGCGACCGCTCGCTCCTGGCCTTCGACGAAGTGCTGCCGGCAGCCGGTGCTACCCACAGCGCCGTGCGCATCGCCCCGCAACGCATGGCCGAACTGGTGAGCGCCGAGTGGATCGACGTGTGTCAGGAAGTGGAAGCGGAAACCTGCTAAGCGCCGATTGGCAGCGGGCTACAAGCCGCCGCTGACGCCCAGGCTTACACCCAGCGCGGTAGCCAGCGAAAACGGCAACAGCAGGGTATCGAGCAATGCACTGCCCGGCAGGTCCAGCCCGGGATAACGCGGCGCCTCGGCGCCGAAACGGTCCAGCGGGCAGCAGCCGCCATTGATCGAGTACCAGTCCAGTCGAGTACCGGCGTAGACCACCGGGGCACCGGGCTTGGCCGCATCCAGTGTGCGCACCGTGGCACAGCCGCCCAGGCTCAGCAGCGCCAAGGCGCATAGCAGCAGGCGCACGCCGTCAGTCATCCGACACCATGTGATGCTCGCCCCAGAGGGGCAGCATGTCCTGGGGAATACCCAGGCAGTTGAGAATCCGCGCGACCACGAAATCCACCAGATCATCCAGCGTCTGCGGCTGGTGATAGAAACCGGGCGATGCCGGCAGGATGGTCACGCCGAGGTTCGACAGCTTGAGCATGTTCTCCAGATGGATGCTCGAATAGGGCGCTTCGCGAGGCACCAGAATCAGTTGGCGCCTCTCCTTCAGTGCCACGTCGGCGGCGCGCTCGATCAGATTGTTGCAGGCCCCCGTGGCGATAGCCGACAAGGTGCCGGTGCTGCACGGCACCACCACCATCGCGGTGGGTGCGCCGGAGCCGGAGGCGGCCGGCGCCATCCAGTCTTCCTTGCCGTAGACGCGGATCTGCCCGGGCGCAGCGCCGGTGTACTCGGTGAGGAACTGCGCCATCGCCTGCGGCTTGGCCGGCAGCGCCACGTCGGTTTCAGTGGCCATCACCAGCTGTGCGGCCTTGGAGATCAGAAAGTGCACTTCGCGCTCTTCCTGCACCAGGCAATCGAGCAGGCGCAGACCGTATTGCGCGCCCGAGGCGCCGGTCATCGCCAGCGTTATGCGTTCCGGTCCCGACATCTATCCCTCCAGAGCCTCGGCCAGCTTGCCATGCAGGCCACCGAAACCGCCGTTGCTCATCACCACCACCTGGGTGCCGGGGCGCGCCAGGGCCTTCACGCCGTCGATGATCGACTCCAGCGAGTCGCACACACGCGTCGGGTTGCGCGCCTGCGCCACGGTGGCGGCCAGATCCCAGCCCAGATTCGGCGGCGCATACCAGAACACCGCATCGGCCTGTTCGGCGGATTCAGCCAGACCGTCGCGATGGGCACCGAGCTTCATCGAATTGGAACGCGGTTCGATGACGGCGATCACCTGGGTGTCGTCGCCGACGCGCTTGCGCAGGCCGTCCAGAGTGGTGGCGATGGCGGTCGGGTGGTGAGCGAAATCATCGAAGATGGTCACGCCGTTCACCTCGGCGACCTTTTCCATGCGCCGCTTGGCGTTGATGAATTTGCCCAGCGCCTCGATGCCCAGCGCCGGCACCACGCCAACGTGGCGCGCTGCCGCCAGCACCGCCAGAGCGTTGGCGACATTGTGCTGACCGGTCAGTTGCCAGTCCACCACGCCCTCGACCTTGCCGTCGAAGCTCACCTCGAAGCGCGAGCCATCGGCGCTGAGCAGGCGCGCCTGCCATTGCCCGCCTTCGCCGGTGGTCTGCACCGGTGTCCAGCAGCCCATCTCGATCACCCGCGCCAGCGCAGCTTCGCTGGCCGGATGAATGACCAGGCCCTCGCTGGGGATGATCCGCACCAGGTGATGGAACTGCCGTTCGATGGCGGCCAGGTCCGGGAAGATGTCGGCATGGTCGAACTCGAGGTTGTTGAGAATGGCAGTACGCGGACGGTAGTGGACGAACTTGCTGCGCTTGTCGAAGAAGGCGCTGTCGTACTCATCGGCCTCGACCACGAAGAACGGCGTGTCACCCAGACGCGCAGAGATACCGAAGTTCTGAGGTACGCCGCCGATCAGAAAGCCCGGCGCCATGCCGGCGTGCTCCAGCACCCAGGCCAGCATGCTGGAGCTGCTGGTCTTGCCGTGGGTGCCGGCCACCGCCATCACCCAGCGCCCCTGCAGCACATGGTCGGCCAGCCACTGCGGACCGGAAACGTACGGCAACCCCTTGTTCAATACATACTCGACTGCCGGATTGCCACGGCTCATGGCGTTGCCCACCACCACGAGGTCCGGTGCCGGCTGCAGGTGCGCCGGGTCATAACCCTGCATCAGTTCGATGCCCTGCGCCTCGAGCTGGGTGCTCATCGGCGGGTAGACATTGGCGTCGGAGCCAGTGACGCGGTGGCCGAGTTCCTTGGCCAGAACGGCGAGCGAACCCATGAAGGTGCCGCAGATGCCGAGAATGTGGATGTGCATTGATGACCTCTGAGAAAGCCCGACACAGGGGCATGAAGCGATGGCGGCAGGTTAGCACAGCGCCCGTCAGGCGACTGCTGCGACCTGCTCAGACAGACGCACGCCGACCAAGTTGCCGTTCACAACAAATCAAACGCTTGCTTGGATTGCGCTTTCAACTGGCTTTGAGGCAGCATCGGCTGACCGCTGGCACAACAGCTGCATCGCCACTCCTGCCCCATAACAGAGAGAAGCCGAGGCCCACCATGCGCATCGTCCAAGCCACCCTGGAGCACCTGGACCTGTTGACCCCGCTGTTCGTCAAGTACCGCGAGTTCTACAACGAGCTGCCCTACCCCGAGTCGTCGCGCAAGTTTCTCGAGAAGCGCCTGCGGCGCAAGGAATCGGTGATCTACCTGGCCCTGGCTGACGATGAAGACAAGCTGCTCGGTTTCTGCCAGCTCTACCCCAGCTACTCCTCGCTTTCGCTCAAACGCGTGTGGATTCTCAACGACATCTACGTGGCCGAGGATGCCCGCCGCCAACTGGTCGCCGACCGCCTGCTGCACACCGCCAAGCAGATGGCCAAGGACACCAACGCCGTGCGCATGCGCGTAGCCACCAGCCGCGACAACGAGGTGGCGCAGAAGGTTTACGAGTCCATCGGCTTCCGTGAGGACGAGCAGTTCAAGAACTACGTCCTGCCGATCAACGGGGACTGAACAGCCAACGCGCGCAGCCCCCGAACAGGCGCTCACGCCGGCTTGCCGTGAACGGCCACCCCACTTAAGGTGGCCGGGTTTTCCTTAGCGAAGCACTCCTGATGTGGTCACTCAAGGCCTGGCGCCGTCGGCGCACCCTCGAACGCAACCCAGTCGATCCCGTCCACTGGGCCGAAGTGCGCAGGTGCCTGCCCATTCTCGATGGCCTCGACGCACGTGAAGAGCAGCAACTGCGCGAACGCTCCGTACTGTTCCTGCATGACAAGCACCTGACTGCCCTGTCCGGCCTGGAGCTGGGCCCGGTCGAGCGCCTGCTGCTGGCCGCCCAGGCGCAGTTGCCGCTGTTGCACCTGGGTGATCTGAACTGGTACCAGGGTTTTCACGAAATCGTCCTCTACCCGGACGACTTCGTCAGCCCGCAGCGCCACCGCGACGCCAGCGGCATCGAGCATGAATGGGACGATGCCCGCAGCGGCGAAGCCTGGCAACAGGGCCCGGTCATCCTCGCCTGGCCCGGCGTCGAGTCCAGCGGCGGCTGGGAAGGCTACAACCTGGTGATTCACGAACTGGCGCACAAGCTGGACATGCTCGACGGCAGCGCCAACGGTCTGCCGCCACTGCACCGCGACATGCGCGTGCAGGACTGGGCTCACGCCATGCAGAGTGCCTATGACGCGCTCAACGCCGAACTGGACGCCAACCCCGAGGCGGAAACCGCCATCGACCCGTATGCCGCCGAAGACCCGGCGGAATTCTTCGCCGTGACCAGCGAATACTTCTTCAGCGCCCCGGACCTGCTGGCCGCGGCCTTTCCCGAGGTGTACCGGCAGCTGACACTGTTCTACCGCCAGGACACTCTCGCCCGCCTGCAGCGTCTGCAGGCGGAACACCCCGACTACAGGGCGGTCGAAACCGCGACCAATGGCTGATTCGAACGGCGTAGTAACGCCATGCGAATACGCCTATAATGCGCCCCACTTTTTTGGCCTCTCCCTGGGAGTTCACCCCATGAGCTACAGCAAGATCCCGGCTGGCAAAGACCTGCCGAACGACATCTACGTCGCCATCGAAATCCCGGCCAACCACGCGCCGATCAAATACGAGATCGACCACGACACCGACTGCCTGATGGTCGACCGTTTCATGGCCACCCCGATGTTCTATCCGGCCAACTACGGTTTCATCCCGCATACCCTGGCTGACGACGGCGACCCCCTCGACGTGCTGGTCGTGACCCCTTATCCGGTTGCACCGGGTTCGGTGATCCGCGCTCGCCCGGTGGGCGTACTGCACATGAGCGACGAAGCCGGCGGCGACGCCAAGCTGGTTGCCGTTCCGCACGACAAGCTGACCGTTCTGTACAAGGACGTTCAGGAATACACCGACCTGCCCGCGCTGCTGATCGAGCAGATCAAGCATTTCTTCGAGAACTACAAGGATCTCGAGAAGGGCAAGTGGGTCAAGGTAGAAGGCTGGGGCGGCGCTGAAGAAGCCCGCGGCCTGATCAACAAGGCAGTCGCGGCTTATCAGAAGTAAGCCCTGACACCTCCGAAAAGCCGGCCACAAGCCGGCTTTTTTATTGCCTGCAGCAAACCCGTGGCACATTCGACGCAGCCAGCGCCAAGTACATCAGGCGCTGGACATGGCCCTGCAGATCAACCCCGGAAGGCTCTGCAGGAACGGATCATGCCCGGGCACCTGCAAACGAAAAAACGCCTAGCGACGACTCTGCCAGGCCGCTGCCAAACCGCTGAGGCATATGATGAGAATGCCGGACAAGGTCATCAGGTCCGGTGTGTGCGCGAATATCAGCAGGCCAAGCATGCCGGCGAACACGATCTGCACATACCCGAAAGGCGCCAGCAATGCCGGGGCGGCGTGGCGAAAGGCATGGGTCAGCAGCAGGTGCGCGGCCATGCCGCAGCCGCCCAGCGCCAGCATCATCAGACCATGCGAGAAACTGGGTAGCTGCCAGAAGAACGGCACCAGCACGCTCATTACCAGCGTATTGACCAGGCCGGCGACGAAGTTGCTGGTGGTTGCGCTGTCCACTTCGCTCAGACGCCGGGTGAGGATCTGGTAGAAGCTGAAACACAACGCTGCACTCAGCGGCAACAGTACTGCAGGCGTGAACAGACTGCCGCCCGGATGCACGATGATCAGCACCCCGACGAAGCCGACGATCACTGCCGCCCACTGCCCCGGGCTCACGCGCTCGCCAAGCAGCGGCACCGACAGCGCAGTGACCAGCAAGGGCGCAAGAAAGATCACCGAGGTGGCCTCGGCCAGAGGGATGAACATCAGGCCGGCGGTGAACAGCAGACTGACGCCCAGCAGGCATAGTGCCCTCAGTATCTGCAGACCGGGGCTCTTGGTACGCAGCACGCGCAACCCGGATTGCGGCAGGAAGATTCCGGCCATCAGCAGGGTGTGTATCAGATAGCGCGCCCAGACGATGAGGATGATCGGGTAGAAGCCCGACAGGTATTTGGACATGGCATCGTGGCTGGCGAACATGAAGGTCGCAACCAGCATGAGCCCAATGCCAGTGAGCGGACGGTTGGCGCCTGACAGCGGAAGGGAGGTCATCGGTTCCTCGATGCGCCATAATTAGCAAGGCAACTAACTATATGCCTCATCGGGCTGCCTCGCCACTTGCGAACGCCACTTCCAGCGAAGATGTCACCTAACTCTTGGTAGCACTTGGCTGACCAGAAGGTCAGCCCTATGCTGCACCTTTTTTGTGCGAGCCTGACCGATGACTCTGTTCGATCTGCTGCTGTTGGCCCTCGCCGGTTTTGCCGCCGGAGGCATGAATGCCCTGGCCGGCGGCGGCACCTTCTTCTCCTTCCCGGCCCTGCTCGCGGCGGGCCTGCCACCCGTGACCGCCAACGCCACCAATGCCGTGGCACTGTGGCCAGCAAGCCTGGCCGGCGCCTGGGCCGCGCGCGCTTCGCTGCGGCCACTGGGCCGTTACCTGATTCCGCTGCTGCTGGCCGGCCTGGCCGGCGGCCTGCTCGGCGGCCTGCTGCTGCTGGCAGGTGGCGACGATGTGTTCCGCGTGCTGATTCCCTGGCTGCTGCTGGCAGCCACTGCACTGTTTGCCGCCAGTCCCTGGCTGGGACGCTGGCTGGCGGAGCGGCGCAAGAGCAGGGAATCCGAACACCCGCCTCATACGCCACTGTCGCTGGGTGCGCACATCGGCGTTTCGATCTACGGCGGGTATTTCGGCGCCGGCATGGGCATTCTGCAGCTGGCTGCGTTCTCCATCGAAGGCCACCCTCTGGCCCGTTCCAACGCATTGAAGAACCTGATATCGGCGGTGATCTACAGCATCGCCACGCTGACTTTCGTCATCGCCGGCCGGGTCAGCTGGTACGAACTGGCCATCCTGCTTACCGGCGCCACGATTGGCGGTTATGCCGGCGGCGCACTGGGCGAAAAACTGCCGCCGACGCTTCTGCGCAGCTTCGTGATTCTGGTCGGTAGCTGCATGACCCTGTACTACTTCTGGAGCACCTATTTCGCAGCCTGACATGACCCGCTGATTTGCCCGAAAGGCCTGGCTCTGCTAGTGTCGCGCGGTTTCCAAGCAGCCCGAGACTCGCCGCCATGGCCCGCAAGAAAGCCGCTCCCGACTTCGAACACTCCCTCGCCGAATTGCAGACGCTGGTCGAGCGCATGGAGAGCGGCGAGCTGTCGCTGGAAGACTCGCTGACCGCCTTCGAGCAGGGCATCGGTCTGACCCGCGAATGCCAGGCCGCCCTGGCCCAGGCGGAGCAGAAGGTGCAGATCCTGCTGGAGCGCGATGGCGAACTGCAGACAGCGCCCTTCGACTCGGACGAAACGGCATGATCGCGGCGTACCAGAAGCGCTGCCAGAACCGCGTCGACGCTGCCCTGGACACCCTGTTCCAGCCCCCACGCACAGAACTCGAACGGCTCTACCAGGCCATGCGCTACAGCGTCATGAATGGCGGCAAACGCGTGCGTCCGCTGCTGGTCTACGCCGCCTGCGAAGCGCTGGAGGGCGATATCGAGCGTGCCGACGGAGCCGCCTGTGCGGTGGAGCTGATCCATGCCTATTCACTGGTGCATGACGACCTGCCGGCGATGGACGACGACGACCTGCGCCGTGGTCAGCCGACCACGCACAAGGCCTTCGACGAAGCCAGCGCCATACTCGCCGGCGACGCGCTGCAGAGCCTGGCGTTCGAGGTGCTCGCCGACCGTCGCCGCAACCCGCAGGAGGCGGAGACGCGCCTGCAGATGATCGAACTGCTGAGCCAGGCTGCAGGCCCGGCGGGCATGGTCGGCGGCCAGGCCATCGACCTCGGTTCGGTGGGCCTGCAGCTCGACCAGCAGGCGCTGGAAGTCATGCACCGGCACAAGACCGGCGCCCTGATCGAGGCCAGCGTCGTGCTCGGCGCCCTGGCCAGCGGCAACCCCGACGAACTGGCGCGCAAGGCGCTGCTGCAATACGCCCGCGCCATCGGCCTGGCCTTCCAGGTGCAGGACGACATTCTCGACGTGGAGAGCGATACCGCCACCCTGGGCAAGACCCAGGGCAAGGACGAAGCCCACGACAAACCCACCTACCCCGCCCTGCTCGGCCTCGACGCGGCCAAGGACTACGCCCTGGAACTGCGCGATCAGGCCCTGCACGTGCTGCGTCCGTTCGGCAACAGCGCAGAACCACTGCGTGAACTGGCGCGCTATATAGTCGAACGACGCAGCTAGCGACCGCAGATAACGCTTGTGGGAGCGGCTGTCGCCGCAGCGCACGCCATCATCATTTGCATCTATATCGGCATGATCGCCACATAAGGCTTGCTTTACCCAGGCAGCCAGCCACCTAAGATGGGCTCCATAACGACAAGACGTCAGGAGCCGCCATGCCCTTCCCCGCCCTGCTGATCGCCAACCGTGGCGAGATAGCAATTCGTATCGCCCAGGCCTGTGCAGATCTCGGTATTCGCTCGGTGGCGGTATTCGCCGAAGACGACAACGCCTGCCTGCATACGCGCAAGGCCGACCTGGCCGTGGCGCTGGCCGGTCGCGGAGTCGCGGCCTATCTGGATATGGATCAGCTGATCGCCATTGCTCGTGAACAAGGCTGCACGGCCGTCCACCCCGGCTACGGTTTTCTCGCCGAGAACGCCGAGTTCGCCCGCCGTTGCCAGGCCGCTGGGCTGACCTTCGTCGGCCCCACGCCCGAGACACTGCAACTGTTCGGCGACAAGGCCGCCGCCCGCGATCTCGCCGAACGCTGCGGCGTCCCCCTGGTGCCCGGCATCAACCAGGCGGTGACGCTGGAGCAGGCCGCCGCCTTTCTCGCCGCACACGGCAGCGTGATGATCAAGGCCCTGGCTGGTGGCGGCGGGCGCGGCATGCGTGCGGTGGACGAGCCGGCGCAACTGGCCGAGGCTTTCGCCCGCTGCGCCTCCGAGGCCCAGGGCGCCTTCGGCAGTGACGCGTTGTACGTGGAAAAGCGCGTGTGCCGCGCCCGACATATCGAAGTGCAGGTGCTCGGTGACGGCAGCGGCACAGTCAGCCACCTGTGGGAACGTGACTGCAGCCTGCAACGCCGCCACCAGAAGCTGGTGGAAATCGCGCCCAGCCCCGATCTGGATGCGGCCACCCGTGACGCCATCATCGCCAGCGCCCTGCGCCTGGCCACCGAGGTGCGCTACCAAGGTATCGGCACCTTCGAGTTTCTACTCGACCTCGACCAGCCGGGACGCTTCTACTTCATGGAGGCCAACCCGCGCGTGCAGGTGGAGCACACCGTCACCGAGCAGGTCACCGGCGTCGACCTGCTGCACACGCAACTGCACCTGGCCGCCGGCAAAAGCCTGGCCGAGCTGAACCTGCTCACACCGCCCGCGACCAAGGGCTATGCCGTGCAGGTGCGCTTGAACCTGGAAACCCTGCTCGCCGATGGCAGCGCGCGCCCGGCCAGCGGCGTGCTCGGCGCCTACCAACCGCCCTCCGGCCCCGGCCTGCGTGTGGATGGCTGCGGCTATGCCGGCTACGTCGTCAGTCCGGCGTACGACTCGCTGATCGCCAAGCTGATCGCCAGCGCCAGCGACTACCCCGGCGCCCTGCGCCGTGCCTACCGGGGGCTGTGCGAGTTCCGCCTCGACGGTGTGGCGAGCAACCTGCACCTGCTGCAGAACCTGCTGCAAAGCGAGGCGGTGATCGCCAATCAGGTCGACACCACCTACGTCGAGCGCCATCTGGACAGCCTGCTGGCGGCGCGTGAACAGGCTCACCCGCACCGTTACTTCGCCGCTGACGCCACCCTGCAAAGCGCCAAGGCCATTGTCGATGCTCCGCCCGGCACTCTGGCCCTGAGCGCACCCAGCGCTGGTGTGCTGGTCAGCCTGGAGGTCGCCGAGGGTGACGCCGTGGCCGCAGGCCAGCGCATCGCCGTACTGGAGGCAATGAAGATGGAATTCGAGGTCATGGCCGAGCACAGCGGTATCGTCCGTGTGCTGGCCGTGGCCCCTGGTGACGCCATCGGTGAGGGCCAGGCGCTGGCATTTCTGCAGCCGGCCGAGGTGGACGGCCTCGACGCCCACGGCGAGCAGGCGGTCGACCTGGCGCATATCCGCGCCGATCTGGCCGAAGTGCTCGAGCGCCATGCCCGCCTGACCGATGCGCACCGTCCCGACGCCGTGGCGAAAAGGCGCAGGACCGGCCAGCGCACGGTGCGGGAGAACCTCGCGGACCTGCTCGATGACGGCAGTTTTATCGAATACGGCGCCATGGCTCTGGCCGCTCAGCGCCGTCGCCGCTCGCCAGAGGAATTGCTGGAGCTGAGTCCGGCCGACGGCCTGGTCGCCGGTATCGGCACGGTGAACGCCGCGAGCTTCGGCGCCGAGGCCGCACGCTGCATGGCCATCGCCTACGACTACACGGTATTCGCCGGCACCCAGGGCGTGATGAACCACAAGAAGACCGATCGCATGCTGGCCCTGGCCGAACAATGGCGCCTCCCGGTCGTGCTGTTCGCCGAAGGCGGCGGCGGCCGACCGGGCGATACCGATTTCGTCGGCGTGGCCGGGCTGGACTGCCACACCTTCGTCGCCATGGCCAAACTCTCCGGCCTGGTGCCGACGGTGGGTGTGGTCTCCGGCCGCTGCTTCGCCGGCAACGCCGCGCTGCTCGGTTGCTGTGACGTGATCATCGCCACTCGTAACGCCAGCATCGGTATGGCCGGCCCGGCGATGATCGAAGGCGGCGGCCTCGGCAGTTTCACCCCCGAGCAGGTCGGCCCGACCAGTGTGCAGAGCCCCAACGGGGTGATCGACGTACTGGTGGAAGACGAAGCCGCAGCGGTCGCTGTGGCCAAGCAGTACATGGGCTATTTCCAGGGCGCGGTAAGCGACTGGCAATGCAGCGATCCCCGCGAGCTGCGCCATGTGATCCCGGAAAATCGCCTGCGCGTGTACGACATCCGCCAGGTGATCGAACTGCTGGCCGATCACGGCAGCGTGCTGGAACTGCGCCGCCAGTTCGCCCCCGGCCTGGTCACCGCGCTGATCCGCATTGAGGGCAAACCCTTCGGTCTGATCGCCAACAACCCCGCGCACCTGGGCGGCGCCATCGATGCCGTGGCCGGCGACAAGGCCGCACGCTTCCTGCAACTGTGCGAAGCCCATGACCTGCCCATCGTCTCGCTGTGCGACACCCCCGGCTTCATGGTCGGCCCGCAAGCCGAGCAGCAGGCCACGGTGCGCCACGTCTCGCGTCTGTTCGTCAGCGCCGCCAGCCTCACGGTGCCCTTCTTCACCCTGGTGCTGCGCAAGGGCTACGGCCTCGGCGCCCAGGCCATGGCGGCCGGCAGCTTCCATTCGCCGCTGTTCACCGCCGCCTGGCCCAGTGGCGAATTCGGTGCCATGGGACTGGAAGGCGCGGTACGCCTGGGCTTTGCCAAGGAGCTGGCAGCACAGCCGGACGATGCCGCACGTCAGGCACTGTTCGACAAGCTGGTGACCAAGGCCTATGACAACGGCAAGGCGCTGAACATGGCCAGCTATCTTGAGATCGACGCCGTGATCGACCCGGCCGACAGCCGCGCCTGGCTGTTGCGCGGCCTCAACGCGGCGCCGCGTCCGCCGAGGCGCGACGGCAAGAAACGTCCTTTCGTCGACACCTGGTAAGGACATCTCCATGCATATCGATCACCGCCTGCTCGCCGTCAATGGCATCGAACTCAGCCTGTACAGCACCGGCCCCGAGCACGGCAAACCGGTGTGGCTGCTGCATGGCTTTCCCGAATGCTGGTACGCCTGGCACCCGCAGATCGAAGCGTTGGCCGCCGCCGGCTACCGCGTGTTCGCCCCGGAGATGCGCGGCTATGGCGCCAGCAGCGCACCGACTGATCCGGCAGACTATGACCTGCTCAGCCTGTGTGGTGATATCCAGGCGGCGATGGACATGCTTGGCCAGCACGAGGTCGCGGTGGTCGGCCACGACTGGGGCGCGCCGGTGGCCTGGAACCTGGCGCTGCTGGAGCCTGAGCGGGTCAGGGCGCTCGGCGCACTGTCGGTACCCTTCGGCGGCCGGCCGAAACGCCCGGCCATCGAGATGATGCGTGAGGCCTATTCCGGGCGCTTCCACTACATCCTCTACTTCCAGCAGCCAGGCGTGGCCGAAGCCGAACTGGACGCAGACATCGGCCGCAGTCTGCGCCTGCTGCTCGGCGGTCTGGGCGATGCCCTGCTGGCGACGGACAAACCGGCCGATGCGCGGCTGTTCGACGGCATGCCGGATGACCTGCCACTGCCGCCCTGGTGCAGCGAGACGATGTTCGCCCACTACCTGCGAACCTTCGAGCGCCACGGCTTCCGCGGCGCGCTGAACTGGTACCGCAACTTCGAGCGCAACTGGCAGCGCACCGAACATCTGGCCGGTCTGCAGGTGGAGCAGCCGACGCTGTTCCTGCTCGGCGAGAATGACCCGGTGGGCCGCTTCGAGGCGCCGACGCTCAAGCGCATGGGCGAGAAGGTGCCACGCCTGGAACGCCACGACCTGTCCGGTGCAGGCCACTGGCTGCAGGGCGAATGCGGCGAACGGGTAAGCGCCCTGCTGCTGGATTTCCTCGCAAGAAACTACCGGTGACGCCGATGTGGTCAGCAGATTGGGCTGTTTTCCCGGCATCAGGTAAACTGCCGCATCTTTTACGCCTATAACGATTCGCCTGATGCCGACCACTTTCCACGAGATCCCCCGCGAGCGCCCGTTGACGCCGCTGCTTGACAGCGCCAGCACGCCCGACGAACTGCGCCGCCTGGCCGAAGCGGACCTGGAAACACTCGCCGACGAACTGCGCCAGTACCTGCTCTACAGCGTGGGCCAGAGCGGCGGGCACTTCGGTGCCGGCCTAGGCGTGATCGAGCTGACCATTGCCCTGCACTACGTCTTCGACACCCCCGACGACCGCCTGGTGTGGGACGTCGGCCACCAGGCCTACCCACACAAGATCCTCACCGGCCGTCGCGAGCGCATGGGCACCCTGCGCCAGAAGGACGGCCTGGCCGCCTTTCCGCGGCGCAGCGAGAGCGAGTACGACACCTTCGGCGTCGGCCACTCCAGCACCAGCATCAGCGCAGCCCTGGGCATGGCCATCGCCGCCCGTCTGAAAGGCGAGAAACGCAAGAGCGTGGCCGTGATCGGCGACGGCGCCCTGACCGCCGGCATGGCCTTCGAGGCGCTCAACCATGCCACCGACGTCGGCGCCAACATGCTGGTGATCCTCAACGACAACGACATGTCGATTTCCAAGAATGTCGGCGGCCTGTCCAACTACCTGGCCAAGATCATCTCCAGCCGCACCTACGCCAGCATGCGCGAGGGCAGCAAGAAGATCCTCTCGCGCCTGCCGGGCGCCTGGGAAATAGCGCGCAAGGTCGAGGAGCACGCCAAGGGCATGCTGGTGCCCGGCACCCTGTTCGAGGAACTGGGCTGGAACTACGTCGGCCCCATCGACGGCCACGACCTGCCAACGCTGCTTGCTACATTACGCAATATGCGCGACCTGGAGGGCCCGCAGTTCCTCCATGTGGTGACCAAGAAGGGCAAGGGCTTCGCCCCGGCCGAGGCCGACCCGATCGGCTATCACGCCATCACCAAGCTGGAGCCGGTGACCCCGGTCGCCGCGCCGAAGAAGCCGAGTGGCCCGAAATACTCCAACGTGTTCGGCCAGTGGCTGTGTGACATGGCCGAGCAGGACCCACGCCTGGTCGGCATCACCCCGGCGATGAAGGAAGGCTCTGATCTCGTAGCCTTCAGCGAACGCTTCCCCGATCGTTACTTCGACGTGGCGATTGCCGAGCAGCACGCCGTGACCCTGGCGGCCGGCATGGCCTGCGAAGGTGCCAAGCCGGTGGTGGCGATCTACTCCACCTTCCTCCAGCGCGCCTATGACCAGCTGATCCACGATGTCGCCGTGCAGCACCTCGACGTGCTGTTCGCCATCGACCGCGCCGGCCTGGTCGGCGAAGACGGCCCGACTCACGCTGGCAGCTTCGACCTGTCATACCTGCGCTGCATCCCCGGCATGCTGGTGATGACCCCGAGTGACGAGAACGAGATGCGCCGCATGCTCACCACCGGCCACCTGTTCGACGGCCCGGCCGCCGTGCGCTATCCGCGCGGCACCGGCCCCAATGCGCCGCTCGAACCGGGCCTGCAACCGCTGGAGATCGGCAAGGCCATGGTCCGCCGCCAGGGCCAGAAGATTGCGTTGCTGGTCTTCGGCGTACAACTGGCCGAAGCCCTGCGCGTCGGCGAGACGCTGGACGCTACCGTGGTTGACATGCGCTTCGTAAAACCACTGGACGAAGCCCTGCTGCGCGAACTGGCCGGCAGCCATGAGCTGCTGGTGACCATCGAGGAAAACACCGTGATGGGCGGTGCCGGCAGCGCGGTCAGCGAATTTCTCGCCGCCGAGAACATCGTCAAGCCGCTGCTGCACCTGGGGCTGCCCGACTACTACGTCGAGCACGCCAAACCGAGCCAGATGCTCGCCGAATGCGGCCTCGACGAAGCCGGTATCGAAGCCGCCATCCGCACCCGTCTGACACTACTGTCCAGCTGATGCTTCGCTCCCCGGCCCGGTATTTGCTTCACACCGGGCCTTTTTCGCGCAGCACCTGGCGGCGCGATGTGATGGGGCATCAACATGGCATTACTGAGCAACGACATGCATCTGCAGCCGCATGAGCGACACTGGCTGCCCTGGTTTGGCCGTACCGGCAAGCTGAGGATGCGCTGGTCGTTTCGCTGCAATCGCAGCCAGCTCGAGCGCATCGAAAAAACCTTCAGCGGGCTGGCACAAACCCGCGTCGATCTGCTGATCAACTGGACCCTGCAGCATTGGCAGTCACTGCAGCTGATCGCCGCAAGCTGCAGCCTGAACTGGCCGCCCAGTTCAGCTCAACTGAACCAGATTCGTCAGTATCAGCCGGAAGTTTCCGAGCTTTTCGTGGTCGATCCCGACGGCAGCATCCTTGCCTCCAGCCACGCACCACGCGGTGGCCAGCGCCATCCGCCAGAGGCGCTGCGGCGCGGCCTGGCCGGCCAGTTCCTGCTGGGCCCCTATGTCGACCCGCTTACCCAGCAACTGGGGCCAACCACCTCGAAGTTCCACGACGCCGTGACGCTGATGTTCCATCAACCGGTGCTGCACGAGGGCAAGGTGCTCGGCTGCCTGTGCGCACGCATCCCCAACGACGTGATGAGCGACCTGATCCAGCGCGAGGCCGGCCACGTCTACCGCGACTCGGGCGACAACTACCTGTTCATGGTCGACAGCCAGTTCGACCCGAGTATCGCCTCCGGCACCGCCCTGTCACGCTCGCGCTTCGAGGACAGCACCTTCAGCGGTGGCGACAACCTGAAACAGGGCATCAAGACCCCTTATGGCACCATAAGTGTGCGCCAGCACACAGAATTTGAAATTCGTTTCACCAATCCGGCGAACCAGCAACTGCACCCGGGCATACGCGAAACCATCGCCAGCGGGCGCAACCTGTTCGTGCTTTACCCCGGCTACCCGGACTACCGCTACGTGCCGGTGGTAGGTGCTGGTCTGACCCTGCAATTGCCAGGTTCGCCGGACAAGTGGGGGCTGATGTGCGAGGGTGACCTGGAAGAGGTGTATCGCCAACGCAGCCTCAGCTACACCCTGCTCAGCCACGCCGGCCTCGGTCTGGCGGCGCTCGGCGCTCTGCACTGGACGCTGCAGCAACAGGCCGCGGAGCTGGCCAACCCGCTCAGCGCGGTTGCCGCCGGCGCCGGACTACTGGCGTACTGGGCGTTCAGTCTGCGCCCGCGTTCACGCAAACTGCAGGCCCTGTCCGACTTTTTCCTCGACACCGCCGAGTGCGGCGCACCGCTGAGCAGTCGCCTGGCCATGGAACAGTTTCGCCATGACGAATCCGGCGCGCTGGCCGGCTGGGTCAACAGCTTCGTCGACAAGATGGACGTCACCATGCAGGGCATCCTCAGTGCCGGTCAGGCTCTGCACAGCACCTCCGAACGGCTGATGCACATCTCCCACGAGGCCAGCCGCAGCGCCGGCAGCGGCCTTGCTGCGGCGCAGCACACCGCGCAGTCGATGCTCGAGTCGAACCAAAGCATCAGCCTGGCCACCGAGCATATCCTCGATAGCGAACAGGCCTCACGCCAGGCCCTGGCCCTCAGCCAACAGGGCAACACCGCGGTCAGACATAACGCCAGCGATGTCAGCCAGCTGGCTGCGCGCATCGAGCAGGCCAGTGCCAGCCTCGAGGCGCTCAGTCGTCAGGCGGAGGCCATTCAGCACATCAGCGAGGCAATCCATGCCATCGCCGATCAGACCAATTTGCTCGCGCTTAACGCCGCCATCGAGGCCGCCCGCGCCGGTGAAAGCGGCCGTGGTTTTGCGGTGGTCGCCGAGGAAGTCCGCAGCCTGGCCCAGCGTACCGCCGGCGCCACCGAGGAAATCACCCAGACTCTGAGCGGCGTGCGCCAGCAGACCCGGAACGCGCTGGAGAGCATGCTCAGTTGCCAGCAGGCGGCGCATGCCAGCGTCGACCGCGCCGGCGAAGCCACCGAGGCACTGGCGCGTATCGAGGATCAGGTGCAGGCCATGCAGCAGCGCCAGGGTCAGTTGAGCCAGACCATGCAGAGCCAACTGGCCCAGGTCAACGCGGTAACCCGGCAGGCCCAGGCGATCAGCGACGCGGCCGTGGTGACCCGGCGCAGCGCCGACGAAACCCTCGATATCGCCCAGGCCCTGGCCCAGCGCGTCCTCGATCTGCACAAGACCGCCAGCCGCCTTAGCCAGCCGGCGCGGAGCTGAACCACAGGCGCTTGTGCTTCGCGACGCAGATCTCTATGGTGCCAGCCGCGCTGCACGCCGCCGGCTGGCGGCGCCTTCCGGCCGCCCGGCCATCCTACCCAAAGTGTGAACATGTCCGATTGCCCTGAATTCTCCGTCGCGCCGGTGCCGCAACAGCTGGCTGCGACGCTGCGCCACAAGATCGACCACAAAACCAAGCCGCTCGGCGCTCTGGGATCGCTGGAAATCCTGGCCCTGCAGATCGGCCTGATCCAGCAAAGCCTGACGCCCAAACTGTCGCGTCCCAGCCTGAGCATCTTCGCCGCCGACCATGGCCTGGCCCAGGCCGGAGTCAGCGCGTACCCGGCCGAAGTCACCGTACAGATGGTGCATAACTTTCTCGCTGGCGGTGCGGCCACCAATGTCTTTGCCCGCCAGCATGGCTTTGCCCTGCAGGTGGTCGATGCCGGGGTCAATTCCACCTTTGCCGCCGACCTGCCGCTGCGCCACGAGAAAGTCGCCTTCGGCTCGCGCAATGCCCTGCATGAGGCAGCGCTAAGCGATGCGCAGGTCAACGCATGCCTGGCCACGGGCCGGCGCCTGGCCCATGAGGAAGTGGCCAAGGGCAGCAATGTGCTGGCCTTCGGCGAGATGGGCATCGGCAACACCTCCTGCGCCAGCCTGCTGGCGCATATGCTGGCCGGCATCGACCTGGCGGCCTGCACCGGCCGCGGCACCGGCCTGGATGACGGCGGGCTGCAACGCAAGCTGGCGATCCTCAAGGCGGTGATGCAGCGGGTCGGGCCGGGACCGTATAGCGTACAGCAGGCACTGCGCGAAGTCGGCGGCCTGGAGGTGGTGATGATGACCGGCGCCATGCTGGGCGCCGCGGAACAAGGCGCGCTGATCATCATCGACGGTTTTATCGCCACTGCCGCACTGCTGGCCGCCATCCACATCGCCCCGGCGGTGCGTGATTACGCGGTATTTGGCCACCGCTCCGACGAGGGCGGCCACCCCTTGCTGTTGGCGCACTTGGGCGCTACGCCGCTGCTGCAATTGAATCTGCGCCTGGGCGAAGGCAGCGGTGCAGTGCTGGCCTATCCGCTGCTGGAGTCGGCCTGCGCGTTCCTCACCGAGATGAGTTCGTTCGATGAGGCCGGCGTGACCGGCGACAAGGTCAGCTGATGGATCAGCGCTCGTGGTTACGCCGTGAAAGCGATCGTTTTTTGCTGTCGCTGCAGTTCTTCACACGCATTCCGATTCCGGCCGCCGTGCCCTACTCCGAGACCGAGCTGAACCATGCGGCAATCTACTTCCCGCTGATCGGCAGCCTGATCGGCGGTCTCTGCGCTCTGGTGCTGTGGGGCGCCGGGCTGCTCTGGCCGATGCCGGTGGCGATCTGTATTTCCATGGTGTTTGGCCTACTGCTGACCGGCTGCTTCCACGAGGACGGCCTGGCCGACTGCATGGACGGCATGGGCGGTGGCTGGGAGCGCGAGCGCATCCTCACCATCATGCACGACTCGCGCCTGGGCACCTATGGCGCGGCGGCGCTGGTCAGCGCGCTGGCCGGCAAGTTCCTGCTGCTGTGGTCGCTGCCGGCGCAGTTCCTGCTACCGGTGCTGGTATTGGCGCATACGGTCAGTCGCATCAATGCCGCCAGCATGATGCTCAACGAGCCCTACGCCCGCCCCGAGGGCAAGGCCAAACCGTTGGCCATCGAGATCAGCCTCGGCGGCTTTGCCCTCGCCATCGCCCTGGCCCTGTTGCCGTTCCTGTTCATCGAGCTGCCGCCGCTGTTCTGGCTGGCACTGCTGCCGCTGGTGCTGCTGCGCCTGTGGTTCGCCCGCTGGCTGCGCAAGTGGATCGGCGGCTTCACCGGCGACTGCCTGGGCGCGCTGCAGCAGCTTTCGGAGCTGACGTTCCTCCTCGCGGTCTTGGCCCTGTGCCGCTTTATCTAGTACGCCACAGCCGCGTGGCGGCCAGCGGCCTGTGCTACGGGCAGAGTGACGTGCCCCTGGCCGCCAGCTTTGCCGACGAAGCCGCCGCCCTGAAGCGCCAGTTGGTGCAGACCTTCGGCGCCCAGCTGCCGCCGGTGCTGTGCAGCCCCAGTGCGCGTTGCGTGCAGCTGGCACAGGCACTGGACATGCGCGTCAATCTCGACGCGCGGCTGATGGAGCTGAACTTCGGCGCCTGGGAAGGCAAAAGCTGGGCGGAGCTGGACGGACCCGAGGCGCGGCACTGGGGTGATCACTGGCAGACCGTAGCGCCGCCTCACGGCGAATCGCTAGCTGAATTAATTTCACGTGTGGATGAATGCATTGCCGGTTTTCCAGCAGGCGATCATCTGCTAATTACCCACGCAGGCCCGATCCGCGTGCTCTGGCACCAGTTTTCCGGCCTGACACTGGAGCAGGCCTTCGCCTGTCCGGTACCTCACGCCAAGCTGATCGTCCTCTAGCAGGCGTTGCGCCAGCGCCCGTCTGCGGCTAAGGTGCGCGGGTTTTCCTATCGGTGCGCAAGTTCTTGCGTTAAACGGGAAGCCGGTGACGCCCACCCGGGCCATTCCGGCACTGCCCCCGCAACGGTAAATGACCGCCTTCTGCAGAAGGCACAGCCCCCGTATTACCACTGGGTTCGACCTGGGAAGGTGGCGCGGCTGAGGTCATGAGTCCGGAGACCGGCCGACTGGAACCGACTGGTGTTGCGGAGGGCATCACCGTCAAGCGTGCCCTCGCGTGCGCTTGCTCCTGCCCTCCTCAAAAGTACATGACTCTTTTGAGGATCCCTGATGAAACTGTCCCGCCTTGCCCTGGCTGTCGCCCTGGCGCCTGGCTTCGCCCTGGCCGATACGCCGTCGCGCGATGACGCGCTGAAACTCCAGGACACTCTGATCACCGCCAACCGCGAGGTCGAATCGCGCAGCGCCACCACGGTGGCCAGCAGCGTATTCACCCGGGCTGACATCGAGCGTCTGCAGCCCAGCAGCGTGCTGGATCTCCTGCAGCGCGCCCCCGGCGTGCAAGTGGTGCAAAGCGGCGGTCGCGGCAGCCTCACCAGCCTGTTCATTCGCGGCACCAAGACCGCGCAGAACGTGGTGCTGGTCGACGGCCAGCGCATCGCCGACGCCTCCTCCGGCACCCCGTTTCTGGAGTGGCTGAGCATCGACCAGATCGAACGCGTGGAAATCCTCCGCGGGCCGCGTTCGACGCTGTATGGCGCCGACGCAGTCGGTGGCGTGATTCAGATATTCACCCGCCGTGCGGAAGCCGGACAGCGCAGCGGCCATGTACGCCTCGGTTATGGCAGCCGGCAGAACTGGGAGCGTAGCGCAGGCCTGGCGCTGGCCGATGACGACACCCGTTTCAGCCTCAACGCCAGCAGCTCGGACACCCAGGGCATCAACCGCTCGACACATGCCAATGCAGGCTCTGACCAGGATCACGATGCCTACCGCAACAATGCCCTGAGCCTGAACCTCAGCCACCGTCTCAGCCAACAGCTAAGTCTGGGTCTCAGCCTGCTGGAACAACGCGGCGAGGTAGAGTTCGATAACGACAGCGGCGGGGGCTACCCCTACCAGGACTTCCAGGTCAGCAGCCAGGCCTTCCATGTCGATGCACAACTGACCGACAGCTGGAACAGTCGGGTGGAACTCGGCCACAGCGAAAACCGCTACCGGACAGCCTACGACGACACCCGCAATAGCCGCCACAATCACACCTACCGCGACTCGGTTTCCTGGCTCAACACGCTGGAGTTGGACGAGCGCCACTCCGTGCTGGTCGGCGCCGACTGGCTGGAAGACAGGCTGCACAGCAACAATGCCTACAGCCAGGACAACCGCTGGAACCGCGGTCTGCTGCTGCAGCATCGCTACAACGGCGAGCTGTTCTCCACGGAGCTGGGCGCACGCCAGGACCGCAACCAGCAGTTCGGCAACCATGACACTTTCAATGGGGCGCTGACCTGGCACATCAATCTCGACAACGACCTGATCCTGTCCTACGCGACCGGCTTCCGCGCACCGGCCTTCCAGGACATCTACGCCCCGGCCGGCTGGGGCGCCAACCCGGATCTGCAGCCGGAGGAGTCCAAGAGCGTCGAATTGCAATGGCGCAGCCAACTGGCCGAAGAGACGCGCCTCGAGGTTTCTCTGTATCGAACCAAGATCGACAACGCCATCGTCGCCGATAGCACTTGGACGATGCAGAACCTCGACCGCGCCCGCATCAATGGCTTCGAGGCCTCGCTGCAGCAGCGACTGGGCGACTGGGAGTCCAATCTGGGGGTGTCACTGACCGATCCACGCGACGTCGAAACCGGCCATACCCTCAACCGTCGCGCCCGTCGTACCCTGAGCCTGGACCTTGACCGCCAGTTCGGCGCGTTCTCGGTTGGAGCCGGCTGGCAGGCGATCAGCAGCTCCTATGACGATACCGACAACGAGCGGGAACTCGCCGGCTACGGCCTTCTAGCGGTGCGCGGCAGCTGGCAGGCCAGCGAAGAAGTGGAGCTGGCTCTAAAAGTCGATAACCTGCTGGACAAGGACTACACCCGCGCCCAGTACACGGTGTGGCCGTCCCCGGACGTCCATGATTATCGCGAGGAAGGCCGCACCGCCCTGTTCTCGGTCACCTGGACGCCGCAGTTCTGATCTGCCGCCAAGCAGCCCGGCACCCGCCGCGCTGCTTGGACAGCGCTTACCGGGCTCGAGCCAGGCTTTCACACAAGCGCTGCAGCGCCCCCAGCATCCTGAAACTCGGCCGTTCCAGTCCGCTATCCGGCACGGGCCATACCTGATCCAGCTGTACTGCACGCAGTTGCGGCCAGCTCTGCCAGCCATCGAGCTCTGCATCACTGCCGCCCAGAATCACTTGCGGATCGCGCGCCAGCACCGCCTCGATACTCACCTGCGGCGCCGGCTGCGGCAGGTCGGCAAACAGATTACGCGCGCCGCAGACGGCCAGGGCATCGCCGAGCAGCTGCCCTGCACCGATGGTGTACAGCGGCTGATGCCAGATCTGATAGAACACCTCCAACGGGCGGTCCCGATGGTAGCGGCTGCGCAACGCGGCCACTGTCCTCGCGAAGTCATCGGCCAGACGCTGTCCCTGTTCGCGACGGCCGACCTGCTCGGCAATCAACATGAATGAATCGGGCATCTGTTCGAGCCGACTTGGTCCGACCAGCAGCACGGCTATACCGAGGCGGCGCAATTGCGCCAGCTGGGCCGGCGGCACACTGCCGGGCACGGCCAGCACCAGATCCGGATCAAGCTGTAGCAGACGCTCGAATTCGATCTGGCCATGCCGACCGACCCGTGGCAGACGACTCAGTTCTTGCGGCACGGCATCGCCCTCGAACACACCGACCAGCAGATCGCCAGCGTCCAGATCGAGGAGGATTTCACTCAGCGAAGGCGCCAGGCTGACCACCCGTTCCGCGGCCATCAGCGGCATCGCCAGCAGGGACAGTACCAGTAGCAGCGCGCGCATCAGCCCAGCTGGCGGGGAATGCGATAGAGGCAGTGCAGCACGACGCTGGACAGCGCCAGCAGCACCAGGGGGATTGCCTCGAGCCCGGCAAACACCGCCAGCGCGCCAACCCAGGCCGGTGCGGCGGCGCCCAGCAGGGCACGCAGGCGAACCCGGTCCAGTTCCAGCCAGGCGGCCGGTTCCTGGTCACTGTCGAGTGCGTGCTGGGTGGCGATCAGCGCCCGTTTGTAAGCGGAGAACAGCGGCAGGCTGACGAACATCGACGCCAGCCCGGCAATGAACAACGGCATGCTCAATACGGTGTGCCCACCCCCGCCGAACAGCAGGTTGAACACCAACACCGGAGCCAGAGCCACCGCCAGCTGACGCCACCAGGCCAACGCCAGACGGCGTTTCACCTGGCCTCGGGTCACAGGCTTTCCTCGGTCTCGCCCTGATGCTGATTACCCAGCATATGGCCGAGCTTGCCGGCCTTGGTGGCGAGATAGCGCTTGTTGTAGGGGTTATGCGCGATCTGCAGTGGAACCCGATGGTCCACGGCGATGCCCATATCGCCCAGCGCCTTGACCTTGCGCGGGTTGTTGGTCATCAGCTTGAGGCTGTTGATGCCCAGATGCTCGAGCATCGGCAGGCAGATCGAGTATTCGCGCTGGTCGGCGCGGAACCCCAGACGCTCATTGGCCTCGACGGTATCGGCACCACCATCCTGCAGCTCATAGGCGCGGATCTTGTTCAGCAGGCCGATGCCACGGCCTTCCTGACGCAGGTAGAGCAATACGCCGCGGCCCTCGTTGGCAATGGCCTGCAGCGCCGCCTGCAGCTGCGCACCGCAGTCGCAGCGCAAGCTGAACAGGGCATCGCCGGTCAGACATTCGGAGTGCAGACGCCCCAGCACCGGAGCACCATCGGCGACGTTACCGAGGGTCAGGGCCACATGTTCCTTGCCGGTCGCCTCGTCGAGGAAGCCATGCATGGTGAACACACCGAAGGGCGTGGGCAGTTGGGAGGCGGCGACGAACACGACGGACACCGGATACTCCTAGCAATGAGTACTAAACAGGGCCAGCATTGTATCAGCAGCCCCTGCCCACCGGTCAGTCAGAATTGCCGATGATCTGTATCGAAACGGTCTATGGCTGTCTTAGAGCTTGGACTCCAGCACCAGCATCCCCTGCTCCTCGCGCCACCCCACCCGACTGAGGAAGCTCATGCCCAGCAGCGCCTCGTGCGGAGCACCGCCCTCCAGCACCACGGCCTCGACGCCCAGCACTTCCAGATCGCCGACCTTGACCCGGTCGAGCATTACCCGCCAGCCACGGGTCACGCCGCTGGCAGTGTTGACCTGCAGCGGCCGGCCGCTGACCCGGTAGTCGATGCCCAGGCGCCTGGCGTGGGCGTCGTTGAGCGCCACCGACGTGGCCCCGGTGTCGACCAGAAACTGCACCGTCTGGCCATTGACCGAGCCCGCCACCCAGTAGTGACCGCCAATGCCCTTGGCGATGCTCAGGCGCTTTTTCACCGGTTCGGCGAAACCACCGCTGTACTCGCGACTCATGGGATAGGCGCGCTCGACACCATCGATGCGCAACACGGCGCCCTGCTTGTCGACACTGACCACCTGCACGCCATCCGGGCCGGTGTCACCGACGCGAACCAGCTTGCGCTGACCATCGACGTTGATCACCGCCGCGCCGGGAAACAGGCCGACAACCTGCACCTGAGAAGCCGCCCAGGAAGGACTCGCACACACCAGCGCCAGCATGGCGAGACAGTGACGAAGCTGCATGAATAAGAGTCTCCCGGCTCAGTCGAAGGGATAGGGCCAATGCGCGAAGATCGACCGCAATTCGCCGTTGGCGACAAGCGCAGCCATGCGCCGGTCATAAATGTCGGCCAGGGCACGGCCGCGCGGCGTATCGGCAAAGCCGAGATAAAGCGGCAACTGCGTCAGATCCGTCACGCGGTATCGCCGAGACTTGGCCGCCTCGCTCAGTACCTGATCGACCTCGGGGCGGGCGTCGATGTAGAAATCGGCATGCCCCAGATCGAGCATGCCAAGAATACCGGCCCGCCGCTGCACTTCCCGGTAGTCGCGCACATTCGGCAGATATTCCTCATATCTGTAACCTCGTACCCAGACCAGTCGATGCTCGCCGAGGTTGTCCAGGGTGGGCAGCGGTTTGTCCTTGAGGCTGAGCGCTACGATCTGATCACGATCATAGGGATACTGCGGGTAGAACACCCCGTCCTTCAGCTCGTCGCGATAGGAACCGACCCAGGCGTCGGCCTCGCCACGCTGCACCAGCCCTACGGAGCGGGTATAGGGCACGCTGTGGATATCCAGACGGACGCCGGCAGGCTCGAATACTCTGCGCATGATGTCCCACGCCAGCCCCGTGCCGTCGGTTTCCGTGTAGTCCTCCCACACCTCGCTGGCCAGGCGTATCTCATCCGGCTGACCGCTCTGCGCCTGGACGCCAGGCAACACAGAGAACATCAACAGCACACCCAGCCAGACCCACTTCATCCGCACGCCAGCCCCTCAGAAGCCCAGTCCGGCTCCATAGTTGCTCCATCCCCATATCAGCCCCTGCATGGCCAGCCAGGCGAAGACCCCGGCGAGAACATCGTCGAGCATGATGCCGACACCGCCGTGTACGTGGCGGTCGATCCAGCGAATCGGCCAGGGTTTGACGATGTCGAACAAACGGAACATGAGAAAGCCCAGCAGCAACCAGACCCAGCCCTCGGGCACCAGCCACAGGGTGATCCACATGCCGACCATCTCGTCCCAGACGATGCCTTCATGGTCATGCACGCGCAGATCGTCGGCGACCTTGCCGCACAGCCAGAAGCCGAACAGCATGGTCACGCCGAGCATCAGCCAGTAGCCCCAGTCCGGCAGCATCTGCCACAGCGGCACGAACGGCAGCGCCACCAGCGAACCCCAGGTACCGGGTGCCTTGGGCAGGGTGCCGGAGCCGAAACCGAAGGCGATGAAATGCCAGGGGTTGCGCCACACCGAGGGTGGTACGTATTCGACGGGAACCTGGTTGGGGTGATCGGTCACGCGTGCTCCGTCCTGTCAGAAATGTTGGTAGCCGCCACGCGGCGGCTCGATAGGCTGGCCGGCGGCGTCCAGCAACTGTACCCCAGAGCCGGGCAGCACGCGGCCGATTACCCGTACTTCAGGCCAATCGGCTTGCAACTGTGCGAGCAAATCCGGCTGCAGGGTGAAGGCCAGTCGGTAGTCGTCACCACCACCCAGAGCGCAGAGGCGCGCCTGCTCCTCGCCGGCGAAGGCACGCAACGCGGCCGACAGGGGAATCCGCGCCAGCTCGATCTGCAAGGCGACCTGCGAAGCCCTGGCGATATGCCCGCAGTCGGCAAGCAGGCCGTCGGAAATATCCAGCGCGGCCGAGGCCCGGCCACGCAGGGCCTGGCCCAGGGCCAGCTGTGGCTGCGGCGACCAGTAACGCGCCAGCAGCGCTGCACTGATTTCAGGTGTTGTCTCGCGCTGCCCCAATACCAACGGCAAGGCGCCTGCTGCATCGCCCAGTTCGCCACCGACACAGAGCAGATCACCCACCTGCGCACCACTGCGCAGCAGCGCCTTGCCGACCGGCACGCGGCCGAATACGGTCAGCGTCAGGCTCAAGGGGCCGCGCGTGGTATCGCCGCCGACCAGTGCAAGGGAACAGCTCTGCGCCATCGATTGCAGGCCGCGAGCGAACTCCGCCAGCCAGGTTTCACTGGCACTCGGCAATGTCAGTGCGAGGGTAAAGGCCTGCGGCGTGGCGCCCATGGCAGCCAGATCGCTGGCAGAGACAGCCAGCGCACGCTGGCCAAGGAGAAAGGCATCGCTGGCCTCGGGGAAGTGCACCCCGGCGACCAGCGTATCGGTGGACACCGCCAACTGCTCGCCGGCAGGCAACGCCAGCAGCGCACAGTCGTCGCCAATGCCGCGAACCACGCCGTCGCCGCCCTGAGCACAGGGGGCGGCAGCGAAGTAATGGCGGATCAGCTCGAACTCACCCATGGGTCAGCGACGATCTGCCGAACGTCGGTCCTGCATGACAGAAGCCGGGCCCTGGCGTGCAAGATCGTGAATCGAGCATCCCCAGAGACCTCAACGCCTGTTGGCGTTGACTTCGGCGGCACGCAGCGTGGGCGCGAGCTTGTCGAGGATGCCGTTGACGAACTTGTGCCCGTCGGTAGCGCCGAACACCTTGGCCAACTCGATACCTTCGTTGATCACCACCTTGTAGGGGACGTCGACGCGGTTCTTCAGCTCGTAGGTGGACAGACGCAGGATCGCCAGTTCGACCGGATCGATCTCTTCCAGCGGACGATCGAGCAGCGGCGTGAAGGCCGCATCCAGCTCGGTCTTCTGCCGCGGCACGCCGTGCAGGATCTCGTGGAAGTAGGCCCCGTCGACCTTGCTGAAGTCGTTGTCGACGCGGAACTGCGCTTCGATCTCGTTCAGCGGCTGGCCGGCGATATGCCAGGAGTACAGGGCCTGCATGGCCAGGGTACGGGCCTCGCGGCGGGCGAGAATCTTGCCGCTGGGGCCCTTCTTGGCCGGCTGGCCGTTACCGGAGTTGCTCACTTGGCCTCCAACTGCGCCAGCAGACTGACCATTTCCAGGGCAGACAGCGCAGCTTCGGCACCCTTGTTACCCGCCTTGGTGCCGGAACGTTCGATGGCTTGTTCGATGGAGTCGACGGTCAGTACGCCGAAGGCGACCGGCACACCGTATTCCATGGAGACCTGGGCCAGGCCCTTGGTGCACTCGCCGGCGACGTATTCGAAGTGCGGAGTACCGCCGCGGATGACCGCGCCGAGGGCGATGATCGCGGCATATTCGCCACGCTGAGCGACCTTCTGGGTCACCAGCGGAATCTCGAAGGCACCCGGCGCACGGATGATGGTGATGTCGCTCTCGCTAACACCGTGGCGAACCAGGGCGTCGATGGCGCCGCTGACCAGGCTCTCGACGACGAAGCTGTTGAAACGGCCTACCACCAGGGCGTATTTGCCCTTCGGGGCGATGAAGGTACCTTCGATGGTCTTCAGGGTCATGACGGGTCTCACATGGGTTAAAGAGCCGGAGCGCTCTGCGCTCCGAAAAATAAGATTCGTGCTCCCTGGGGAGCGGGCTTTACTCCCCTCTCCCATTTATGGGAGAGGGGCCGGGGGAGAGGGTCGGCGTTGGCCGCAACGCCCTCACCCGCCCTTCGGGCACCCTCTCCCGCAAGCAGGAGAGGATCATCAGCTTTGGCCCTTTTGGGCTGTTTTCAGTCAGCCGGCAGGTATTCTACAACCTCGAGGTCGAAGCCGGATATCGCGTTGAACTTCATCGGCGAGCTCATCAGACGCATCTTGCGCACGCCCAGGTCGCGCAGGATCTGCGAACCGGCGCCCACCGTGCTGTAGGTCGCGGGATTGGCCGGTTGCTGACGGCTGGCCAGGGCCAGCAGCTCGGGGCCGGTCAGCGGGTTGCCGAGCAGCAGCACCACGCCACTGCCGGCCTTGGCCACTTCGGCCATGGCCGCACGCATGCTCCAGCGCCCCGGCTGGTTGACCATGAACAGATCGCGCAGCGGGTCCATGTTGTGCACGCGCACCAGAGTCGGCTCTTCGGCGCAGATGGTGCCCAGCGTCAGCGCCATGTGCGCGGTATTCTCGACGCCGTCACGGTAGGTCACCAGATTGAACTGACCCAGCTCGGTATCCAGCGGCTGCTCGCTGATGCGCTCGACAGTGCGCTCGTGGATCAGGCGGTAATGGATCAGGTCGGCGATGGTGCCGATCTTCAGGCCGTGCTCCTCGGCGAACTTCTCCAGCTCCGGACGACGGGCCATGGTGCCGTCGTCGTTCATGATCTCGCAGATCACCCCACTCGGCTCGAAGCCGCCCATGCGCGCCAGGTCGCAGGCTGCCTCGGTATGCCCCGCACGGGCCAGCACGCCGCCGGGCTGGGCCATCAGCGGGAAGATGTGGCCGGGGCTGACGATATCCTCGGCCACGGCATTCTTGGCGACAGCGGCCTGCACGGTGCGTGCACGGTCGGCAGCCGAGATACCGGTAGTCACACCCTCGGCGGCCTCGATGGAAACGGTGAACTTGGTGCCGAAACCGGAGCCGTTGCGCGGCGCCATCAGTGGCAGCTTGAGCAGCTCGCAGCGCTCGCGGGTCATCGGCATGCAGATCAGGCCGCGGGCGAAGCGGGCCATGAAGTTGATGTGCTCGGCGGTGACGCATTCGGAGGCGACGATGATATCGCCTTCGTTCTCGCGGTCCTCGTCATCCATGAGGATGACCATCTTGCCGGCGCGGATGTCTTCGATCAGTTCTTCGGGGGTATTGAGCGCCATCGGGGCGTCTCCTCAATTCTTCAGGTAGCCGTGTTCGGCAAGAAAGCTTTCGGTCAGGCCCGAGGCCTTGGGTTCGGCGGCCTTGTCGCCGAGCAGCAGACGCTCCAGGTAACGCGCCAGCAGATCGACTTCGAGGTTGACCTTACGTCCGGGCTGGTAATCGACCATGATGGTCTCGGCCAGGGTGTGCGGCACGATGGTCAGTTCGAACTCGGCGCCATCGACCGCGTTGACGGTCAGGCTGGTGCCGTCGACGGTGATCGAGCCCTTGTGCGCGATGTACTTGGCCAGCTCACGCGGCGCGCGCACCTTGAACTGTACGGCGCGGGCGTTATCGGCGCGCGAGACGATCTCGCCGACGCCATCGACATGGCCGCTGACCAGGTGCCCACCGAGGCGGCTGGTGGGCGTCAGGGCCTTTTCCAGATTCACCGCGCTGCCCGGTTTGAGGTCGACGAAGGCGGTGCGTGCCAGCGTCTCGCGGCTGACGTCGGCCCAGAAGCCGTCGCCGGGAAGCTCCACGGCGGTCAGGCACACGCCGTTGACGGCGATGCTGTCACCGAGCTTGACGTCACCCAGGTCGAGTTTGCCGGTGGACACGTAGACACGTACGTCGCCGCCCTTCGGCGTCATGGCGCGAATACTGCCGATGGCTTCGATTATGCCGGTGAACATGCGCCCTCCGAATCTTGCTTGAAGATAATGCACAGCATGGATGAACTCCTGTTTTGGTCAAAAACAGGGCAATGCCGATCGATGGGGATTTCACGGGCACGCATGAGGCGCCCGAGGAGGGAATCCCGCTCTCTCTTTATCCGGACTATACCGTCGGCCCCGGAATCGCACCGGGTCTGCTTGACCTCGCGCGGCAGGAGCCGTGGCGAGCGCTCGCGGGCTAGGCAGAAGCTGCCATTACCGCCGGTGGGGAATTTCACCCCGCCCTGAGAACGTTGCGGCCATATGCAATGACCGCGTGGCGTTTTACCACATTTATCGCGACGCTGCATGCCCATCGCGGGCTGCCCGCATCGCTCGCTCCTAGCTGACCTTGGGGCGCGCGGTGATCTGCCAGTCGTCGCCGACGGCGCGGATATCGACGATCTGCAACTCCGGCGCCTCGACCATGCGATTGAGTGGCAGTTCGAGCAGAGGCCGGGCACTGGAGCCGAGCAGCTTGGGGGCGACGAAGATGCGGTACTCGTCAACCAGTCCGGCACGCGCGAAAGCCCCCGCCAGACGCGGCCCGGCCTCGACCAGCACCTCGTTGGTGCCACGCGAGGCCAACTCCTGCAACAGCTTGCGCAGATCGACATGACCATTGCTGCCCGGCACGGCGAGCAGTTCGTGACCGTCCTCCTGATAGCGATCACGGGCGGCGGCAGCGGCGCAGGTGGCCACCAGTGCCGGGCCAACCTCGAAGAAGGATTTGTTCAACGGCACCCGCAGACGGCCATCCACCAGCACACGCAGCGGCGGCCGCGCCTGCGCCAGCGCGGTCAGCTCCGCGCCCAGGCCCAGTTCATCGGCACGCACGGTCAGCCGTGCATCATCGGCCAGCACAGTATCGGCACCACTGAGCACCACGCTGGCCTGTGCCCGCAGGCGCTGCACCGCGGAGCGCGCTGCCGGCCCGGTGATCCACTGGCTTTCGCCACTGGCCATGGCGGTGCGCCCATCCAGGCTCATCGCCAGCTTCACCCGCACGAAGGGCAGGCCCTTCTCCATGCGCTTGATGAAACCAGCGTTGAGGGCTCGCGCCTCTTCCTCCAGCACGCCGCTGGCAACCTCGATACCGACCTCGGCGAGGCGACGCAGGCCGCTGCCGGCGACCTGCGGATTGGGGTCCTGCATCGCCGCGACCACCCGGGCGACGCCTGCGGCGACCAGCGCATCGGCGCACGGCGGGGTACGACCATGGTGACTACAGGGTTCCAGGGTGACGTAGGCGGTGGCGCCGCGCGCCTTGTCGCCAGCCTGGCGCAGGGCGTGTACCTCGGCATGCGGCTCGCCGGCACGGGCGTGCCAGCCTTCACCGACGATGCGCCCGTCGCGGACGATGACGCAGCCGACGCGGGGATTGGGATGGGTGGAGTAAAGCCCTTTGCGCGCCAGGCGCAGCGCCTGGGCCATGAACTGGTGATCAAGCTCGCTCATCGGCTTTTCGACGGCTCGCGGGCCAGACGCTCGATCTCTTCGCGGAATTCGTTGAGATCCTGGAAGCGGCGATAGACCGAGGCGAAACGGATATAGGCCACCTCATCGAGCTTGCTCAGCTCGGTCATCACCAGCTCGCCCAGCACCAGCGACTTCACTTCGCGCTCGCCGGTAGCCCGCAGTTGCTGCTTGATGCGGGCGATGGCCTCCTCCAGACGCTCGACGCTGACCGGGCGCTTTTCCAGCGCACGCTGCATGCCGGCACGCAGTTTTTCTTCGTCGAAGGGCTGACGGCTGCCGTCCTGCTTGATCAGGCGCGGCATTACCAGCTCGGCGGTTTCGAAGGTGGTGAAACGTTCACCGCAGGCCACGCATTCGCGGCGGCGGCGAACCTGGTCGCCCTCGGCGACCAGACGGGAATCGATGACCTTGGTGTCGTTGGCGGCGCAGAAGGGACAATGCATGGCAGGCGCGGGATATTGGCGGCAAAGGCGTCATGGTAGCGCATAGAGACAGCAAGACAAATTAAGCTATGCCAACGCACTTCCCTGAGCAGAACCTGCCATGAACCGATACCAGTTTTTCCTGCCACTGGCCCTGAGCGGCCTGCTCGCTGCCTGCGCCAGCGACCCCACGACAACCCCGCCACCTCCCGCACCAGCCGCGGCGGAGAGTGCAGCCAGCACCGCGAGCATCCGGGGGCCAGGCCTGCACGGCGAGCTGATCGGCGTGCCCGCCGGCGCCGATGTCGATCTGGCGCTATTGGGCGTGGACCTGCGTGGCCGGCCGCGCGCACTGCTTGGTCAGGTTCATCTGCAAGGCAACGGCCAGACGCTGCCGTTTCATCTGCCCCTGAGCAGCCAGCAGGCGCCCCAGAATCTTCGCCTTGAGCTGCGTGGCCGGGTCAGCCAGTCCGGGCGCCTGGTGCAACGCCTGCCGGCACGCAGCATTGCCGAACCGAGCGATCAGGACCTTGGCGCCCTGCATCTGGTACCGGTGCCATGAGGCCGCCCGAGGCGCTGCAACAGGCGCTAAGCGAACTGCTTGGCGATGCCCGCCTGGTGGCCGAAACCCTGCCGGGTACCGATATAGCCCTGTGGCTGATCGACGCCAGCAACATGGATCGTGCATTCAATCCCGAGGAAACCCGGCGCATCCTCGAAGAGCCGCCGTACTGGTGCTTCTGCTGGGCCAGCGGCCTGGTGCTGGCGCGCTGGCTGGCCGAGCGGCCCGAGTGGGTGCGCGGCAAGCGCGTACTGGATTTCGGCGCAGGTTCGGGTGTGGCCGCCATTGCTGCCGCCAAGGCCGGCGCTGCCGAAGTGGTGGCCTGCGATCTCGACCCCGTGGCTCTGGCCGCGAGCCGTGCCAATGCCGAGCTCAATGGCGTGACGCTGAACTACTCGGACGATTTCTTCGCCGAAGCGGACCGCTACGACCTGATCCTAGTGGCCGACGTGCTCTACGACCGCGCCAATCTGCCGTTGCTGGACCACTTCCTCGGCCGTGGCCGCCAGGCGCTGGTGGCCGACTCGCGGGTCAAGGATTTCCAGCATCCGCTCTACCAGCGTCTGGCGATGCTCGATGGCTGCACCTGGCCGGACCTGGCCGAGCCCGCGGAATTTCGCGAGGTCAGTCTGTATCACGCGGCGCGCCCCTTGTAACCGCGCCCCGCTGCCCGCATTAATAGACTATTGCCCTGCTTTTGAGACCAACCATGAGCGACTCCCCTTACATCTTCGACATATCCGGCGCCGCCAGCTTCGAGCAACTGGTGATCGAGAACTCCTTCCACAAACCGGTGCTGGTGGACTTCTGGGCCGAATGGTGCGCGCCGTGCAAGGCGCTGATGCCGATGCTGGCGAAGATCACCGAGGAATATGCCGGCGAACTGCTGCTGGCCAAGGTCAACTGCGATATAGAGCAGGACATCGTCATGCGCTTCGGCATTCGCAGCCTGCCCACCGTCGTGCTGTTCAAGGACGGTCAGCCGGTGGACGGCTTCGCCGGCGCCCAGCCGGAAGCGGCGATCCGCGAGATGCTCAAGCCCCATGTTGCCGAACCGGCCCCGGCCGCTGCCGACCCGATGGAAAGCGCCCAGGCACTGTTCGCCGAAGGACGTTTTGCCGAGACCGAGGCACTGCTCAAGCAGGTGCTGGCCGATGACAACGAGAACGCCGCCGCGCTGATTCTCTACGCACGCTGCCTCGCCGAACGCGGCGAGCTGGGCGAGGCCGAAGTGGTCCTCGATGCGGTCAAGAGCGATGAACACAAGCAGGCACTGGCCGGCGCCAAGGCACAGCTGACCTTCCTGCGTCAGGCCGCCGACCTGCCGGATGCGGCCACGCTGAAAAGTCGCCTGGCGCAGAATGCCGAGGATGATGAGGCGGTCTACCAGCTGGCCGTGCAACAACTGGCGCGCCAGCAGTACGAGGCCGCGCTGGAAGGTCTGCTCAAGTTGTTCGTGCGCAACCGCAGCTACGCTGACGGTCTGCCGCACAAGACGCTGCTACAGGTCTTCGACCTGCTTGGCGGCGATCATCCGCTGGTCACCAGCTACCGCCGCAAGTTGTATCAGGCGATCTACTGACCTCCCGGTTGGCGCGTTCTTCGTAGGGGCCAGCCGCGAGAGCCAGAGAGGACCAAGCTACTCCGCTACCCAGTGATAGATCGGCGCATCCGCGCCGGTCTCCATGCGGATCTGCGCGCAGTGGCGCAAACGCACCAGCAAGCGCTTGCCTGCGGCTTCTCCACCGGCCAGTGCGGCCAGTTGCGCCATCAGTCGCGGCCCTTCCACCTGTCCCGCATCACGCACCAGCTGCAATGCGGTCTGCCACAGAGCATCGCCGGCATCTGTCGCATGTGCCGGCGCCGCTGTGCTCGCCTCCGGCGTCACCGCCATATGCTGAGCCAGTTGCGCCCAGTCTCCGGCATCCAGCTCCAGCGTCAGGTCCACCGGCCAGTCACCGATTCGCCCACGAATTCGCACCATCTTCAGCCTCCAGTCAGGAGACTGCATGCTCCCATGGCTGCAGCAGGCTGGCCAGCCTGCCATAAAAGTTGTTATAACGTAACAACTAAGCCATCCCAAGCTGGAGAGAACCATGCGCCACCTGCTCGCCCTGCCCTTCGTCCTGCTGCCTCTGGTCGCCGCCCAGGCTCATGACCATGATCACCATCACGACAGCCTGAGCGCCCATGAGCATGGCGTCGCCAGCCTCAATGCAGCGCTGGAGGGCAACCTGCTGGAGCTGCAGTTCGAAAGCCCGGCGGTGAACCTGGTCGGTTTCGAGCACGCGGCCAGGAGCGACGCCGACAAGGCCAGGGTCGCCGCCGCCCGCCAGGAACTGGAACAGCCCATCATGTTGTTCGCGCTCGAAAAAGGTGACTGCAAGGCCACCGAAGTGGAGCTGGAAAGCCCGTTATTCGGCGACGCCGACCACGACCACGACCACGACCACGACCACGACCACGACCACGACCATCATGCTCACGAAGGCGCGCACAGCGACATCCACGCGCACTATCGCTTCCAATGCGCCAAAGCCAACGAATTGAAACAGTTGGATCTCGCCGAACTGTTCAAACGCTTCCCCGTCACCGAGAAGATTCAGGTACAACTGATCGGCCCGAACGGCCAGCAGGGTTTGGAACTGACGCCGACGCAACCACGCCTGAGCTTCTGACCCGCCACGCCCGATTGCCGCAGCCAGAGCACCTCGCTGCGGCAATCAATGCACTCTTCCGAGACGCCGCAGACGATGACCGAACCTCTGATCGAACTCGCCAATCTCGGCTTCGCCTGGCCCGGCCAGACGCAGTTGCTGGATATCCCCGCCTTTACCCTGGCGCGCGGTGAAACCCTGTTCCTCAAAGGCCCCAGCGGCAGCGGCAAGACCACCCTGCTCGGCCTGCTCGGCGGCGTGCAACGTGCGCAAAACGGCCATATCCGCCTGCTCGGCCAGGATCTGGGCCAACTATCTGCCGGTGCCCGCGACCGCTTCCGTGTCGATCACACCGGCTACATCTTCCAGCAGTTCAACCTGCTGCCCTTTCTTTCCGTGCGCGAGAACGTCGAACTGCCCTGCCGTTTCTCACGCCTGCGTGCCGAACGTGCATGTCAGCGTCACGGCAGCATCGATGCCGCGGCAGCGGCGCTGCTTGGTCATCTCGGCCTGCGCGCCGAACTGCTCGGGCGCCGCGCCGATGAACTGTCGATCGGCCAGCAACAACGGGTCGCCGCCGCTCGCGCACTGATCGGCCAGCCGGAACTGGTGATCGCCGACGAGCCGACCTCGGCCCTGGACTTCGATGCCCGCGAGGCCTTCCTGAAACTGCTCTTCGCCGAATGCCGCGCCGCCGGCGCCAGCCTTCTGTTCGTCAGCCACGACCAGAGCCTGGCCCCTCTGTTCGACCGCAACCTGTCACTGGCCGAACTCAACCGCGCCGCCAAGCCTGTCGAGGCCTGACATGCACCTGATCCGCATCGCCCTGGCCAGCCTGGCCAACCGCCGTTTCACTGCACTGCTCACGGTATTCGCTGTCGCCCTGTCGGTCTGTCTGCTGCTGGCCGTAGAGCGCGTGCGAACCGAGGCACGCGCCAGCTTCGCCAACACCATCAGCGGCACCGACCTGATCGTCGGCGCACGCTCGGGTAGCGTGAATCTGCTGCTGTACTCGGTTTTCCGCATCGGCAATGCCACCAACAACATCCGCTGGGACAGCTTCGAGCGCTTCGCCGAGCATCGTCAGGTGAAATGGGCCATCCCCATTTCCCTCGGCGACTCGCACCGCGGCTACCGGGTAATGGGCACCAGCACCGCCTATTTCGAGCATTACCGCTACGCCCGCAGCCAAACGCTGCAGTTGGCTCAGGGGCGCGCCTTCGCCGACGATCCCTTCGAAGTGGTGCTCGGTGCGGAAGTGGCCCAGGCACTGGGCTACGGCCTCGGCGAGAAGATCGTCCTGGCTCATGGCGTTGCCACCATCAGCCTGGTCAAGCACGACGACAAGCCCTTCACCGTGGTCGGCATCCTCGAACGCACCGGCACGCCGGTGGATCGCACCCTGCACATTTCCCTGGCCGGGATGGAGGCGCTGCATATCGACTGGCACAACGGCATGCCGGCACGCGGCGCGGCGCAGGTCAGCGCGGATCAGGCACGCGCCTTGGACCTGCAACCGAAGCAGATCACCGCCTTCATGTTGGGCCTCAACAGCAAGATCGCGACCTTCAGTCTGCAGCGCGAGATCAATGAATTCCGCGGCGAGCCGCTGCTGGCGATCCTGCCGGGCGTCGCGCTGCAGGAACTGTGGAGCCTGATGGGCACCGCCGAGCAGGCGTTGTTCGTGGTTTCGCTGTTCGTCGTGCTGACCGGCCTGATCGGCATGCTTACGGCGATTCTCACCAGCCTCAACGAGCGCCGCCGGGAGATGGCGATCCTGCGCTCGGTGGGTGCCCGCCCCTGGCATATCGCCAGCCTGCTGGTGCTGGAGGCCTTCACCCTGGCACTGGCCGGCGTGGCTTTCGGCGTCGCGCTGCTGTACCTAGGCATCGCCGCCAGCCAGGGCTTCGTACAGGCCAATTACGGCCTGTATCTGGCGCTCAATGCCCCATCCGGCTACGAGTGGAAACTGCTGGGCAGCATTCTCCTCGCGGCCGTGGCAATGGGCAGCGTGCCGGCCTGGCGCGCCTATCGACAGTCCTTGGCCGACGGTCTGTCGATTCGCCTGTAAGGCAAGAATGGAGCGCCTCGCGTAGACTGCGCGGGCGCTTCTTCAACGAGGTATCCCATGTCACGCCACCTGCTCGCCACCCTGCTGCTGACGCTGTGCCTGCCGCTGTCTGCCGCCGAGGTGCGCGAAATCACCTGGTCCGATCTGATCCCGCCGGATGCGCCGCCACAGAAGGTCGATGCGGCGCCCATCCACGATCTCTCGCAACTGGCCGACGCCTTGTCCGAAGCCGGCCCGGCGGCCACGCAGCAGTCGCCGGCCGCCCCGGTGGTCAAGGCGCTCGATGGTCAACAGGTGAAGCTGCCCGGCTATATCGTGCCGCTGGATGTGACCGACGAAGGCCGCGTGGTGGAATTCCTGCTGGTGCCCTACTTCGGCGCCTGTATCCACGTGCCGCCGCCGCCATCGAACCAGATCGTCCACGTCACCAGCGACCTCGGCGTGCTGCTCGATGCGCTGTATCAGCCGTTCTGGGTGGAAGGCCCGCTCAAGGTCGAGCACGTCAGCAGCGAGCTGGCCGAGGTCGGCTACCAGATGGAAGCGGGCAAGATCTACGCCTACGAACTGCCCGACAGCTGATCTTCGCAGGAGCGGCTTCAGCCGCGAAACGATTCGCGAGTAAACCCGCTCGTGCCAATACCCTCCAAAGAAAAAGCCAGACATCGAGTCTGGCTTTTTCATATCCGCCATCGTCAACTACGGCTGGCGACCCGATTCTCGCGCTCGAAACGCAGCTCGCTTTCCGCCCATTGCCGCCACGAACGTACCTTGGACCGCTCGGCACCACCTCGTTCGGCACGCGCCAGCGCATCCAGGCCTGCCTGCCAGCGCGACTGCTCCAGTTCCAGCTGAGCGACGTACAGCCAGTGCTTGCCATTGCCGCTGCGCTCGGCCAGCGGGCGCAGCACACGCACCGCAGCGGCGCGATCACGCGCCTGCCACCAGAACAGCCCCAGGCGCTCCTGGCGGGTGTCGGTATTGGCCAGCAGGCCACTGTCGAGCATGCCGGCGAGCAGCTTGGCGCCCTGCCAGGGCTGATCGGCGGCGCCTGCCAGCAGCACCAGGTTGTCCAGCTCCGACTCGCTGAAACGCAGCCCCTTGCTATGCGCCGCACGCAGGGTCGCCAGTGCCTTGTCATTGCTGCCTGCCAGTTGCTGCAGAGCAGCCAGCTGCCGCCAGCCCTTGGCATCGTCCGGCTGGCGCGCCAGCAGCTGGCGCTGCCAGCGTTCGGCCTGTGCATAGCGCTTCAGATCGGCATTGGCGCCCACCAGAAACTGCAGCCAGATGTCGGCGGCATTGGGATTGGCCTGCACGTATCGCTCGGCCAGCGGCAACGCCTTGGCCGGCTGGTTCATGCCCTGATAGGCCTGCACCAGCATTTGCAGCACCTCCTCGGAGGCATTGCCCTGAGTGGGCGCGAGCAACTCGACGACCTTGGCGTAGCGGCGCTCGCCCAGGTTGAGCTTGGCCAGATTGAGGCGCTCGCCAGCAAGCATTTCATCGTCCAGCTTGCCGCTGCGCACGGCCTTCTCCAGCCACTCGATGGCCTGAGCGTTGTTGCCGGCCGACCAGGCCACATAGGCCTTGCTGCGCCAGACCAGCGCCTCTTCGAGGCTGCCGCTCTTGGCCTGGACCTCATCCAGCGCGCGTCGCGCCGCGCTATAGTCGCCCTTCTGCTGCGCACTCTGCGCCGCATTCAACGCCTTGAACACGGCCGGGTCGATGGTCTGCTGGGCCATGCTGGGCACGGCCGCGGCACTGAGCATCAAGAGCAACAACCAACGGTACATGGTCAGCTCCTTTCCAGGCGGAAGTAGAGGGTCTTCACCGCTTCACGGTCCACCGCCAGGCCACCTTCGGTACGCGGCGCAAAGCGCCAGCGTGCAGCAGCGCGGCGCGCTTCGCGTTCGAAGACGTTACGCGGGTTGGCTTCCAGCACGCGGATGTTCTCCACGCTGCCGGAGCGATTGATGGTGAAAGCCAGTTTGACGAAACCTTCGATGCCCCGCTGCAGCGCATAACGGGGGTACTCCGGGCGCACGTCGTTGAGCGGCATGACTTCGCTCTCCATTCCGCCCATCCGCCCGCCGGACTCTGCAGCCTCGCTCGGCGGCGCCGGTGCCGGAGCGCCCGGTGCAAGGCCAGACAGGCTCGGCGCCGGGGCACTGTTGACGGCAACCCCGCTGGCCAGGCTCGGCAACTGGATGTCCAGTGCCGGCAGGTTGGCATTCGGCGTGGCCGTTTGCGGCGTCGGCGGCGTCGGTGGCTGCGGCGTTTGCGGCTGCGGCGGCTGCGGTGCCTGCTGACGGGTGCGGCTGGCGGTCTCGCTGGAATTGCCGTCCATGCGCACGAAATTGGCCACGCTGACCGGGTCCTGACTGACCTTGGCACTCGGCGGCGCGACCATGTACAGCATCAGGGCGAACAACCCCAAAGCCATCAGGCAGGCACCGAGAAAAGACAGCGGCAGGCGCATCAGTTGACTCCGCTACCGGCAGCCAGGGCGACATCCTGCACACCGGCCAGACGCGCCTGATCCATCACCTGGACCACCAGGCCGGTACGCGCATCCTGGTCGGCCTGCACCACCACCGCACCTTCCGGCTGGTCGACACGCATGCGCTCGACATGGGCACGCACGCTGCGGATATCCACCGGTTGCTTGTCCATCCAGATCTGCCCGTCGGCGGTGACGGCAATGAGTATGTTGCCCTTGTCCTGCGGGCTGGCGGTTTCCGCCTGCGGACGCTGCACCTCGACGCCGGACTCGCGGATGAAGGAGCTGGTGACAATGAAGAAGATCAGCATGATGAAGACCACATCGAGCATCGGCGTGAGGTCGATGCCGGTGTCTTCGTCCTGCTGGTGGTGACGACGCATTCTCATGTTGGGCGATCTCAGTCGTGACGCAGCTGGTCGGCCAGCCGCTCGATGGCCTGGCTGGCTTCGCGTTCAAGGCGCGCCAGGCTGAACAATCCGGGAATGGCCAGGACCATGCCGGCCATGGTCGGCAGGGTCGCCTGCCACACACCTGCGGCCATGCCGCGTGGGTTACCGGTGCCGTTGAGGGCGAGCACGTCGAACACGGCGATCATGCCGAGCACCGTGCCGAGCAGGCCCAGCAGCGGATACAGCGCCACCAGGGTCTTGCCCAGGCGCAGCGGCGCCGCCAGTTGCTGACGCGCCTGCGCCAGCCAGGCCAGACGCACCGCACGTTGCCAGTTGCCGTTGTCATCGGCGAGCACCTGCTGCCAGGCCTCGCGGCGCTCCTGTACCCAGCGCGGGAAAATCCTGCGCATGTACCAGAAGCGCTCGAACACCAGGGTCCAGAACACCACGCAGAGCACCGCCAGGGCCCACATCACCACGCCGCCGGCGCTCATGAAGTCGAGCAGCGCATAGGCGCTGTCGACCGCACGCAGCCAGAAGGCGAACAGATCAGTCACGGCGCGACGCTCCCGACAGGTGCAGGGCGATCAGGCCGGCACTCTGCTGCTCGAGAATCTGGATCAGGCCCTTGCTGCGGCTGGCCAGCAAGCTGTGCAAGAACAGCAGCGGGATGGCGGTCACCAGCCCCTGCACGGTGGTCACCAGCGCCTGGGAAATCCCGTCGGCCATCATCCTCGAGTCACCACCGCCGCTCTGGGTGATGGCTTGGAAGGTCACGATCATGCCGGTCACGGTACCCAGCAGACCAAGCAGCGGGGCCACGGCGGCGAGCAGCTTGAGAAGGCCCTGGCCTTTCTCCAGCGGCGGTGTTTCCTGCAGGATCGCCTCGTCGAGCTTCAGTTCCAGGGTTTCCAGATCCGCCAGTTGCGGCTTGGCACCCAGTACACCGATCACACGCCCCAGCGGGTTGTCATCCCGCGGCATGCTGAGGTTATGCATCTGCGCCTTGACCAGGCGGCCGACGCGGCTCAGATAAATCATCCGCCACAGCGCCAGTAGCAGGCCAAAGGTTCCCAGCACGACGATCACCCAGCCGACCAGGCCACCCTGCTGCAGACGATCCCACAGGGTCGGCTGCTGCTGCAGCTGCGCTAGCAGACCGCCACGACTCGGGTCGATGGGCAGCGTGGCAAGCGCATCGGTGCTGCTCAGGTAGCCCCGGACCTGCCCCAGACCGGACGGTTGACGCGGCGGAGCCACCAGTTGCCCGGCATCGGCGTCGTAACGCAGGAAGGCGTCCTCGCCGTATACGGCGAAGGCACCGACGCGCAGCACCTGCTGCTCCTGACGCGAACCGTCGGCATTCACCACCGGCAGCTGCAGGCGCTCGACACGACCGCTGGCGGCCAGGTCTTCGAGCAGCAACATCCAGTAGCCGTCGAGGTCCTCTGCGGACGGCAGCGAGCGGCTTGCAGCGAGGGCCTTGAGGCGCTTCAGGCGCTCCGGGTACTGGGCGTTGAGCAGGCTGTCCTGCCATTGCCCGGCGACATCACCGGCGCTCTGCCGTACCACGCCAAACAGCTCGCCAAGATGACCGACACGCTGCGCCAGCAGTTTTTCCTGCTCCGCCAGCTCGGCTTCCTGCCGGTCGAATTCAGCCTTGAGGCGTTCACTTTCGGCTTTCTGGGCATTCAGCGCGGAACGTGCCGCGGCCAGCAACTGTGCCTGCTCGCTACGTTTGGCGAGAAACGCCTGCTCACGCTCCTGCATGGCGCTGACTTCGGCCGCGCGCTCACTGCGGATGCGCTGCAACAGTTGATCGGGGTTGAGGGTTTCGGCTACGGCGGCCAGTGCCGGCAACAGGCTGAGCGCCAGTACGGCTACAACACGACGACTCATTGTGCGGCCTCCTGGGCCAGGGTCTTGATCGGCAGAGACAGCACGGCGGGCGCCTGTTGCTGACGGGCGATGGCGATAGCCTGGGTCAGCGGACGGCGCGCGCTGCCGTCGAGCACTTCCCAGGCCTTGGTCTGCGGGTTCCACCAGCCGCTCTCGTGGGCGTCGAGGGTCTGGTAATAGAGCATGCTGCGACCCAGGCGCAGGAACTCCACGCTGCGCGAAGCGCCATCGGCCTGGTTCAGTTCGCCGCGCCAGGCTTCGAGCGTGCGGCCATAATCGCTCTCGATCTGATAGGCCTCGAGGATGCGGCGGTATTTGTCGGCCAGGCTGACATCGGCGCGCGGCAGCAGATCCTGCAGCTGAGTCAGGCGATCCTCACGTTCCTCGGGCAGGAATGGCAGATCGGCGGCGATGAATTCGCCCAGCACCTCAACCATCTTGACCATCTGCGGGCTGACCGCTTCCTGGGTACGCTCGATGCCGTCGAGCTGCTTCTGATAGCTGGCCAGCTCCTGACGCTGGGCTTCGACCAGGTCACGAAGCTGACTGTTATAACCTTTCAAAGCCTCAGCCTGCTGCAGAGCATTACGGTACTCGGTGAGCATCTCGCGGCTGGCGTCATCCAACTGCTCGACGCGGCCCTGCGAGGCTTTTGCCTCGGCGGCCAGGCGCTGGCTTTCATCCAGCGCGGCGTCCAGCGGCGCAGCAGCCAGCGAGCCGCTGGCCAACATCAGGGCCACGGCCAGGGAACGGGGGGGAAAGCGATTCATGCGCAAAGGGTCCTCAACAGACGGGCTTGCCTCAAAAAGAGAAACATTATCATCTAGAGATGCATTCGAAGCAACGGACAAAACACTGCAGCAGAGCCCGTCGATCTATTGAGCCAGGTCAAAAAGTGAATTGTTGCTTGGCTTAGTATTGATCTCAGCCAAATACACAACCGACTCGAACTGGAGCTCGCTATGTACAAGTCACTGTTCACTGCCTCACTGCTGGCACTGGCAATCGCCGCCCCCATTGCCCAGGCCCACCAGGCTGGCGACATCATCGTTCGCGCCGGTGCCGTTACCGTCGATCCGCATGAAAAGAGCTCGAACGTCAAGATTGGCGGCGCCAAGGCCGCAGGCACCGGCGCAACCCTCGACAGTGACACCCAGCTGGGTCTGAACTTCGCCTACATGCTCACCGACAAGCTCGGCATCGAACTGCTGGCGGCCACTCCGTTCAGCCACGACATCGGCACCAAAGGTCTCGGTGGCCTGAAGCTGGGCTCGGTCAAGCACCTGCCGCCGACCCTGAGCCTGGTTTACTACCCGCTCGACAGCAAATCGGCCTTCCAGCCCTATGTCGGTGCCGGCATCAACTACACGTGGTTCTTCGACGACAAGCTCAGCAGCGAAGCGGAAGCTAACAACTTCCGCGGCCTGGACCTGAAGGATTCCTGGGGCCTGGCGGCGCAGATCGGCGCTGACTACATGCTGACCGACAACCTGATGCTCAACGCCCAGATCCGCTACATCGACATCGAAACCAAGGGCACCACCTACGCTGGCACCACCAAGGTCAGCGTCGATGTGGACGTCGATCCCTTCGTCTACATGGTCGGCCTGGGCTACAAGTTCTGACAGCCCTCGCAGAAACGAAAAAGCCGGCGAAAGCCGGCTTTTTCATGGGCCCGATTCACAGCCCGAGCAGTTGCCGCAATCCTTCGCGCAGCGGCGTCTGCTGCGGCATGCGGTAATGAGCCTGCAAACGCGCGTTATCGGCCCGCGAATGGCGTATATCGCCAGAACGCGCCGGCAGGTACGTCACCTCTGGCAGGCCGGCACACAGCGTACCGATCTCCGCCAGCAGCTGATTGAGACTGACCGCCTGGTTCCAGCCGACATTCACCGGCACTTCGACGAAGTCGCCAAGCAGGCCCTGCTGCAGTAGCTCGATCAGGTCGCCAACATAGAAGAAGTCACGGGTCTGCTCGCCATCGCCAAAGACGCTGATCGGCAGCCCCTGCTGCGCCCGCCGGGTGAAGATGCTGATCACCCCCGAGTATGGCGACGATGGATCCTGGCGCGGCCCGAAGACATTGAAGAAACGGAACACCGCCGGCTCCAGCCCGTGTTGGCGGCGGTAGAAATCCAGGTAATGCTCACTGGCCAGCTTGTCGGCCGCATAGGGCGTCAACGGTGCCTTGGCAGTGGCTTCGTCGATCGCCACGCCTTCCCCATTGTTGCCGTAGATCGCCGCGCTGGAAGCGTAGATCACACGCCGCACGCCATGCCTGCGCATGGCCTCGCAGACATTCAGGGTGCCGATGAAGTTGCTCTGATGAGTCGCTACAGGGTCATCCACCGACGCCTGCACCGACGCCACAGCAGCCAGATGAGCCACGGCCGAACAGCCCGCGACTGCACGGGAGACCACCTCGGCATCGGCGACATCCCCTTCGATGAAGCTCAAGCGCGGGTTGTCCGGCGGCAGATTGCTGCGCTTGCCCATCGACAGATTGTCCAGCACGCGCACACCGTGACCGGCAGCCAGCAGGGCGTCGACCAGATGCGAACCGATAAAGCCGGCACCGCCGGTTACGAGAATTTCAGCCATGACGGTAATAACGATCCAGCAGGCTCGGCAGACCGGAGCGCCAGGCGCGCGGTTTGATGCCAAAGGTGTGAAGAATTTTCTTGCAGGCCAGTACGGCGTGCTGCGGCTCGTCGGCAGCATCCGGGCGGGCGGCATGCGCCTGGGGCGCGATATCCTCGACCAGATTGCTGCGATAGTGGCGCGCCTCGCTCAGTACCGCCTGCCCCAGGCTCAGCGATGTACTGGCCTCATGACCACCGTAGTGATAGGTGCCCCACAAGGGCGACTCGCAGTCGAGCTGCTTGAGAACGGCCAGAATCACCCGCGCAGCATCGTCCACCGGGGTGGGATTGCCGCGCCGGTCATCGGCGAGATACAGCGCATCGTCGCGCTCGGCCCGCTGCAGAAAGCGTCCCAGCAACCCTTCGCGGCTGTCATCTAGCAACCAGCCGAAGCGCAGCAGCACATGCCGCGGGCAGATCGCGCGCACACTCTGCTCCAGTCTCCATAGCGCCTGGCCACGCGGCCCGAGAGGGATCGACTCTTCCTTTTCGCTGTAAGCAGTGACCCGTGAACCATCAAAAACACGATAGCTGGATGGCTGCAGCAGTACGATGGAGTGATGCTGGCACAACTCGGCCAGACGCTCCACGGCACGCTCCTGAGTGTGCAGACGCGGCTCTGCTACCGACTCGGCCTGAAACCAGTCGAAGTAATAGGCGAGGTTGATCACGGCATCCGGGCGGGTGTCGTCAAGCAACTCGGTCAGGCTCTTCGCATCCCAGCCATCTTGTAGTGGACGAGGCGCGAGAAAGCCGATGCCCTCCTCGGCACCCTGATGCACCAGGGCCTTTCCCAAGGCGTTGCCGCCCCCCAAAAGTAACAACCGCATTCGCATGATTGGTTTAGCAACCTACCCAAAAGCATAAGAGATACACCCCGAACAACAGAGCGAAGGCGCCATTCTGCGGTTTTCGATCACGTACGTCACTATAACGCGCCACGTCGTACCCCGCAGCCGGGCGAGGGCCAGTGCGGTCGCGCGATCAGGCGGGAAGCACTAGGGCCGTAGTCTGGGCGATATCGTCATCGCCGCTGCCGATGGGAAGTGCCAGGGTAAATACGGCGCCGCCATCCTCGGCGTTGCGCACGCTCAGACTACCCCCCTGCCACTGTGCCAGCGTGCGGGCAATCGGCAGTCCCAGCCCAACACCGCTCAGATGCTGGGTACCGGCGCGGCGATAGAAGCGCTCGAAGATCTGCGCATGCTCCGCCTCCGGCACGCCAGTGCCAAAATCACGTACGGCGCAATACAACCAGTTGTCTCGTCTCCATACCCTGATCAGGATCGGCTGGTCTGGCGGACTGTACTTATGCGCGTTCGACAGCAGGTTGACGAGAATCTCCACGCTCCACAGGCGGTCGCAAAGCAGTTGCCCTTCACACTCCAGGGCCCATTCCTGCTGCACCTGCCGCCCCGCCAGCGTGTCAGCGAAGCGTTCAATAGCCTCACTGACGATATCCCGCCAGAGGCAGCGCGACAGTACCAGGGAGCTCTGTACCAAGGTACCCGTCTCGTCCAGCCGCAGTCCGTCGAGCAGGCGCCCAACCAGGCGGTTGAGTTGCCCTACCGAAGAGCGGATGCGCTGCGACCGCTCGGCCACTGGGCCCGACTCGCTTCCATTCTGGCGCATCAGTCGCTGAGCACTGGAGTCGATGACCGACAAGGGAGTACGCAACTGATGTGACATCAACGAGACGAAATCGCGATAGCGCAATCGCACCGAGCGCTCGTGCTCCAGGTCACTGAGCAGCTTACGGGCGTGGCGATGCTGCTCGGCAATCTGGTCGTGAGCTCGCTGGCTCGCCCACATGCTGCGCAGTAACTGCCAGCACAGCACCCCGCCAGCGGCCATGACGCAGAGAATCGACAAAATCAGTTGATGCATCAGTCGCTTGTAGGCGTCGCGACGCTCACCGGCCTGCTCGCGCTCGACCTGCATGATCTTGCGACCGATATCGTGAAGCAGCGCCTGCATCGCCGCGTGATCGACGTCGGCCTCCCCGAGCTGATTTCTGGCCTGCTGCAGCTGCTCGAGCACACCGGCGCGCTGCATGAAATTGGCCTGGCTAGGGGACAGCAGAACCTCCAGCCGCGCCCGCAAAAGATGTCGCTGCAATGCAGCATTGCCCCGATGCCCCTCACTGGGCAACTGACTCGCCTGCAGCAGCAGACTGGCCTGATAGGTGGCCTGACCTGCAGCCCAGACCATGTTCTCCCCCAGGTCCTCGGCAAGTTCCTCTTGCAGATCCAGCAGCGCAATCAGGCTGTAGCTCAGCAGCCCGCCGAAAAATACCACCAGCAAAAGCGCCAGCGCTCGCAGCCACCTTGCTGCCCTCACAACTGCTCCCCACCGAGATTCGGCAAAGTCCAGCCAGCAGCAAGGATCAGTGCCACCAGGTCACTCTGTCGAGAAACTCCGGTTTTCTGAAAGAGATTACGCAGGTGAAAGGCGACGGTGGTAGCCGACACAAACAAGACTTCTGCCACTTCTTCACTACGCTTGCCAAGCGCCAGGAGCCGCGCAACCTTGGCTTCTGTGCGCGTCAGACCGAACAGCATGCGCAGCGCCTCCTCATCAGGCGCCGGGCGGCTCTGTGCGTTGCAGATGAACAGGGCAAACAACTGACAGGCAGCCACCATCGAGGCATCACCACAATCGACCTTGATCAGGCTGACCAATGCGTTGTCGCCGGAGTTGCGCATGTCCAGAGTCTGTACCCGACGAGACTCTCCTGGCAGCGCAGACATCTGCCGAAGGTTCAGATGCAACTGGCGTACCGATTCGGGCACAGCATGTGGCCAGATCACCGTTCCGGCGCCGTCCACCCGCCATAGCGCCTGTTCCTGGAGCAGGTGCTGGGAGCGCTGATTGGCATAAAGCAGCCGCCCATCGCCATCGCAAAGCAATACCGCCCCCGGCAGTTGCGACAGTACGCTGCGCATGCGTTCCACCTGCTCGTCGCGAGAACTGCTTCGGGCGCCCTTCAATCGACCGACCTGCTGCAAACGAGCGGACATCGTCGCCAATAACAGATCGTAGTCAACCGGCTTGACCAGATAATCGTCGACGCCATGCAGCTTCGCCTGCAGCAGGTCATCACGTTCACTCAATGCCGTGAGGAAGATGAACGGTGTAGCCAGCAGATCCGGACGCTGATCTCGAACGTGCCGCAGAACCGCATAGCCATCCGCTGCGTCATCCCCCCCCAGCATCACGTCGCACAGAATCAGATCCGGAGTGAATTCGCCCAGCAGCTTGAACGCCTGGTGCGCGGATTCCGCCGTGCTCACTTCGTAACCTGCGGCACACAACTCGTCGCGCAGGTCATCCAATAGCATTCGCTCGTCTTCGATACACAGCACGCGAACCTTGCCCGAGGCGCCCATCAGGGAGTCACCTCGATGCTGCGCAGCAGCCATACCCAGCGGTGGTCGAAGCGTGAATCCTGAAGCGCTTTATGCTGGTCGCGCGGATAGATCACACGCAATGGCCCGAGGTCTTCCACTCCAAGAAGCTCGCCATTGAGACGGGTGGCAATCAACACATCCCAGAGATAAAAGTCCTCGGTGGTCATGTCGATGCGGTAATCGTCCCAAGAACGCATGGTCATGGGCCTGACCACGCCCTCGGGGATTCCCAGATGAGCCAGCAGATCACGCCCCAGCACTCCCTGCCACCGGCCGATCTGCGGTTGCAACGTGGTACTGGTTTGCAACTCGGACTGGACCATCGCATCGAGTTGCTCCCGCTCAAGCGTCACCACCCGATCGCCCATACGCAGCGTCAACATCGGAGAGAACAGGCCTTCCGCATGCGTCACGGCAGCCAACACCATCAGCCCCAGCGCTACCACGGCACGCACGGCTTGCTTGCGCCCCTGGGCAGGAGCGTTGCAACGAACCGTTTTCAATAACATTGACCGCCACCTCGTTGTTCAAGTCGCGAACGACTCGTTTCTTCTAGTTAGTAACTGGCAGCAGCACCCGACCAACATCGCCAAGCGCCGTTTCAAAAAGGCGTGACTCCTTCCACCGACAATTCCTGACCCATTGATCAACAGCTCAAAAAGCGCGATCCAGAGCCTCTACGGGCCCTGTTCAAGGGCAAACGGCGCATATCGTGAATGAATGCAAAGTACATTTTCAAGATATCGACCGAAAACCTATCTGAACGAACGGGGCGCAGGACAATCGGGGCCACTTAAAGTTCCGCTCAATATCACTCGCAGTGCCTGCCCGTAATCACGCGGCGGGAACCTGCTTGATTCAGGCCCCAATCTCAGGAGCGCTACTATGCCCATGAAGTCACGCACCCGCCAACTAGGTCAGGGAATGACCGAATACATCATCATCGTTGCACTGATAGCCATCTCTGCAATCGTCGTCTACAACCTGTTCGGTAGCACCGTACGTGAGCAGGTCGGTGACATGGCCGCCGAACTGGGCGGCGGAGAGGCCACGCAGGCGGCCAAGGCCACCGGCACCGAGGCTCAACAGGCAGGCGGCACCGCTCATAATCTCGGCAGTTTCAAGCAAGACGAGCGTCAGTAATCGGCAGAGCTGAGCACGCGCGGTGAGAAACAGACGGCAGAATGGTCAGGCCATGGTATTTGGCCTGCTGTTCATGGGGCTGATCGGGCTTGGGATGATCCTGCTTTTCAACCAGGGCATCCTAACCCGTGACCGCGTGCAGGTCGAAAACGCCGCCGATGCTGCGGCCTATTCCCAAGCCAAGCTGTTTGCTCGCCACCAGAACCTGATCGCCTACACCAACCGCGCTATCGTCGCCAATGAGCTGTCGGTCGGTCAGGTCGTGGCGCTGGCTTCCTGGGGCAAGCGCTACGCCAACATGCCGCGGTGGATCAACAGCTTCCCGATCTATCAGTTACCGATTGCCATCATCATTCCGCGCCCAACCATTGGTGACGTGGTCAGCATCGCCACACTGCCGTGGCAAATCCTTGGAATTGGCGCGCGCTTCGTTTCGCTACCGGTGGTCAATGTTTATCCACAGGTGGTATCAAGCTTCAACACCATCATGGGTTTTTTCCAGAAAGCCTTCGCCATTGCCACCTTCGAGGCGCAGACAAAAATAGCCGCAGACGTGGTCGGCCGGCACGTGATGGACAAACCCGGCGGCGACACACTCGAAGTGGCGCCGCTAAGCACCGCGCTGCTGATTCAGAACTTCATCCTGACCTACTTCGCCGACATGTTGCCGGTGCAGGATCTGCTCACCCAACTGGTAGCCAGCGAGCCGCCCCCGGGCGGAACGCTGCCGACGTCGCCCAATAACTCCGAAGGCCTGGAAGAGCCTGACGACCAAGGGTTTCTGGCCGATTTCCTCGGCTCCAAGACCGGTGACCTGATGCCTAGCTCAATGCTGGTCAACGTTGCACCGGAGATGCACAGCAAAACTGGCACGCCCAACGATATTGACTCACGCAACGCCGCTCGAGAATACGCAGCGCTGGTCAACACACAGCGCAACACCTGGCTGAATCAGCGCGACTTCAACTTCGGTCCGTCACTGGACCTCTCGCTGAATTTCTCCCTGGGTTTTCTCGAGATCAAGCTGAACCTGGCGGCCTTCGTCGGCGTGGGTAACGAAGGTGGCACCGCCTACGTCTACAACCCGCTCAGCACGTCGGCCGTCGGCAGCAAGACACCGGTTTACGGATGGGCCTCGGTGGATCACAGCTCGATCGGCTTCCAGATCGACGTCGGTTTGCAGATACGCATCTGCCTGCCCGTGCTCGGCTGCGTCGATGTTCCGCCACTGGAGTTCGGCTTTGGCATGGGCATCCCGCTAGGCGGAGCGACGCATCAGTTGGTGACTAACGTCGGTGACGAAAAGCTGTTCGGCCCGCAGTGGGGAACGCCTGTCGAAGCCGGCCTGATATCGAAGACCCCCTATGGTGACGCCATGGACCCAATCCACGCCGCCACCTGGGCCTGGGGCAACGTGCTGAGCATCTATGGTCTGAACCGTGCCGAAGACGTCACCACAGGCTATAGCGGCTCGCCTTCGTTCTTCGCCCTGGGAGAAGCGCACGCCGAAAGCGGACGTAGCAAGGAATTTACCGTTGCCGTCTCCAAGCCGCTGTCAGCCATAAAAACCAGCGACAACCCGAGCAGCCTGAACCTTCGTCAGGGTCGCTTCGCGCTGGATACCGATACACGCGATAACCCGATGGACTTTGCCTGGGGCGGCGATTCCGAGCGCATGATGACCATCTCCTCGGCCGAGACCTACTTCGCCCCGCCGCCCGGTCGGGATGAATCCCCCAACCAGTACAGTCCCTGGTGGGATGCCCGCCTGCGCGAACCGAGCAAGGTCGTGCAGATGATCGCGTCCGGCGAAATCGATCTCGCCGACGTGCTGGGCCTGTCGGACTTCGGCCCGGCGACCGTGGTCGGTCTGCTGATGGATGTGGCGACCGACTACCTGATCCTGCCAGGCATCGACCGTGCCCTGGAGAAGTTGCCGCCGGTGATCGCCCCGGTCGCCAAACCGGTGATCAACGAAATCAGCGGCAGTGTGCTGGAAAAGGTCAAGGCCGGCATGCTGGATACACTGCAATGAAGACATCCTGCATGCCCCATCGCATCGGTGGACAGGCGATGGCCGAGTTCGTGGTCATGGTTGCCGGTTGCCTGCTGCTGATGTTTGTTGCCGTACCGGTGATCGGCAAGCTCACCGACATGGCCTTCAAGTCGCAGGAAATGGCGCGCTACGCGGCCTGGGAGCGCACCGTCTGGTATGGCTCGACCGAGGATTACCTCGGGCAGAACAGCCGCGACCATAGTCCCTCGCAGTACGACCGCAGTCAGATATCGTCGATTTCACCAGCCGACCGCAGCCTGTATGCGCAACTCGACACGGTCGAGGGGCTGCCGACCCGCAGCAACGCAGACATTTTCAATAGCGCCGAGAAACGTCTGCTGACGTACGAGCAGAAGGCGCGTCTGTTCAGCGACGACGACATCTCCGCCCCAGGCAACGCCGATACCAATCGTTTCTGGCGCTGGACCAGCGGCGACAGTCGTCCCATGACCCTGGCCGGCGCCAGCGCCGGAGGGTCCAGCATGAGCAACAGCGCGCCCGCCTCGATCGCCAACACCCTGGTCGGCGGCTACAACAGCCTGATGAAACCCATCGCGGATGTGGTGAACATCCTCAGTTTCGGCCAGGGCGACGCAGACTTGCTGCAGATCGCCCACCCTCGCCGCAATCTCTACAGCAGCGACGTGCGCATACCGGTATCCCTGGCCGGTAGTTCGCTGGGAAACAAGCCGTTGATTGGTGAGGCCCCACTCTCCCTCAACGCCCGCGCAGCGATCCTGGCCGATGCCTGGGTGGCGCAGGACGAACTGCACATGCGAGAGAAATCCGACGATTTCGTCCTCGGTACCGGCCTGGAAGACAACCCGCTATGGGACGGTATCAAGACCGCCGTAAGCATCATGGAGCCGTCGTTCAAACACATTGATCTGGCCCCGGTGAACACCGCCCCGATCCCCGACAGCGACGTCAAGTGCAACCCCCGAACCGGCTTCTGCTATCTCGATGATTAAGCTCACTCCTCTCGTCGCCATGCTCGCACTGCTCAGCAGCCAGGCGCATGGCGCCTGCGACTACGATGATTTCCCGCGCATGGATTCCATGCTGCTCGGCATGGTTGCCGATGGCATGCAGTGGAACAACAACGCCATGAATGTGCGCAGCTTCCGCGTCCCGACCACGCCGGAGCAGGTGAAGAGTTTTTACGGCAAGCAATGGAAGGACGCCGTCGACTACACCACCTTCGGCCCCTGGGAGCAGATACTGCACCTCAACGACCGCTGCATGATGATGGTCCAGGTACAGGCGCAGAACGAGCGCTACAGCTACGGCAAGCTGCTGCTGACCAACCCGCCCGCGCCGAACGCCAGTGATCGAGCGCTGGGCGAAGGCGTGCCGATGCCCGCCGATGCCCATGTGGTCAGCGACATGCGCAGTGATGACCCTCTGCGCAAGGGTCGCCTGACCCTGCTGCTGATAGCCGACGACATCCACCGTACTCGTGCCTGGTATGAAAGCGAAATGCTGCACCAGGGCTGGCAACTGGAACACCGCAGCACTCTCGCCGGCAGCGTCGTGCTCAATTACGCCAAGGGCCGCGAGCTGATGACCATCGGGCTGCTGCGCCACGAAACCAATACCCAGGTTCTGCTGACCCGGATGGATCATTGATCATGCGCAAATGGCAGAACGGTCAGTCGATGACCGAGTACCTGGTAGTGCTCGGCGTCACCGGTGCGGTGATGGTAGCCACCATGGCCGACGTCGAGAGCATCTTCGAGGCCATGCAGGACAACTACGCCACCCAGTCGCGCGAGATGAACCGTGTTCAGCTGTACGACAGCCACCGCGTGCGCTTCAACGAAGTGGCTCCCGGCGAAGACTACGACGACGGCTCAACCGAGCCCGGCGAGCCTGACATCGAGTTGCCCGCCGCCAGCCTGCCCACCGGGATCTTCGACGAACTGGGCAACCTGATCGGCATCCAGGACGGCGACCGCTATGTCGACAAGAACGGCGACACCATCGCCACCTGTGACATGACCGGACTATGCGTGGACAACAACGGCAACCCGGTAAGCGTCACCCCCATCGATAGCCGAGGCAACGCGCTGACCCTTCAGGCGCTGTATGACGCCGGTGGCAATCTGCTGGGCTTCGCCTACTACATGAATGGCGGCTACTACCATCCTGGCAGCTATCGACCGCTGACCCTGCCCGCCGGCGTTACCGTCGACAAACGCGAGCCCACCAACACGCTCTACGTTGGCGACGGCAAGCAGGCCGCCGGTTTCGAGACGCGCGGCAAGATCTTCGGCCTTGCCAGCGTCTACGCACAAACCACCCTCGGTGCCGGCGGCATCAGCGCCAGCGCCGAACAACTGCTCAGCGTGGCCTACACCACCCCGCCAACGGGCTGGGAAGGCATCTCGCCGTGCGTGGTGATGAGCAACGCGCAGATGGCCGACATCGACATCATCGCCGTAGGCGGCTTCAGCACGCCGGTGGCCACGCTGGGCTCCTCGGGCAAGCAGGCCCTGGCGGATCCGGCTTCGCTGCGCAACGTGAGAACCACTGCGGCGGCCTGCAACGCAGCCAAGCAGGCCACGCTCTATCCGGGCGGGCACTGGGTCGTATCAGACAAATAACAAGCACATCGCGATCGCCCTGCAGTAGCGGGCATCTTTAGGAAACGGGGAGCAACATGTCATCGGTTTCAGGTAAAAAACTACTGATAATCGCGGTCGCCTGCGGGCTGCTGGCCGCAGTTCTGGGCTGGGCGTACCTGAAGGCCAAGGAGTCCCAGTACAAGGCTGCCTACAAACCTGCCACGCAGGTCATGGTTGCGGTAGTTGTCCCCAAGGAAGACATCGGCAAGTCCCAGACCCTGTCACGGGAAAATGTCGCAGCCATGGACGTGCCACGTGAATACCTGCCCTCCAACGCGGTGCTGGCTGAGGACTGGCCGCGGGTAGAGAACCGCATGGTGATCACCCCATTGCAGCGCGGCCGGCCGATTACCTGGGACGCGGTGGAAAGCACTCGCGTCTCGCGCCTTTCCGAGAACGTCGAGCTGGGCAAGCGCATCAAGACCGTGCAGGTCAACAAGATCAACTCCTTCGACGGCATGCTCCGCCCGGGTGATCGCATCGACCTGCTGGGCAGCTTCTCCGCGGGTGATGTCGGCCTGCAACAGCAACCGAACTACTCCGACCAGGTCGTCATGACCGTTCTGGAGAACGTCGAGGTACTGGCCGCTGGGCGCGAGGATGCCAAGGGCAAGAAGTACGAGAAACACTACGACCGCAATTCCGCCGACGGCTTCAACATGGGGTTCTCCACCCTTTCGCTGATGCTCTCGCCCGCCCAGGCGGCGCGGGTTGAAGTCGCGGAGAAGGCTGGCGAACTGGTTGCCGTACTGCGTAATCCCAAGGATACGAGCAACGCCTCGCTCGACCAGATCACCGTCGCCAGCCTGCTCGACCCGCTGCCGGCGGAAACCGTCGATGTGGTGCTCGATGCAGACGGCAACCTGCTCGGCCGCATCATTGGCGACAACGTGGTCGGGCTCGACGGGCGCATCATCGGCCATATCGTCGATGGCAAGGCCATTGGCCTCGACGGCAAGGTCATGGGCCGCATCGTCCGCGGTCTGGCGGCCGACGATCCGCTGCTGCGCATGCGCGAACAGGCCACCGTGGTCCGCGACGAGGCCGGTAACGTGATCGGCAAGGTGGTCAACGGCCAGGTGGTCGATCGCAACGGTCAGGTCATCGGCAAATATGAAGACGGCAAGGCCGTCGGCCTGGACGGCCAGAGCCTGGGCCGCGTCGAGGAGAACGTGGCCCTGGATGCCAGCGGTCAGGTCATCGACATGCGCAGCTCGCAGGTGCAAGCCGCTGCAGCGGCGCAAACTCACGAACGCCCGGTGGTCCGTGATGGCAACGGCAAGATCATCGGCTTCGTCGATGGCGACCAGATCAAGAATGCCGAGGGCGCACTCATCGGCCATGTCAGGGACGGCCAGGCCATCGGTCTGGACGGTAAGGTGCTCGGCACCCTGAGCACCGCCCTGTTCGATGCCAACGGCAATCTGGTCGGGGAGATGGGCGAAGTGGTCCGCGGTGCCGACGGCAAGATCCTCGGCACAATCAAGGACGGCAAGCTGGTCGATGCCGACGGCAAGGTGCTCGGCACCGTCAAGGACGGCCAGGTGCTCGATGCCAGCGGCAAGGTGCTTGGCGAGGTCGAACTGGCCCTGCTCGGCGCCGATGGCAAACCGCTGGCCGATGCGGCCCAGGTGGTGCGTGACGCCAACGGCAATGTGATCGGCACGGTTGTCGGAGACCAGATCATCGATGCGCAGGGCCGCTCCGTCGGTTCGATCAAGGACGGCAAGGCCGTCGATAGCAGCGGTAAGGCCATCGAAGGCGCCAGCCTCGATGTGCAGCAGGACGTCGTGCAGATCGTCCGTGATGCCCAGGGCAACGTTATCGGCACCCTGCGTGGCGACCGCGTGTATGGCCCTGACGGCAAGCTGATCGGCCGCCTGGTGGACGGCAAGGTGATCGACGCCAATGGCAACGTTCTCTACCGCGGCGTCACCGTCGGCCTGGAGACTCCGCGCGACAGCAGCGCGCCGAAGCGCGAAGCCAATCGAATGATCCAGTTCATCCCCGGAGGCACCGGCAGCAATGGCGTAATTCCGGTTCAGACGCTGCGCCTGGAATAACCCGAACCTCAACGTGCCGCGCCGCGGCACGTGACCACCATATAAGAAGTTTTTGCTGGGGCAATCATGAAAAAACAAAGCGTATTCGGCGTCTTCTGCGCCTTGTGCCTGTGCAGTGCCGGTCATGCCGCCGAGCTGCCCAATGCAGTCGTGCTCTACGACGGCGACGTTCGCGTTCTGGAAGCGCCGGGGGTCGAGCGCGTCGCGGTAGGCAATGTGGAAATCATCAGCGCCACCATGCTGAAGAACGAGGAAATCGTGGTAACCGCCCAGCAGCCCGGCGAAACCACGGTGCAGGTCTGGTTCGACGACAACACCCGCAAACAGATGAGTGTGGTGGTGGCCAAGGCCAACGGCTACCGTCAGTTTGGCGAGTTGAAAGCGCTGCTCAGTGATATCCCGGGTCTGAAGATCCGTACTGTCGGCCGTCAGGTGGTGCTCGAGGGTCGCCTCAGCGGCGAATACCTGAGCCGGGTCAAGGAGGCGGCCAAGTTCTACGACAACGTGCTGGTACTGGCCGAAGAGCAGAGCGGCGCGGCGACCAAGGCCGATTCGGCCGAGGTCCTGGAGGAAGTCCAGGCCATGCTCGGACAGATTCCCGGAATCAAGATCAAGGCGGTTGGCCGGCAGATCGTCATCGACGGCGACCTGCATGCCGTCGACATGAGTCGTATCGAACTGCTCAAGGAGCGCTACCCGGACATTCTGGTCCTGGCTCAGCCGATGTCGGAATTCCTTGCACCGATGATCTACTTCGACGTACGCATCACCGAATTTGCCAAGGATGACGTTGAAGAACTGGGTATCAACTGGAGCACCAGCATCGCCGGCCCTTACGTCGAATTCGCCGCCGACGGCGGCAGCAGTGCAGGCCAGACGGTGAATGGCTGGCAGGGCAACTGGGGCATCGCCAGCGAGATCAGCTCACGCATCAACCTGCTGGAGAAGAACGGCTCGGCGCTGACCCTGGCCTCCCCACGCCTGTCGGCGCGCAGCGGCGGCAAGGCCGAGCTGACCGTCGGCGGCCAGGTGCCGGTGGTGACCAGCAGCATCAACGGCCCATCGGTGGAGTACAAGGATTTCGGCATCCTGCTCAACATCGCCCCGCAACTGTACGGTAGCGACCAGATCGCCACTCATGTGCTGGCCGAGATCAGTCAACTGGACAAGGCCAACCAGGTCGGTGAATACCCGGCATTCAAGACCCGCCGTACCGAGAACGAAGTGCAGCTCAAGGTCGGCGAAACCCTGGTGCTGTCCGGTCTGGTCACCGAGGACAGCCAGATCACCCGCGAAGGCATCGTTTTCCTCAAGGACCTGCCGGTACTCGGCACGCTGTTCAGCAACAAGAGCGGCAAGGGCAACCGCACCGAACTGGTGATCTTCATCACCCCGCGCCTGCTTACCCCCGGCGCCGGCAATCCGACCGAGCAAGAACTCCAGCGCCAGCAGCGGATGGTCGATCAGTACCAGGCCGCCTACGGCGCCATCGAACTGATCGACTGAGGCGCCCATGTTCGAGATCGAAGTCACCTACAAGGACGGCCAACCGGTCGACAAGCTGACCTGCACCAGTGCCATCTGCGAACTGGGCAAGGCACGCACAGGGCTGATCCGCTTGCGCGGCTGGAAGGTCGCGCCGATCCATGCGCGTATCGAGCAGTCACTGGCCGGACTGTTCGTCGAGGATGTCAGCCGCGGTTACGAGGTTCGCGTCAATGATCGTCCGGTCAGCCGCCATGGACCGCTGACCCCGGACGACGTGATCGCCATCGGCGGCTACCTGGTGCGGGTAAGGGCCATCAGCGCACAGAACGAGACGCTGATGCCCGAGCTTGCCGCCGAGGGCGAGGCTCCGGCGATCGTGGCGGAAGTGGCCGACGACGGCCGCGAGGCCTATATGGAGTGGGCTCAGTTCGTCCAGCTCGAGCTGTTCCGCGCCCTCGATCTGCGCCGCATGAACCTCGACAGCATGGGCCCGGAGGAAGTACGCGCCACCCTGTCCGACCTGGTCGACGAACTGCTCGGCCAGGTTGCCGGGCGCCTGCCACCGACGGTCAAGCGCGAAGTTTTGCACAAGATCGTGCTGGACGAGGCTACCGGCCTCGGCCCACTGGAGGACCTCCTGGCGGATAAAAGCGTCAGCGAGATCATGGTCAACGCCCATGATGACATCTACGTCGAGCGGGCCGGACGTCTGGAAAAAACCCCGATCAACTTCAGCTCCAACGCGGCTGTACTGTCGACCATCGAGCGGATCATCTCGCCGCTGGGCCGACGCATCGACGAAAGCTCGCCGATGGTCGACGCACGCCTCAAGGACGGCTCGCGGGTCAACGCCATCATTCCGCCGCTGGCGCTGCGCGGGCCGTGCCTGACCATCCGTAAGTTCTCAGAGAAGAAGCTCACCACCGATGACCTGATCCGCTTCGGCTCGATCAACGAGCCAATGGTGGAGTTCCTCCGAACTGCGGTGGAACAGCGCATGAATATCGTTGTGTCCGGCGGTACAGGTTCAGGCAAGACCACCCTGCTCAACATTCTGTCGAACTTCATCCCCATGGAAGAACGCGTGGTGACAGTGGAGGACGCCGCCGAACTGAAGCTGGTGCAACCGCACGTGGTAGCGCTGGAAGCGCGTCCGGCAAACATGGAAGGCAAGGGCCAGGTGACCATCCGCGATCTGGTGCGCAACTGCCTGCGGATGCGCCCCGACCGCATCGTGGTCGGCGAGTGCCGCGGCGGCGAGGCTCTGGACATGCTGCAGGCGATGAACACCGGCCATGACGGCTCGCTGACCACCGGCCACGCCAACAGCCCGCGCGACATGCTGCGGCGTCTGGAGGTGATGGTACTGATGGCCGGCATGGACCTTCCGGTACAGGCCATCCGCGAGCAGATCGCCTCGGCAGTGCAGATCATCGTCCAGCAGACGCGCTTCGGCGACGGTTCGCGGCGTATCACCAGCATCACCGAGATCACCGGCATGGAGCAGAGCACCATCCAGCTCAACGAGATCTTCGCCTTCCAGCAGCAGGGCTTCGACGACAAGGGCCGGGTCAAGGGCCATTATCACGCCACCGGCCAGGTGCCGGAGTTCTACGAGGAGCTGAACAAGCGCGGCATCGGCGTGAACATGGGCATCTTCCGCCCGGGAGCCCACGATGTCTGAGTTGCTGCTCTACCTGAGCGCCGCCCTGCTCGCCCTCGGCGGCTTCTCCCTGGCTCTGCTGCTGTCGGAGCGGGTGGCTGACCAGCTGTCCTTCTACCGGTCACAGTTCAGCCGCAGCGCAGAACTGGACATGGCCGACATGTTCATCTTCGCCAGTGGCAAGCAGCTGTTCGTGCTCAATGCCATGTTGCTGGTGCTGGTACCGCTGTTCCTTCACGTACTGTTCGACATCACTCTGATCACGATCGCCGGGGCGATCATGATGCTGTTCGTGCCGAAGCTGGTACTCGGCCAGTTGCGCAAGAAGCGCCTGCGCCAGTTCGAGGAACAGTTGCCCGACGCCTTCATGCTGCTGTCCAGCAGCCTGCAGTCCGGCGCCAGCCTGAACATGGCGCTGGAGAACGTGGTGCAGCAGTCGCCCGCCCCGCTCAGCCAGGAATTCGGCCTGCTGATCAAGAACATCCGCCTGGGTGTAACCCTGGAAGACGCACTGATCAAGCTGGAACAACGCCTGCCCCTGCCCTCGTTCGTCATGGCCAGCTCGGCCATACGCATCAGTCGCGAGGTCGGCGGCAATCTGGTGGAAACCATCAACACCCTGGCCGCGATGTTGCGCCGCAAGAAGGTCATGGAAGGCAAGATCGACAGCCTCACCGCGCAGGGCAAGGCCCAGGGCACCTTCATGGCGATGCTGCCGATCTTCCTCGCGGTGATTCTCAGCTTCATCGAACCGGAAGCCATGAGCCAGCTGTACACCACGCGCAACGGCCTGATCGTGCTCAGCGTGATGATCATCATGCAGATCATGGGCTTCGTCTTCATCAGAAAAATCACCCGGATCGACGCCTGACATGAGCGAACTACTGGCCCTGCTCAGCAGCACCAGCCTGGGCATTACCGTCACCTGTTTCCTGTTGCTGCTGATCTCGCTGCTCTCGCTGCTGCCGGAGGAAAACCGCGCCTACATGGACCCTGTGCCAAGCTGGGTTCGGCCGATCTGGCCTCTGGTGCGTCTGATCAACCATTTCCTCTGCAGCAACCTGCCACCGCGCCTGATGGACAAGGTCGACGCGAAGCTGCAGAAGACCGGGGCGCTGTACGTGCTCACGGCGGAGGACTTCGTCGCGCTGTGCCTGACCATGAGCCTGCTGTTGCCGCTACTGGCAATCCTGCCCATGGCCACCGGCAAGAGCGGCATCATCTGGTCGGTCGTGGCGCTCATGGTCGCCATGGGCGCGCTGCTGCCGGTGATGTGGATTCACGATACGCACAAGCGCCGCGACCAGGACATCGTCCGCAACCTGCCGGTATTTCTCGAGTACCTGACCATGTGCGTGGACGCCGGTCTGAACTTCCTCGGCGCGCTGCAGCAGGCTGTGGACAAGGGTCCCAACGGCGCCATGAAGAACGAGTTCCGCATTGTCCTGCGTGATATCCGCTCCGGTCTGCCGCGTGCCGAAGCGCTGGCGCGCATGGAGCAGCGGATCAACATCAAGGACGTGTCGACCTTCGTGCGTTCGGTGATCCAGGCGGAAAAGATGGGCAGCAGCCTGCGCACCACCCTGCAGATCCAGGCTCAGCAGCGCTTGGAAGAACGCTTCCAGCGTGCCGAGAAAACCGCCATGGAGGCGCCAGTAAAGCTGATCATTCCGCTGATCGTGTTCATCTTCCCGCTGACCTTCGTCATCTTGCTCTTCCCCATCGTCGTCAAGTTCCTGGGTGAAGCATGATCACGGCGCAGCTGCTCGGTCATGACGGGCGCCAGCTACCGCTGAGCCTGGAGCCCGCCTTTACCCTCTGGTCCCGCCTGAAGGGCCTGCTTGGCCGCAGCAGGCTGGCACCGGCCACCGGCCTGTGGATCGCCCCGTGCAATTCGGTGCACTGCTTTTTCATGCGCTTTGCCATCGACCTGCTGTACCTGGACGGCCAGCAGCGCGTCATCGCCGTGCGCCACACCCTGAAGCCCTGGAGCCTGAGTCTGTGCTGGCCAGCACGCAGCGTCATAGAACTGGCTGCGGGCGAGTGCCAGCGCCTCGGCATCCAACCTGGAGACATCGTGCAATGCGAGCACTATCGCTGACCCTCATCCTGCTCACCCTGACCGGCTGCGCCACTCTGGCGAGCGGCGACCTGGTAGAGCTGCAGCGCCAGGCCGACAGCGCCTATAGCGACGCGGACTACGCCCGCGCCAGCGAACTTTACGAACGTCTGGCCAGGGCCCTGCCCACCGACGCGGGCGTGCGCTTCCAGCGTGGCAACAGCCTGGCACGCCAGGGTGATCACGCCGGCGCCATCGCCAGTTACCGCGATGCGCTGACCCGCGATCCGCAGCACGCGCGTGCCTGGCACAACCTGCTTCAGGTACAGCTTCAGGAAGCCCGGCTGACCGCCAGCGAGATGCAGCGCTATCTCAGCGCGCAGAGCCCGCATGCCGACCTGGCGCTCAAACGTGCCGAGCGGCTGCTGGAGGCCAGCCCATGAGTCCGCGCCGCACCGAACATGGCCAGGCAATGGTGGAGTTTCTGATCATCATCCCGGTGCTGATCATCCTGATCTTCGGTGCCGTGCAGGCCGCGCTGATCTACTCGGCCAAGAACGGCCTGAACTACGCCGCGTTTCAGGCCGCCCGTATCGGCTCGATGAACAGCGCGCAGTACACCGACATGCGCCGCGGCCTGCTACGTGGCATGTACCCGATGTTCAGCCAGTTCCCGGAAAACGAGCGCATGGAGCGGACGGCCCTGGAGGTCGACAATTTCGTGCTGATCACTCGCGTCAGTCCCAGCACCGCGATGTTCGCGGACTACGAAGAAGATCATGAGGACCTGCTCGGTGATGGCGAAACACGTCTGGCAATCCGTAACAGCAACCTGATGCACCACCAGAACGACGGCAGCGGCCTGAGCCTGCAGGATGCCAACCTGCTGAAGATCCGCGTGCAGTACTGCATGCGCCTGATAGTGCCGATGGTCGAGCACCTGCTCAGCTCCGCCTCGGCATTCAATCACCGGCAGACCGTAGCCAGCTTCCGCGAGGTCTCGCGCGAGACCACCAGCGAATACGAGGCTGTCTGCCGAGGGCGGCGCGGTTTCGTCGTCACCTCCGAGGCCACCGTACGCATGCAGAGCCCGGCGTCCTATGACGAGGACTATTGCGGCAACCGCATGCTCTGCCCCTGAACCGAAGGTCGGATCGTCACGGCAGACCGAACCACACTCGAACGCAGGCAATAAAAAACCCGGCAAGCGAAGGCAGGCCGGGTTTTTCATGACATTCGTTCAGTCAGAACGGGATATCGTCGTCGAAGCTGTCGTAGTCAGGTGCCGGCTGCGCCTGCTGTGGAGCCGGACGCTCCTGACGCGGAGCCTGCTGTGGCTCGCGCTGCGGAGCCGGACGCGACTGGCGCGGCGCGCCGCCTTCGTCACCACTCGGACGACCGCCCAGCAGCTGCATGGTGCCCTGCATGTCGACGATGATCTCGGTGGTGTAACGCTTGATGCCGTCCTTTTCCCACTCGCGGGTCTGCAGCTTGCCCTCGATGTACACCTGCGAACCCTTGCGCAGGTATTCGCCGGCGATCTCGGCAACCTTGCCGAACAGCGCAACGCGGTGCCACTCGGTCTTCTCGACCTTCTGCCCGGTCTGCTTGTCGGTCCACTGCTCGCTGGTGGCCAGGCTCAGGTTGGTTACCGCGTTGCCGCTAGGCAGGTAGCGTGTTTCCGGGTCCTGGCCGCAGGTGCCGACCAGAATGACTTTGTTAACCCCACGGGCCATAACGTTCTCCTAGACTCGGCACGCCGCTGGCGCCGATACGATCAGGCTTTCCAGCGTCGTGCGATCCACTTGTTGGGTATCGACTTTTATATAGATGGCCGCTTCGTCGACCACCACCACGGCGTCCGCCACTCCAGGCGTCGCCTTGAGGCGTTCGACCAGTCCGACATCGGCCAGTGCCGCGGCGTCGAGCGGCAGGCGCAGACTGGTCACGTACGGCGGTTCGCGCATAGTAACAGCAATGGCCAGCCAAATCGCACAGAGCAAGGCGCAGCCGATGAACACGCCGCTCAGGCCCACATGCTGGTACAGCCAGCCGCCGAGAATGCCACCCAGCGCGGCGCCGAGGAACTGACTGGTGGAATAGACGCCCATCGCCGTGCCCTTGCCGCCCGCCGGAGCCACCTTGCTGACCAGCGACGGCAGCGAGGCCTCGAGCAGGTTGAACGCAGTGAAGAACACCACGATGCCCAGCACCAGCGCCCGCAAACCATCGCCGAAAAGTGCGAAGTAAAGCTCGCAGAGAAGCAGCACCGTCACCGCGCCCAGCAGCACGCGTTTCATCTGGCGCTTCTTCTCGCCGTAGATGATGAACGGCACCATGCCGAAGAAGCCGATCAGCAGCGCAGTGAGATAGACCCACCAGTGCTCTTCCCTGACCAGCCCGCCCTGCTCCACCAGCGCCAGCGGCAGGGCGACGAAGCTGGCCATGAGCACCGCATGCAGGGCCAGGATGGCGAAGTCCAGGCGCAGCAGGTCGCCATGCTTGAGCGTCGGCCACAGCGCCTGTGCCGCCACGCCGGACTCGCGGTGCTGCAACGGCCCGGCATCCCTGGGCACGATGCCGACGACGATCAGGATGCCGAGCAGCGCCATCGCCCCGGTGGCCCAGAACAACCCGGACAGACCGAAAGCCCGCGTCAGCAGCGGGCCGACCACCATCGCCACGGCGAACGACAGGCCGATGCTCATGCCGATCATGGCCATGGCCTTGGTCCGATGCTGCTCGCGGGTCAGATCCGAGAGCAGCGCCATCACCGCTGCGGAAATCGCTCCGGCGCCCTGCAGCACGCGACCGGCGATCACGCCCCAGATCGAGTCGGCATTGGCCGCCAGCACGCTGCCGGCGGCGAATATCAGCAGGCCGGCATAGATCACCGGGCGTCGGCCGATGCGGTCACTGAGCACGCCGAAGGGAATTTGCAGCACAGCCTGGGTCAAACCATAGGCACCGATGGCCAGGCCGATCAGCGCCGGCGTACTGCCGCGCAGATCCATGCCGTAGGTGGCCAGCACGGGCAGCACCATGAACATGCCCAGCATACGAAACGCGAACACCATCGCCAGGCCACCGGCCGCGCGGGTCTCGCTACTACTCATGCGCTCGCTGTGCGGATCGTGCATCGAATGAACCCTGAGGAAATCAGCCGGCGATTCTAGCAGCCGGTGTCGTTTCGGCACAGGCGCACACTTTGCCGCAGGGTAGCGGCAGGCCCTATACTCGACCGTTTTCCGCCCGCCCAGCGAGGCCCGTTGCAAGCCGCCAGAATCTGACGCGGCAATGGCAACGCAGACAGCTTTCAGAGGTTCCCTAAGTGGACAAGATCCTGATCCGTGGGGCACGCACCCACAACCTCAAGAACATCGACCTGACCCTGCCGCGCGACAAGCTGATCGTGATCACCGGTCTGTCCGGCTCCGGCAAGTCCTCGCTGGCGTTCGACACGCTTTACGCCGAAGGCCAGCGCCGTTATGTCGAGTCGCTGTCGGCCTACGCCCGCCAGTTCCTGTCGATGATGGAAAAGCCCGACGTCGACACCATCGAAGGTCTGTCGCCGGCCATCTCCATCGAGCAGAAGTCGACCTCGCACAACCCGCGCTCGACCGTCGGCACCATCACCGAGATCTACGACTACCTGCGCCTGCTTTATGCCCGTGTCGGCACGCCGCGCTGCCCGGATCACGACGTGCCGCTGGAGGCGCAGACCGTCAGCCAGATGGTCGATCAGGTGCTGGCCCTGCCGGAGGGCCGCAAGCTGATGCTGCTCGCCCCCGTGGTGCGCGAGCGCAAGGGCGAACATCTGTCGGTATTCGAGGAGCTGCGCGCGCAGGGCTTCGTTCGCGCCCGGGTCAACGGCAAGCTGCATGAACTGGACGAACTGCCCAAGCTGGATAAACAGAAAAAGCATTCCATCGATGTGGTGGTGGATCGCTTCAAGGTGCGCGAAGACCTGCAGCAGCGTCTGGCCGAATCCTTCGAAACCGCCCTCGGCCTGGCCGACGGCATCGCCCTGGTCGCGCCGATGGACGATGAGCCGGGTGAGGAGATCATCTTCTCCGCACGCTTCGCCTGCCCGCACTGCGGCCATTCGATCAGCGAGCTGGAACCCAAGCTGTTCTCCTTCAACAACCCGGCCGGCGCCTGCCCGACCTGTGACGGCCTGGGCGTCAAGCAGTTCTTCGACGCCAAGCGCCTGGTCAACGGCGAGCTGACCCTGGCCGAAGGTGCCATTCGCGGCTGGGACCGGCGCAACGTCTACTACTTCCAGATGCTCGGTTCACTGTCCAGCCACTATGGCTTCAGCCTGGAAAAGCCGTTCGACGAGCTGGCCGCCGAGCACCAGAAGGTGATCCTGTTCGGCAGCGGCACGCAGAGCGTGGACTTCAAGTACCTCAATGACCGCGGCGATATCGTCAAACGCTCCCACCCCTTCGAGGGCATCATCCCCAACCTCGAGCGCCGCTATCGCGAGACCGAGTCGAACAGCGTGCGCGAGGAACTGGCCAAGTTCCTCAGCACCCAGCCCTGCCCCGACTGCCGCGGCACCCGCCTGCGCCGCGAGGCACGACACGTCTGGGTTGGCGAGAAGACCCTGCCGGCAGTCACCGGCCTGCCGGTGGGTGATGCCTGCGATTACTTCGGCAAACTGCACCTGACCGGCCGCCGCGGCGAGATCGCCGAGAAGATCCTCAAGGAAATCCGCGAGCGCCTGCAGTTCCTGGTCAACGTCGGCCTCGACTACCTGACCCTCGATCGCAGCGCCGACACCCTGTCCGGCGGCGAAGCGCAGCGCATCCGCCTGGCCAGCCAGATCGGCGCCGGTCTGGTGGGCGTCATGTACATCCTTGACGAGCCCTCCATCGGCCTGCACCAGCGCGACAACGAGCGCCTGCTGGCCACCCTCACCCACCTGCGCAACCTCGGCAACACGGTGATCGTGGTCGAGCACGACGAGGACGCCATCCGCCTGGCCGACTACGTGGTGGATATCGGCCCCGGCGCCGGCGTGCACGGTGGGCGGATCGTCTCGCAGGGCACCCCCGATCAGGTGATGGCCGCCCCCGAGTCGCTGACCGGCAGCTACCTGTCCGGACGCAAGAAGATCCAGTACCCGGCCACCCGCACCCCGCGCGACAAGAAGAAGTCGCTCAAGCTCAAGGGCGCGCGTGGCAACAACCTGCGCAAGGTCGATCTGGAGATTCCGGTCGGCCTGCTCACCTGCATCACTGGCGTGTCCGGCTCGGGCAAGTCGACGCTGATCAACAACACCCTGTTCCCGATCACCGCCACCGCGCTGAACGGCGCCACCAGCCTGGAAGCAGCACCCTACGATTCGTTCGACGGCCTGCAGCACCTGGACAAGGTGGTCGACATCGACCAGAGCCCGATCGGCCGTACGCCGCGCTCCAACCCGGCAACCTACACCGGCCTGTTCACGCCGATCCGCGAACTCTTCGCCGGCGTGCCGGAATCGCGCTCGCGCGGCTACGGCCCGGGGCGCTTCTCCTTCAACGTCAAGGGCGGGCGCTGCGAGGCCTGCCAGGGCGACGGTGTGATCAAGGTGGAAATGCACTTTTTGCCGGACATCTACGTGCCCTGCGATGTCTGCAAGGGCAAGCGCTACAACCGCGAAACCCTGGAAGTGAAGTACAAGGGCAAGAGCATCACCGAAGTGCTGGACATGACCATCGAGGACGCCCGCGCCTTCTTCGATGCCGTACCGGCCATCGCCCGCAAGCTGCAGACGCTGATCGACGTCGGCCTGTCCTATATCAAGCTGGGCCAGAGCGCGACGACGTTGTCCGGTGGCGAAGCGCAGCGGGTCAAGCTGAGTCGCGAGCTGTCCAAGCGCGATACCGGCAAGACCCTGTACATCCTCGACGAGCCGACCACCGGTCTGCACTTCGCCGATATCCAGCAGTTGCTCGACGTGCTGCACCGCCTGCGCGATCACGGCAACACCGTGGTGGTGATCGAGCACAACCTGGACGTGATCAAGACCGCCGACTGGCTGGTCGATCTCGGCCCCGAGGGCGGCTCCAGGGGGGGCATGATCATCGCCACCGGCACCCCGGAAGAGGTGGCGACCAATCCGGCCTCGCACACCGGACACTTCCTCAAGCCATTGCTGGAACGCGACCGCGCCTGAAACGAAAGAGCCCCGCACATGCGGGGCTCTTTCTTTGCGGGTCAGCTTACATCTGACTCTGCAGGTACTTCTCCAGCCCGAGCTTGTCGATCAGCTGCAGCTGGATCTCCAGCCAGTAGGCGTGGTCTTCCTCGGTGTCCTTGAGCTGAGTCAGGAGGATCTCGCGGGTCTGGTAATCCTGATGCTTCTCGCACAGCTCGATGCCCTTGCTCAGCGCCGCGCGCACCTCGTATTCCAAGGCCAAGTCGAGCTTCAGCGCCTCGGGCACGGTCTGCCCTAAGGTGAAGGCGTTGGGCACCATGTCCGGCACACCCTCGAGGAAGATGATGCGCTTGAGTAGCGCGTCGGCGTGCTGGGTTTCCTCTTCCATCTCGTGGTTGATGCGCTCGTAGAGCTTGCTGAAGCCCCAGTCCTCATACAGCCGCGAATGGATGAAATACTGGTCGCGAGCAGCCAGTTCGCCCTTGAGCAGATGCTTGAGATAGTCGACGACTTCGGTATGGCCTTTCATGCCGGACAAATCCTTGTTGCATTCATGAACAGAGGGCAATGCTCCGCCTGACACCCTGCCCGGTCAAGTAAAAGCACAACGCCTCCCCGAGGGAGGCGTTGCGGTTTACTGACGCACCAGCGATGCGCCGGTCAGGCTCAGGCCAGATCGAAACGGTCCAGGTTCATCACCTTGGTCCAGGCCGCGACGAAGTCCTTGACGAACTTCTCTCCGGCATCGGCCTGCGCATAGACCTCTGCCAGGGCACGCAGCACCGAATTCGAGCCAAACACCAGGTCGACCCGGGTACCGGTGTACTTCTTGGCGCCGGTCTTGCGATCCAGCCCTTCGAAGAGGTCACCGGCGCGCTTCCATTCGGTGCCCATGTCCAGCAGGTTGACGAAGAAGTCGGTGCTCAGCGTGCCCGGCTTGTCGGTGAACACGCCGTGGCTGCTACCGTCCCAGTTGGCGCCCAATACACGCAGGCCACCGACGAGCGCGGTCATCTCCGGTGCGGTCAGAGTCAGCAACTGGGCCTTGTCGACCAGCAGATGCTCGGCCGGCACTTTCGAAGGGGCCTTCAGATAGTTGCGGAAGCCGTCGGCGAACGGCTCCAGGTGATGGAAGGACTCGACATCGGTCTGCTCCTCCAGCGCATCGACCCGACCCGGAGCGAACGGCACTTCGACGGAGAAGCCGGCTGCCGCCGCTGCCTGCTCGATGCCCACATTGCCGGCCAGGACGATGATGTCGGCCAACGACAGCTTGCACTCCCGCTGGAGCGCCTCCAGCTTAGGCAGCACCTGCATTGCACGCTGATTGGCCTTCCAGTCGCGCTGCGGCGCAAAGCGAATGCGCGCGCCATTGGCGCCACCGCGCTTATCGCCACCCCGGAAGGTCGAAGCCGATGCCCAGGCCAGCGACACCAGGTCGCCGGCGGACAGGCCCAGCGCGGCGATCTTCAACCGTGCAGACGCGATATCGGCGGCACTCGGCTTGTGAATCGCCTTGGGCAGCGGATCCTGCCAGATCAGATCTTCGCCCGGGACTTCCGGGCCCATGTAGCGGGCCTTGGGTCCCATGTCACGGTGGGTCAGCTTGAACCAGGCACGGGCGAAGGCGTTGGCGAAGGCCTGCGGATCGTCACGGAAACGCCGGGAGATCTTCTCGTACGCCGGATCGAAACGCAGCGCCAGGTCGGTGGTGAGCATGGTCGGCTTGCGCTTCGGCGAATCCGGCGTCGGCCCCGGAATGATCTCCCCCGCATTCTTGGCCACCCACTGGTGAGCACCGGCCGGCGACTTGGTCAGTTCCCACTCGAAGTCGAAGAGGAACTTGAAGAAGTCGTTGCTCCACTGCGCCGGAGTGCTGGTCCAGGTGACTTCCAGACCGGAAGTGATGGTGTCGGCGCCCTTGCCGCTGCCGAAGCTGTTGGCCCAGCCCAGGCCCTGCATCTCCAGGTCCGCCGCTTCCGGGTCAGGCCCGACATGGCTGGCCGGGCCGGCACCATGAGTCTTGCCAATGGTATGGCCGCCGGCGATCAGTGCGACGGTTTCCTCGTCGTTCATGGCCATGCGCGCGAACGTCTCGCGGATATCGTGAGCAGCGAGCAGCGGGTCGGGGTTGCCGTCCGGGCCTTCCGGGTTGACGTAAATCAGGCCCATCTGCACGGCAGCCAGGGGGTTCTCCAGATCGCGAGAGTGGACCTTGCCGTCGGCATCGTCCTCGCCGACCAGCACGCTGTCGCCCTCGCCCTTGGGCACGCCACCCGATCCGCTGGCGTAACGCTCGTCACCGGCCAGCCAGGTGGTCTCGCGGCCCCAGTACACGTCCTGATCCGGCTCCCAGGTGTCTTCGCGACCGGCAGCGAAGCCGAAGGTACGGAAACCGCTGGACTCCAGAGCGACGTTACCGGCGAGAACAATCAGGTCGGCCCAGGAGATCTTCTGACCATATTTCTGCTTGATCGGCCACAGCAGACGGCGAGCCTTGTCCAGACTGACATTGTCTGGCCAGGAGTTGAGCGGGGCGAAGCGCTGCTGACCGCGGCCAGCGCCGCCACGGCCGTCGCCGGTGCGGTAGGTGCCGGCCGAGTGCCAGGCCATGCGGATCATCAGACCGGCGTAGCTGCCAAAATCGGCCGGCCACCAGTCCTGGCTGTCGGTCATGAGCTTGAGCAGGTCGGCCTTGAGTGCGCTGTAATCGAGCTTCTTGAACTCTTCGGCGTAGTTGAACTGTTCGCCCAGAGGATTCGACCTGGACGAATGCTGGGTCAGCAAGTCCAGACGCAGCTGATTCGGCCACCAATCCCTGTTGGTCGTGCCGCCACCGGCACCGTGATTGAATGGGCATTTACCTTGGTTCGACATGCTTCTCTCCTTCTCCACATCGGGTCGGTCGCAGCATCTACGACCAACGATGGGACAAGCCTAGACCCGCTTCGCCTAGGGAACCAATTCATCACACGTAACGGCTCGATAGCCAATTTCTTTCGCAAGACCGAACCACCGCAATCTGCCTGGCAACGCGCCAGCCCGCCGTTCGAAAACGTAAATCCAGACAACAAAAAACCGGGCACTAGGCCCGGTTTCTTGTACAACCAGCAACTTACTCGGCAGCTTCTACCGAACCGCCGACCGGACGGTCGACCAGTTCAACGTAAGCCATCGGAGCGTTGTCACCAGCGCGGAAACCGCACTTGAGGATGCGCAGGTAGCCGCCGTTACGGGTGGCGTAGCGCTTGCCCAGATCGTTGAACAGTTTGCCCACGATGGCTTTCGAACGGGTACGGTCGAAGGCCAGACGACGGTTGGCAACGCTGTCTTCCTTGGCCAGGGTGATCAGCGGCTCGGCAACGCGACGCAGTTCCTTGGCTTTCGGCAGGGTAGTTTTGATCAGCTCGTGCTCGAACAGCGAGACCGCCATGTTCTGGAACATGGCCTTGCGGTGAGCGCTGGTGCGGCTGAGGTGACGGCCACTTTTACGATGACGCATGGTTCAATTCCTTACCAAACTTGTTCGTTCGGTGATGATGACGATCAGGCAGTGGCCTTATCGTCTTTCTTCAGACTTGCCGGCGGCCAGTTGTCGAGGCGCATACCGAGGGACAGACCACGAGAAGCCAGAACATCCTTGATTTCAGTCAGGGATTTCTTGCCCAGGTTCGGGGTTTTGAGCAGCTCTACTTCGGTGCGCTGAATCAGATCACCGATGTAGTAGATGTTCTCTGCCTTGAGGCAGTTTGCCGAACGTACGGTCAGTTCCAGGTCATCGACAGGACGCAGCAGGATCGGATCGATCTCGTCTTCCTGCTCGACCACAACCGGCTCGCTGTCACCCTTGAGGTCGACGAACGCGGCAAGCTGCTGCTGCAGGATGGTCGCGGCACGACGGATGGCCTCTTCAGGGTCCAGGGTACCGTTGGTTTCCAGGTCGATAACCAGTTTGTCCAGGTTGGTGCGCTGCTCGACACGGGCGTTTTCCACCACGTAAGCAACCCGACGCACAGGGCTGAACGAAGCATCCAGCTGCAAGCGACCAATGCTGCGGCTTTCATCTTCGTCGCTCTGACGAGCGTCAGCCGGCTCATAGCCGCGACCACGAGCTACAACGAGCTTCATGTTCAGCGAGCCGTTGGCGGCCAGGTTGGCGATGACGTGGTCGCCATTGACGATTTCGACATCGTGATCCAGCTGAATATCGGCAGCGGTAACTACGCCCGGGCCCTTCTTAGCCAGAGTCAGGGTCACTTCGTCACGGCCGTGCAGCTTGATAGCCAGACCTTTCAGGTTGAGCAGGATCTCGATTACATCTTCCTGCACACCTTCGATCGCGGAGTACTCATGGAGTACGCCGTCGATCTCGGCCTCGACTACTGCACAGCCAGGCATGGAGGACAACAGGATGCGACGCAGCGCGTTGCCCAGGGTATGGCCGAAACCACGCTCGAGAGGCTCGAGGGTGATCTTGGCGCGGGTCGGACTGACCTCCTGCACATCGATGTGACGGGGGGTCAGGAACTCATTTACCGAAATCTGCATGGATGCACCTATTTTCTAGCCCTTACTTGGAGTAGAGCTCGACAATCAGGCTCTCGTTGATGTCAGCGGACAGATCGCTACGAGCCGGTACGTTCTTGAACACACCAGACTTCTTCTCAGCGTCTACTTCTACCCACTCAACACGGCCGCGCTGGGCGCAGAGCTCGAGAGCCTGAGCGATGCGCAGCTGGTTCTTCGATTTCTCGCGAACAGCAACGACGTCGCCAGCTTTAACCTGGTAGGACGGTACGTTTACGGTCTGACCGTTGACGCTGATTGCTTTGTGCGAAACCAGCTGACGGGATTCGGCGCGGGTAGCACCAAAGCCCATACGGTAAACCACGTTATCCAGACGGCACTCCAGCAGTTGCAGCAGGTTTTCGCCGGTGGCGCCCTTCTGGCTGGCAGCTTGCTTGTAGTAACCGCTGAACTGACGCTCCAGAACGCCGTAGATACGACGGACTTTCTGCTTTTCACGCAGCTGGGTGCCGTAGTCGGACTGGCGACCGCGACGCTGACCGTGAATACCGGGAGCTGCTTCGATGTTGCACTTAGATTCAAGCGCGCGAACACCGCTCTTCAGGAAGAGATCGGTGCCTTCACGGCGAGACAGTTTGCACTTGGGACCAATGTAACGAGCCATTTCTCACTGTCTCCTGTTTACACGCGACGCTTCTTCGGCGGACGGCACCCGTTGTGCGGGATAGGCGTCACGTCGGTGATGCTGGCGATTTTGTAGCCGCAGGCGTTAAGAGCACGCACAGCGGATTCGCGACCTGGACCCGGGCCCTTGACGTTAACGTCGAGGTTCTTCAGGCCATACTCCAGAGCAGCCTGACCAGCGCGCTCAGCGGCGATCTGGGCAGCGAACGGAGTGGACTTACGCGAGCCGCGGAAACCCGAACCACCAGAGGTAGCCCAGGACAGGGCGTTACCCTGACGGTCGGTAATGGTCACGATGGTGTTGTTGAAAGACGCGTGAATGTGGGCGATGCCATCAACCACTGTCTTTTTGACTTTTTTACGAGTACGAGCAGCAGGTTTTGCCATGACTAAATTCCTGTCGATTCGCGAATGCGATTACTTGCGGATCGGCTTACGCGGGCCCTTACGGGTGCGAGCGTTGGTCTTGGTGCGCTGACCGCGAACCGGCAGACCCTTACGATGACGCAGGCCGCGGTAGCAACCCAGATCCATCAAGCGCTTGATCTTCATATTCACTTCACGACGCAGGTCGCCTTCGGTATTCACCTTGGCAACTTCGCCACGCAGCTGTTCGATCTGCTCGTCAGTCAGATCCTTGATTTTCGCAGCCGGGTTTACACCGGTAGCGGCACAGATTTTCTGTGCAGTGGTGCGACCAACACCATAGATGTAGGTCAGCGAGATAACAGTGTGCTTGTTATCCGGAATGTTAACGCCTGCAATACGGGCCATTCAGTGGAACTCCAATTGACAGCTACCTACGCCCCGGAAGCCAAGAAATAGGGCGCGAGATATTAACGCTGTAAAAACAAATAATCAACCCGGCAGCGCACTAGCTGCCGGGCTTATCACGCGTGGTTCACACTCAGCCTTGGCGCTGCTTGTGACGCGGCTCTGCGCTGCAGATCACCCGCACGATGCCGTCGCGACGAATAATCTTGCAGTTACGGCACAGCTTTTTCACCGATGCACGAACTTTCATTACCAACTCCTCGAACCTTACGGGTGGATCAGCGGAGCATGCCGCTGCCATAGCCCTTCAGGTTGGCTTTCTTCATCAGGGAATCGTACTGGTGAGACACGAGGTGCGATTGCACTTGGGACATGAAGTCCATGACAACCACGACCACGATCAGCAACGAGGTCCCGCCAAGGTAGAACGGAACGTTGGCCGCAACCACCAGGAACTGGGGCAGCAGGCACACGGCCGTCATGTACAGAGCACCGAACATGGTCAAGCGGGTCAGAACGCCATCGATATAGCGCGCAGACTGCTCGCCCGGACGGATGCCCGGAATAAAGGCACCGGACTTCTTCAGGTTTTCCGCTACGTCTTTCGGGTTGAACATCAGCGCCGTGTAGAAGAAGCAGAAGAAAATGATCCCTGCACTAAACAGCAGAATGTTCAACGGCTGACCAGGAGCGATAGCCTGCGAAATGTCCTGCAGCCAGCCCAAACCCTCGGACTGACCGAACCAGGCACCCAGCGAGGCCGGGAACAGCAGAAGGCTGCTGGCGAAAATGGCCGGGATTACGCCCGCCATGTTCACCTTCAACGGCAGGTGGCTGGTCTGCGCAGCGAAGACCTTGCGGCCCTGCTGACGCTTGGCGTAGTGCACCGCAATGCGACGCTGACCACGCTCGATGAACACCACGAAACCGATGATCGCTACTGCCAGCAGGCCGATGGCGATCAGAGCGAAAATATTGATATCGCCCTGACGAGCAGACTCGAAAGACTGCCCAATCGCCGCCGGCAGACCGGCCACGATGCCTGCAAAAATCAGCATCGAGATACCGTTGCCGACACCGCGCTCGGTGATCTGCTCGCCCAGCCACATCATGAACATCGCGCCCGCCACGAAGGTGGTGATCGCCACGAAGTGGAAGCCGAAATCGACCGAAAACGCTACGCCCTGGCTCGCCAAACCAACGGACATGCCGATGGCCTGAACGAATGCCAGGACGAGAGTGCCGTAGCGGGTGTACTGGCTGATCTTGCGACGGCCAGCTTCACCTTCCTTCTTCAACTGCTCCAGCTGCGGGCTGACGGCGGTCATCAGCTGCATGATGATCGATGCCGAGATGTACGGCATGATCCCCAGCGCAAAGATGCTCATCCGCTCCAGCGCGCCGCCGGAAAACATGTTGAACAAGCTAAGAATGGTCCCCTCATTCTGCCGGAACAGATCCGCCAGTCGGTCTGGGTTGATGCCAGGAACCGGGATGTGCGCACCTATCCGGTAGACGATGATCGCCAGGAACAGGAAACGCAGACGAGCCCAGAGTTCGGACAACCCGCCACCTGCCAGCGCTGAGAGAGCACCTTGCTTAGCCATTTAGTCCTCGAACTTACCGCCAGCTGCTTCGATAGCCGCACGCGCACCCTTGGTGGCGGCGATACCTTTTAGGGTGACCGCACGGGTAACCTCACCGGACAGCATGACTTTCACACGCTGTACGTGTTGGCCAACCAGATTGGCATCCTTCAGAGCCTGCAGAGTTACAACACCCTCTACCTTGTTCAGCTCGGAGGTACGCACTTCAGCGCGATCCATAGCCTTAAGGGAGACGAAGCCGAACTTCGGCAGACGGCGGTGCAGCGGCTGCTGACCACCCTCGAAGCCCGGAGCGATGGAACCACCGGAGCGGGAGGTCTGACCTTTGTGACCACGGCCACCGGTCTTGCCCAGACCGCTACCGATGCCACGGCCCGGACGGTGCTTTTCGCGACGGGCACCCGGCGCGGAACGCAGATCGTTCAGTTGCATGATTAACCCTCCACCTTCAGCAGGTAGTAAGCCTTGTTGATCATGCCGCGGTTTTCCGGAGTATCCAGAACCTCTACGGTGTGACCGATGCGACGCAGGCCCAGGCCCTTGACGCAAGCTTTGTGATTGGCCAGGCGGCCATTGGTGCTCTTGATCAGAGTCACTTTGACGGTGTTAGCCATGGTTAGAGAATCTCCTCGACGCTCTTGCCACGCTTGGCCGCAACGGATTCCGGAGACTGCATGGTCTTCAGACCGTTGAAAGTGGCATGAACCACGTTCACCGGATTGGTCGAGCCGTAGCACTTGGCCAGAACGTTCTGTACACCAGCCACTTCCAGAACGGCACGCATGGCGCCGCCGGCGATGATACCGGTACCTTCCGAAGCCGGCTGCATGTACACCTTGGAGGCGCCATGAGCGGACTTGATCGGGTACTGCAGAGTGGTGCCGTTCAGATCCACCTGGATCATGTTGCGACGCGCAGCTTCCATCGCCTTCTGGATGGCAGCCGGAACTTCACGGGACTTGCCACGGCCGAAACCGACGCGACCCTTGCCATCACCCACCACGGTCAACGCGGTGAAGGTGAAGATACGGCCGCCCTTTACGGTTTTGGCAACGCGGTTAACCTGAACCAGCTTCTCGATGTAGCCTTCGTCGCGCTTTTGGTCGTTATTTGCCATAACTTAGAACTCCAGCCCGCCTTCACGAGCAGCATCAGCCAGCGCCTTGACGCGGCCGTGGTACTTGAAGCCAGAACGGTCGAATGCCACCTGAGTCACACCAGCGGCTTTCGCACGCTCGGCAACCAGCGCACCAACCTTCTTGGCCGCGTCGACGTTGCCGGTGGCGCCATCACGCAGTGCTTTGTCCAAGGTAGAGGCGCTGGCCAGAACCTTGCTGCCGTCGGCCGAGATGACCTGGGCGTAGATGTGCTGCGAAGAGCGATACACGCACAGACGCACGGCTTCGAGCTCGTGCATTTTCAGGCGTGCCTTGCGAGCGCGACGCAGACGAGTAAGTTTTTTGTCGGTCATTTCTCAGCCCCTTACTTCTTCTTGGCTTCTTTACGACGGACAACTTCATCCGCGTAACGAACGCCTTTGCCCTTGTAAGGCTCAGGACGACGGAAGTCACGGATCTCCGCAGCCACCTGACCCACCAGTTGCTTGTCGATACCCTTGATCAGGATCTCGGTCTGGTTCGGGGTTTCGGCCACGACGCCTGCCGGCAGTTCGTAGTCGATCGGGTGAGAGAAGCCCAGCGCGAGGTTCAGCACCTGACCTTTTGCCTGGGCCTTGTAGCCCACGCCGACCAGTTGCAGCTTGCGCTCGAAGCCTTGGCTGACACCGATAACCATGTTGTTAACCAGGGCGCGAGTAGTACCGGCCATGGCGCGGTTCTGCTGGTCGCCATTACGGGCGGCAAAACGCAGTTCGCTACCTTCCTGGATAACTTCTACGGACGAATGAACGTTCAGTTCCAGGGTGCCCTTGGCGCCCTTGACCGAAAGCTGCTGACCGGCGAGTTTGATCTCGACACCGGCAGGCAGCACAACGGGGTTCTTAGCAACGCGAGACATGCTTATCCCCCCTTAGAACACGGTGCAGAGCACTTCGCCGCCGACACCGGCAGCGCGCGCAGCGCGATCCGTCATCACACCTTTGTTGGTGGAGACGATGGAAACACCGAGACCGCCGCGAACCTTCGGCAGGTCATCGACGGATTTGTACTGACGAAGGCCAGGACGGCTCACGCGCTTGACTTCCTCGATGACCGGACGGCCTTCGAAGTACTTCAGCTCGATGGACAGTTGTGGCTTGGCTTCACCATTGACTTCATAACCCGCAATGTAACCTTCGTCTTTCAGAACTTTGGCTACAGCCACCTTCAGAGTGGAGGATGGCATGCTTACGACGGACTTTTCAGCCATCTGGGCATTACGGATACGAGTTAGCATGTCCGCTAACGGGTCCTGCATACTCATGGGCTAGACGCTCCTGATACAAAAAGAACAGCCCGAGGGCTGTGGGATCATCCAAAAGCTCGGCATGGAAATGCCAGGCTCAGGAGAGCCGGACATTCTAGAGACCGATCAAAAATGAAGCAAGCCCCAAAAGGGGCTTGTTCATATAAAGACAAAGCCGGCACGAGGCCGGCTTGGTCTTTTACTACTGCTTACCAGCTGGCTTTCACCAGGCCCGGTACGTCACCACGCATGGCGGCTTCGCGCAGTTTGTTACGCGACAGACCGAACTTGCGGTAAACGCCGTGCGGACGGCCGGTGATGCGGCAGCGGTTACGCAGGCGCGAGGCGCTGGCGTCACGCGGCTGCTTCTGCAGAGCGACCTGAGCTTCCCAACGAGCTTCCGGAGTGGAGTTCGGGTTGGCGATGATCGCTTTCAGCTCGGCACGCTTCTTGGCGTACTTGGCAACCGTTTGCTGACGCTTCAGCTCGCGGTTCTTCATGCTTGTCTTGGCCATTGTCCAGGACTCCGATCAGTTGCGGAACGGGAAGTTGAAAGCACGCAGCAGAGCGCGGCCTTCATCATCGTTACGGGCAGTGGTAGTCAGGGTGATGTCCAGACCACGCAGCGCATCGATTTTGTCGTAATCGATTTCCGGGAAGATGATCTGCTCTTTCACGCCCATGCTGTAGTTGCCACGACCGTCAAAGGACTTGGCATTCAGGCCGCGGAAGTCACGTACGCGCGGCAGGGAGATGGACAGCAGACGATCCAGGAACTCGTACATACGCTCGCGACGCAGAGTGACCTTGACGCCAATCGGCCAACCTTCACGAACCTTGAAACCAGCGATCGACTTGCGGGCATGAGTCACAACGACTTTCTGACCGGTGATCTTCTCGAGGTCGGCAACAGCGTTCTCGATGACTTTCTTGTCACCGATCGCTTCGCCCAGGCCCATGTTCAGGGTGATCTTGGTGATGCGCGGAACTTCCATCACGTTGGCCAGCTTCAGTTCTTCCTTCAGCTTGGGCGCGATTTCCTTCCGGTAAATCTCTTTCAGTCGTGCCATGGTATTTACCTACGGATTCTCAAGCGCCAACCGGCTTCTGGGTGGACTTGAAGACACGAATTTTCTTGCCGTCTTCGATCTTGAAGCCAACGCGGTCAGCCTTGTTGGTCTCAGAGTTGAAGATGGCAACGTTGGAAGCGTGCAGTGGCGCTTCTTTCTCGACGATACCGCCTTGAACGCCCGACATCGGGTTCGGCTTGGTATGACGCTTCACCAGGTTGATGCCACCGACGACCAGACGGTCGTCAGCGAGAACCTTGAGCACCTTACCGCGCTTACCTTTGTCTTTGCCGGCGATCACGATGATCTCGTCGTCACGACGAATCTTTTGCATGTCGGATCTCCTTAAAGCACTTCAGGGGCGAGCGAGACGATCTTCATGAACTTCTCGGAACGCAGTTCACGGGTCACTGGCCCGAAGATACGGGTACCGATCGGCTCTTGCTTGTTGTTCAGCAGAACAGCAGCGTTGCCGTCGAAGCGGATGATCGAACCGTCGGCACGGCGAACGCCGTGACGGGTACGAACGACCACCGCGGTCATGACCTGACCTTTCTTCACTTTGCCGCGCGGAATTGCTTCCTTGACGGTGACCTTGATGATGTCGCCGATGCCGGCGTAGCGACGATGCGAGCCGCCCAGCACCTTGATGCACATAACGCGACGTGCACCACTGTTGTCAGCCACATCGAGCATGGATTGAGTCTGAATCATAAAATTTCTCCGACCCCTAGCCCTTAGACTTCAACGGCGCGTTCAACGACTTCAACCAGAGCCCAGGACTTGGTCTTGGACTGCGGACGGGTTTCACGGATGGAAACCTTGTCGCCGATCTTGCACTGGTTGGTTTCGTCGTGAGCGTGCAGTTTGGTCGAACGCTTGACGTATTTACCGTAGATCGGGTGCTTGACGCGACGCTCGATCAGAACGGTGATGGTCTTGTCCATCTTGTCGCTGACAACACGGCCGGTCAGCGTACGGACTGTTTTTTCAACTTCGGCCATGATCACTTACCTGCCTGCTGGCTGAGGACAGTCTTGACGCGAGCGATGTCGCGCTTCACTTGCGAGAGCAGGTGAGACTGCCCCAGCTGGCCAGTCGCCTTCTGCATACGCAGATTGAACTGGTCGCGCAGCAGCTCGAGCAGTTGCTCGTTCAGCTGTTGTGCGCTTTTTTCACGAAGTTCGGTCGCTTTCATCACATCACCGTCCGCTTAACAAAGGTGGTGGCGAGCGGCAGCTTTGCAGCAGCCAGGGCGAATGCCTCGCGCGCCAGCTCTTCGGATACGCCTTCGATCTCGTACAGGACCTTGCCTGGCTGGATCTGGGCTACCCAGTATTCAACGCCACCCTTACCTTTACCCATACGCACTTCAAGAGGCTTCTTGGTAACCGGCTTGTCAGGGAAGACGCGGATCCAGATCTTGCCGCCACGCTTAACGTGACGAGTCAGAGCACGACGAGCGGACTCGATCTGACGAGCGGTGAGACGACCGCGGGCGACAGACTTCAGCGCGAATTCGCCGAAGCTGACCTTGCTACCGCGCTGAGCCAGACCACGGTTGTGGCCGGTCATCTGCTTGCGGAACTTCGTACGCTTTGGTTGCAACATGATGCGTACTCCTTATTTCTTAGCAGCTTTACGAGGAGCGGGCGCTTGCGGCTTCAGCTCTTCAGTGCGGCCACCAATGACCTCACCCTTGAAGATCCAAACCTTGACGCCGATCACACCGTAAGTGGTGTGCGCTTCGTAGGTGGCGTAATCGATATCGGCACGCAGGGTGTGCAGAGGCACACGACCTTCGCGATACCACTCGGTACGGGCAATTTCAGCGCCGCCAAGACGACCGCTCACCTGGATCTTGATGCCCTTGGCACCAATGCGCATGGCGTTCTGTACTGCGCGCTTCATGGCGCGACGGAACATGACGCGACGCTCCAGCTGCTGAGCTACGCTCTGCGCAACCAGCATACCGTCGAGCTCCGGCTTGCGGATCTCTTCGATGTTGATGTGCACCGGCACACCCATTTGCTTGGTCAGGTCCTGACGCAGCTTCTCAACATCTTCACCTTTCTTGCCGATCACGATGCCGGGACGAGCGGTGTGGATGGTGATGCGTGCGGTTTGAGCCGGACGAGCGATGTCGATACGGCTAACGGACGCGCTTTTTAGTTTGTCTTGCAGGTATGCACGAACCTTCAGGTCGGCGTTCAGGTAGTCGGCATAATTGCGACCATCTGCATACCAGACCGAAGTGTGATCCTTGACGATTCCCAGGCGGATGCCAACGGGATGTACTTTCTGACCCATCTGATCGACTCCGTTACTTGTCCGCAACCTTGACAGTGATATGGCAAGACCGCTTGACGATGCGATCAGCACGGCCTTTGGCACGCGGCATGATGCGCTTAAGCGAACGCCCTTCGTTGACGAAAACGGTGCTGACCTTCAGGTCATCAACGTCCGCGCCTTCGTTGTGCTCGGCGTTGGCAACGGCCGACTCCAGCACTTTCTTCATGATCTCGGCGGCTTTCTTGCTGCTGAAAGCCAGCAGGTTGAGCGCTTCGCCCACCTTCTTCCCGCGGATCTGGTCGGCGACCAGGCGAGCTTTCTGGGCGGAGATGCGAGCGCCCGACAACTTAGCGGCTACTTCCATTTCCAAACCCCTTAACGCTTGCCTTTCTTGTCGGCAACGTGACCACGATAGGTACGAGTGCCGGCAAATTCGCCCAGTTTGTGGCCGACCATGTCTTCGTTCACGAGAACCGGGACATGCTGACGACCGTTATGCACAGCGATGGTCAGACCGACCATCTGCGGCAGGATCATGGAGCGACGCGACCAGGTTTTAACCGGCTTGCGATCGTTCTTTTCCACCGCCGCTTCGACCTTCTTCAGTAGGTGAAGATCGATAAAAGGACCTTTTTTCAGAGAACGTGGCACTGTCGTATCCCTCTATTTACTTGCGACGACGGACGATCATGTTGTCGGTGCGCTTGTTAGCACGGGTCTTCGCGCCCTTGGTCGGGAAGCCCCATGGCGACACCGGATGACGACCACCGGAGGTACGACCTTCACCACCACCGTGCGGGTGATCAACCGGGTTCATGGCAACACCACGAACGGTCGGACGAACGCCACGCCAGCGCTTGGCACCAGCCTTACCCAGCGAACGCAGGCTATGCTCGGAGTTCGAGACTTCACCCAGGGTCGCACGGCACTCAGCCAGGACTTTGCGCATTTCGCCGGAGCGCAGACGCAGAGTCACATAAGCACCTTCACGCGCGACCAGCTGAGCGGAAGCACCAGCGGAACGAGCGATCTGCGCGCCTTTGCCCGGCTTCAGCTCGATACCGTGAACGGTCGAACCAACCGGAATGTTGCGCAGCTGCAGGCTGTTGCCCGGCTTGATCGGCGCCATGTTGCCAGCTACCAGCTGATCGCCAGCTACAACGCCTTTCGGGGCGATGATGTAGCGACGCTCACCGTCGGCATACTTCAGCAGAGCGATGTGAGCAGTACGGTTCGGATCGTATTCCACGCGCTCGACAGTGGCTGGGATGCCATCTTTGTCGTTGCGACGGAAGTCGACCAGACGGTAATGCTGCTTGTGACCACCACCGATATGACGGGTAGTGATACGACCGTTGTTGTTACGACCACCGGACTTCGACTTCTTCTCGAGCAGCGGAGCGTACGGAGCGCCTTTGTGCAGCTCCTGATTGACCACCTTGACCACAAAACGGCGGCCAGCGGAAGTCGGTTTGCATTTAACGATTGCCATGATGCACCCCTTCCTTACTCAGCACTGCTGGTGAAATCGAGATCTTGGCCCGGCTGAAGGGAGATAACTGCCTTCTTCCAGTCGTTACGCTTGCCCAGACCGCGGGCGGTGCGCTTGCTCTTGCCCAGAACGTTCTGGGTAGTAACGCGCTCAACCTTCACGTTGAACAGGCTTTCGACGGCCTTCTTGATTTCCAGCTTGGTCGCATCGGTAGCGACTTTGAAAACGAACTGACCTTGCTTGTCAGCCAGAACCGTGGCCTTCTCGGAGATGTGCGGGCCAAGCAGCACTTTGAATACGCGTTCCTGGTTCATCCCAGCAGCTCCTCGAATTTCTTCACGGCCGAAACAGTGACCAGCACTTTTTCGTACGCGATCAGGCTGACCGGATCGGAACCCTGGACGTCACGTACATCGACGTGCGGCAGGTTGCGGGCAGCCAGGTACAGGTTCTGATCGACCGCATCGGATACGATCAGCACATCGTTCAGACCCAGGCCGTTCAGCTTGCTCAGCAGAGCCTTGGTTTTCGGAGCTTCGACAGCGAAGTCTTCAACCACTACCAGACGGTCGGTACGAACCAGCTCAGCAAGGATGGAGCGCAGAGCAGCGCGGTACATCTTCTTGTTCAGCTTCTGGTCGTGATTACGGGTGGACGCTGCGAAGGTCACACCACCGCCACGCCAGATCGGACCACGAGTGGTACCAGCACGGGCACGACCGGTGCCCTTCTGACGCCACGGGCGCTTGCCGCCACCGGAAACGTCGGAACGGGACTTCTGGCCTTTGGTGCCCTGACGGCCGCCAGCCATGTAGGCTACGACTGCTTGGTGAACCAGGGTCTCGTTGAACTCGCCACCAAAGGTCGCGTCGGACACTTCGATCGCCTGAGCGCCATTTACATTCAATTGCATCTCAGATTCTCCCCTTACGCCTTGACAGCCGGACGAACGATAACGTCGCCGCCAGTAGCGCCCGGAACGGCACCCTTGACCAGCAGCAGGTTACGCTCGGCGTCTACGCGAACGACTTCCAGGGACTGTACGGTCACGCGCTCAGCGCCCAGATGACCGGACATCTTTTTGCCCTTGAATACACGACCCGGGGTCTGGCACTGACCAATGGAACCCGGTACACGGTGAGAAACGGAGTTACCGTGAGTGTTGTCCTGGCCGCGGAAGTTCCAACGCTTGATGGTACCGGCAAAGCCTTTACCTTTGGACTGACCGGTGACATCCACCAGTTGACCAGCTTGGAAGATTTCAGCGTTGATCAGATCGCCGGCCTGGTACTCGCCGCCTTCAACACGGAACTCCAGAACGGTACGACCTGCCGCGACGTTCGCCTTGGCGAAGTGACCGGCCTGAGCCTTGCTGACGCGCGAGGCACGACGCTCGCCGACAGTGACCTGCACTGCGCGGTAGCCATCGGACTCCTCGTTTTTGAACTGGGTGACGCGATTCGGCTCGATCTCAATGACCGTGACCGGAATGGAGACACCTTCTTCGGTGAAAATGCGGGTCATGCCGCACTTACGACCGACTACACCAATAGTCATGTTGTAAACCTCATGAGTGTACGGGGCTTTCACCCGCTATGGCCGCCCATTTCAGAGCGTTACACGACTAAAACCGCCAGGTTTTAGCCGAGGCTGATCTGCACTTCCACGCCTGCCGCAAGGTCGAGCTTCATCAGCGCGTCAACGGTTTTATCCGTCGGCTGGACGATGTCCAGAACACGCTTATGAGTGCGGATTTCGTACTGATCGCGCGCGTCCTTGTTGACGTGCGGAGAAATCAGAACGGTGTACCGCTCCTTACGAGTAGGCAGAGGAATCGGACCACGCACCTGAGCACCAGTACGTTTCGCGGTTTCCACGATTTCCTGGGTAGATTGATCGATCAGGCGATGGTCAAAAGCCTTCAACCGAATACGGATTTGTTGGTTTTGCATTTTGACCTCAGATTCCAAACTGCTAATCCCCACAGACGGACTACGCCCGCTCGAGGGAGGCGCAATTGTACGGATGCCCCCTGGGGGTGTCAACTTTTAACCAGTTCAAAAAATCACCGGGAGTGATTTTTGACGTCGCCCCGCGACGGCCCAAAGGGTCGCCCGCCAGGGATGGCGGAGACAAAAGAAAAGGGCCCCGAAGGGCCCTTTTCTTTCAAGCGGATCGTCGATTACTCGATGATCTTGGCAACCACGCCGGCACCAACGGTACGACCGCCTTCGCGAATTGCGAAGCGCAGGCCGTCTTCCATGGCGATCGGCTTGATCAGGGTGACAACCATCTTGATGTTGTCGCCCGGCATTACCATCTCAACGCCTTCCGGCAGTTCGCACGAACCGGTTACGTCAGTGGTACGGAAGTAGAACTGCGGACGGTAGCCCTTGAAGAACGGGGTGTGACGACCACCTTCTTCCTTGGACAATACGTACACTTCTGCTTCGAACTTGGTGTGCGGCTTGATGGTGCCCGGCTTGGCCAGAACCTGACCACGCTCGACTTCATCACGCTTGGTGCCGCGCAGCAGCACGCCGCAGTTCTCACCAGCACGACCTTCATCCAGCAGCTTGCGGAACATCTCAACGCCGGTGCAGGTGGTTTTGGTGGTCGGACGCAGACCAACGATTTCGATTTCTTCCTGGACCTTGACGATACCGCGCTCAACACGACCGGTCACTACAGTACCGCGGCCGGAGATCGAGAACACGTCTTCGATCGGCATCAGGAACGGCTTGTCGATGGCACGAACCGGCTCCGGAATGTAGGTATCCAGAGTCTCGACCAGCTTCTTGACAGCAGAAGTGCCCAGCTCGTTGGTGTCTTCGCCGTTCAGAGCCATCAGCGCGGAGCCGATGATGATCGGAGTGTCGTCACCCGGGAAGTCGTAGGTGCTCAGCAGGTCGCGAACTTCCATCTCGACCAGTTCCAGCAGCTCAGCGTCGTCAACCATGTCAGCCTTGTTCAGGAAGACAACGATGTACGGTACGCCTACCTGACGGGACAGCAGGATGTGCTCACGGGTTTGCGGCATGGGGCCGTCGGCAGCCGAGCAGACCAGGATCGCGCCGTCCATCTGGGCAGCACCGGTGATCATGTTCTTCACGTAGTCGGCGTGGCCCGGGCAGTCAACGTGCGCGTAGTGACGAATATTGGAGTCGTACTCTACGTGCGCGGTGTTGATGGTGATACCACGAGCTTTTTCTTCCGGAGCGCTGTCGATCTTGTCGAAGTCAACCTTGGCCGAACCGAAAACTTCGGAGCAGACGCGGGTCAGAGCAGCGGTCAGAGTGGTTTTACCGTGGTCAACGTGACCGATGGTGCCAACGTTGACGTGCGGTTTGTTACGTTCGAATTTTTCCTTAGCCACGACAGTAAACCTCTTACTTAAAGGGCGGGATTAGCCTTGTTTTTTAACCAGTGCTTCGACGATGTTCGACGGAGCTTCTGCGTACTTGGAGAATTCCATGGAGTAGCTGGCGCGACCCTGGGACATGGAACGAACGTCGGTAGCGTAACCAAACATCTCGCCCAGCGGAACTTCGGCACGGATTACCTTACCGGATACCGAATCTTCCATACCCTGGATCAGACCACGACGACGGTTCAGGTCACCCATCACGTCACCCATGTAGTCCTCAGGAGTTACCACTTCCACCTTCATGATCGGCTCGAGCACCTTGCCACCGCCCTTCTGGGCCAGCTGCTTGGTCGCCATGGAGGCAGCGATCTTGAACGCCATCTCGTTGGAGTCGACGTCGTGGTAGGAACCATCAAACACGGTAGCCTTCAGGCCGATCAGCGGATAGCCGGCAACAACGCCGTTCTTCATCTGCTCTTCGATACCCTTCTGGATCGCCGGGATGTATTCCTTCGGAACCACACCACCTACAACTTCGTTGGTGAACACCAGACCTTCGGTGATGTTGCCCTTGTCGTCCACGTCCGGAGCCGAGAAACGGATCCAGCAGTGACCGAACTGACCGCGACCACCGGACTGACGAACGAACTTGCCTTCGATCTCGACATTGTCCTTGGTGATGGTTTCACGGTAGGAAACCTGCGGCTTACCGATGTTAGCTTCGACGTTGAACTCGCGTTTCATGCGGTCAACGAGGATGTCCAGGTGCAACTCACCCATACCGGAGATGATGGTCTGACCGGTTTCTTCGTCAGTCTTGACGCGGAACGACGGGTCTTCCTGAGCCAGACGACCCAGGGCGATACCCATCTTCTCCTGGTCAGCCTTGGTTTTCGGCTCGACAGCAACCGAGATAACCGGCTCCGGGAAGTCCATACGCTCGAGGATGATCTGCTTGTCCAGATCGCACAGGGTGTCACCGGTGGTGACATCCTTCATGCCAATCAGAGCAGCGATGTCGCCCGCGCGCACTTCCTTGATCTCTTCACGCTGGTTGGCGTGCATCTGCACCATACGACCAACGCGCTCCTTCTTGCCCTTGACCGAGTTGATCACGGAGTCGCCGGAAGCGAGAACACCGGAATAAACACGGGTAAAGGTCAGAGTACCAACGAAGGGGTCGGTAGCGATCTTGAACGCCAGCGCCGCGAACGGAGCATCGTCAGAAGCCTGACGCTCGTCTTTCGGCGCATCATCGCCCTGCTCCAGGTGATCAGGATGGATACCCTGAATCGCCGGGATGTCGGTTGGAGCCGGCAGGAAGTCGATAACCGCATCGAGAACCAGAGGCACGCCCTTGTTCTTGAAGGAGGAACCCAGTACGGCCGGAACGATTTCACAGGCGATGGTGCGCTGACGCAGACCGGCCTTGATCTCTTCGAGGGAGAGGTCGCCCTCTTCCAGGTACTTGTTCATCAGCTCTTCGTTGGCCTCAGCGGCAGCTTCAACCATGTTCGAGCGGTACTCTTCAGCCTGAGCCTGCAGCTCAGCAGGGATCTCTTCCTCACGGAAGGTCATACCCTTGTCATCTTCGTTCCAGTAGATGGCCTTCATGCGCAGCAGGTCAACCTGACCCACGAAGTTCTCTTCAGAACCGATTTGCAACTGAAGCGGAACCGGGGTGTGACCCAGGCGCTTCTTGATCTGCTCGACAACGCGCAGGAAGTTGGCACCCTGACGGTCCATCTTGTTCACGTAGACGATACGCGGGACACCGTACTTGTTGGCTTGACGCCATACGGTTTCGGACTGCGGCTCAACGCCCGAGGTACCGCAGAACACAACGACAGCACCATCGAGCACGCGCAGCGAGCGCTCTACTTCAATAGTGAAGTCAACGTGACCGGGGGTATCGATAACATTTACACGGTGATTCTTGTACTGCTTCTGCGAACCAGCCCAGAAGGCGGTTACCGCAGCGGAAGTGATGGTAATACCACGCTCTTGCTCCTGAACCATCCAGTCGGTGGTCGAAGCGCCATCGTGGGTCTCACCCATCTTGTGGTTTACACCGGTATAGAACAACACGCGCTCTGTGGTAGTGGTTTTACCCGCATCCACGTGTGCACAAATACCGATGTTACGGTAGAGATTGATCGGTGTAGTACGAGCCATAAAGCCCTCGCAAAGTTAGTGTCGCTGAGATTAGAAGCGGTAGTGCGAGAAAGCCTTGTTGGCTTCAGCCATACGGTGAACGTCTTCACGCTTCTTGACCGCAGCACCTTTGCCTTCAGCAGCATCCAGCAGCTCACCAGCCAGACGCAGAGCCATGGACTTCTCGCCACGCTTGCGCGCGTAGTCCACCAGCCAGCGCATGGCCAGAGCATTACGACGGGACGGACGAACTTCGACCGGAACCTGGTAGGTAGCACCGCCTACACGGCGGGACTTGACTTCGACCAGCGGAGCGATGGCGTCGAGAGCTTTCTCGAAGATCTCCAGGGGATCGCTGTTCTTGCGCGCCTTGACAGTGTCCAGAGCACCGTAAACGATGCGCTCGGCCACGGCCTTCTTGCCGCTTTCCATCACGTGGTTCATGAATTTGGCGAGGATCTGGCTTCCGTATTTCGGATCGTCCAGGATCTCACGCTTTGCTGCTACACGACGTCTTGGCATTGATAAGCCCTCAAACGGTCTTCAGGTTAGCCCGGGACTGACGGTAAACACCGCGCCCGACCTTACTCTTATCGACTCAACTAAATAGAAAGGATCAAGCGGCCTTATTTCGGACGCTTGGTACCGTATTTGGAACGACCCTGCTTGCGGTCTTTGACGCCGGAGGTATCCAGCGAACCACGCACGGTGTGGTAGCGCACACCCGGAAGGTCTTTTACACGACCGCCACGGATCAGCACGACGCTGTGCTCTTGCAGGTTGTGGCCTTCACCGCCGATGTACGAAGAAACTTCGTAGCCGTTGGTCAGACGCACGCGGCACACTTTACGCAGTGCCGAGTTAGGTTTTTTCGGCGTAGTGGTGTACACACGGGTGCACACGCCACGACGCTGCGGGCAGTTCTGCAGCGCAGGCACGTCGGATTTCTCGACGATACGCTTACGCGGCTGACGTACCAGCTGGTTGATAGTTGCCATCTACTAGCTCCACTGTTGTCTTTCGACGCTCACAAATAAAGATGGCAGAGCCGAACGCCCTGCCAAATTTAGGGGTGCATGAGTCTAAAGAGACTCACGTCCCCAGTCAAGGCAAAGCCCCGCTAGCGAACCAGCAGGGCTTCGACTCAATTGCCGCTGGAGTTCAGCGCTTCGGTCAGTGCGGCTTCCACTTCACTGGCGCTGACACGTACCGGCTTGTCGGCATCACGCTTGCGCTTGCGCTCGCTGTGATAGGCCAGACCGGTACCGGCCGGGATCAGACGACCCACGACCACGTTCTCTTTCAGACCACGCAGGTAGTCGCGCTTACCAGTAACCGCCGCCTCGGTGAGGACGCGGGTGGTTTCCTGGAAGGACGCTGCCGAGATGAAGGACTCGGTGGACAGCGACGCCTTGGTGATACCCAGCAGTACGCGGGTGTACTTGGCGACGAACTTGTCCTCTTCGGCCAGACGCTCGTTCTCGCCCAGCACCTGGGTGAGCTCCATCTGGTCGCCCTTGATGAAGGACGAGTCGCCAGCTTCGGTGATCTCAACCTTGCGCAGCATCTGACGCAGGATGGTCTCGATGTGCTTGTCGTTGATCTTCACGCCTTGCAGACGGTAAACGTCCTGGATCTCGTTGACGATGTACTTGGCCAGCGCGCTGACACCCAGCAGACGCAGGATGTCGTGCGGATCGCTCGGGCCGTCGGAGATCACTTCGCCGCGGTTCACTTGTTCGCCTTCGAAGACGTTCAGGTGACGCCACTTCGGAATCAGCTCCTCGTACGGATCGCTGCCATCGGTCGGGGTGATGACCAGACGGCGCTTGCCCTTGGTCTCTTTACCGAACGAAATGGTGCCGCTGATTTCCGCCAGGATCGAAGCTTCCTTCGGACGACGGGCTTCGAACAGGTCGGCAACGCGCGGCAGACCACCGGTGATGTCGCGGGTCTTCGAGGTTTCCTGCGGGATACGGGCGATAACGTCACCGACCGCGATCTGCGCACCGTCTGCCACGCCGACCAGGGCGTTGGCAGGCAGGAAGTACTGGGCGGGAACGTCGGTACCCGGCAGCAGCAGTTCCTTGCCGTTGGCGTCGACCATCTTGATGGCCGGACGAATGTCCTTACCAGCAGCCGGACGATCCTTCGGATCGAGAACCTCGATGTTGGTCAAACCGGTCAGTTCGTCGGTCTGACGCTTGATGGTGATGCCCTCCTCCATGCCGACGAAGGTCACGATACCCTTCATTTCGGTCACGATCGGGTGGGTGTGCGGGTCCCACTTGGCGACGATGGCGCCAGCGTCGACCTTGTCACCTTCCTTCACCGAGATCACGGCACCGTACGGCAGCTTGTAGCGCTCACGCTCACGACCGAACTCGTCAGCCACAGCCAGCTCGCCGGAACGGGAAACCGCTACCAGGTTGCCATCGACACGCTCGACGTACTTCAGGTTGTGCAGACGGATCGCACCACCGTTCTTCACCTGGACGCTGTCGGCAGCCGAAGTACGGCTGGCAGCACCACCGATGTGGAAGGTACGCATGGTCAGCTGGGTACCCGGCTCACCGATGGACTGCGCAGCGATGACACCGACCGCCTCACCGATGTTGACGCGGTGACCACGAGCCAGGTCGCGGCCGTAGCACTTGGCGCAGATGCCATAGCGGGTTTCGCAGGTGATCGGCGAACGCACGACCACTTCGTCGATGCTGTTGAGCTCGATGAACTCGACCCACTTCTCGTCGATCAGGGTGCCGGCCGGAACGATGACCTCCTCGGTACCAGGCTTGAACACGTCCTTGGCAATGACACGGCCCAGCACGCGCTCACCCAGCGGCTCGACCACGTCGCCGCCTTCGATGTGCGGGGTCATGACCAGGCCCTGCTCGGTGCCGCAGTCGATCTCGGTCACCACCAGGTCCTGAGCCACGTCAACCAGACGACGGGTCAGGTAACCGGAGTTCGCGGTCTTCAGTGCGGTATCCGCCAGACCTTTACGAGCACCGTGGGTGGAGATGAAGTACTGCAGAACCGACAAGCCTTCGCGGAAGTTCGCGGTGATCGGCGTTTCGATGATGGAGCCGTCCGGCTTGGCCATCAGACCACGCATACCGGCCAGCTGACGGATCTGGGCGGCGCTACCACGAGCACCGGAGTCCGCCATCATGTACATGGAGTTGAACGACTCCTGCTCGACGGTCTTGCCTTCGCGATCGACAACCGGCTCTTTCGAGAGGTTGGCCATCATCGCCTTGGACACTTCGTCGTTGGCCTTGGACCAGAGGTCGATCACCTTGTTGTACTTCTCGCCCTGGGTTACCAGGCCGGAGGCGTACTGCGATTCGATCTCCTTCACTTCCTCGGTAGCGGCATTGATGATGCGCGCCTTCTCTTCCGGAATGACGAAGTCGTTCACGCCGATCGACACACCGGAGATGGTCGAGTAGGCGAAACCGGTATACATCAGCTGGTCAGCGAAGATCACGGTGTCCTTCAGACCCACAGTGCGGTAGCACTTGTTGATCAGCTTGGAGATCGCCTTCTTCTTCATCGGCTGGTTGACCACGTCGTACGGCAGACCGGCCGGCACAACCTGGAACAGCAGCGCACGACCGACGGTGGTGTCGACGATGCGGGTGTTATGGGTGATCGAACCATCTTTCTCTTTGATAGTTTCGTTGATACGCACTTTCACGCGGGCGTGCAGGGACGCTTCGCCGGCGCGGAATACGCGGTCGACTTCCTGCAGGTCGGCGAATACGCGACCTTCACCCTTGGCGTTCACCGCTTCACGGGTCATGTAGTACAGACCCAGTACCACGTCCTGCGACGGCACGATGATCGGCTCGCCGTTGGCCGGCGAGAGGATGTTGTTGGTCGACATCATCAGCGCGCGCGCTTCGAGCTGGGCTTCCAGGGTCAGTGGCACGTGAACGGCCATCTGGTCACCGTCGAAGTCGGCGTTGTACGCGGCGCACACCAGCGGGTGCAGCTGGATGGCTTTACCTTCGATCAGTACCGGCTCGAACGCCTGGATACCCAGACGGTGCAGGGTCGGCGCACGGTTGAGCAGCACGGGGTGTTCGCGGATCACTTCAGCGAGAACGTCCCAGACCTCCGGCAGTTCGCGCTCGACCATCTTCTTGGCGGCCTTGATGGTGGTCGCCAGACCACGCATTTCCAGCTTGCCGAAGATGAAGGGCTTGAACAGCTCGAGGGCCATCTTCTTCGGCAGACCGCACTGGTGCAGACGCAGGGTCGGGCCTACGGTAATGACCGAACGACCGGAGTAGTCCACGCGCTTGCCGAGCAGGTTCTGACGGAAGCGACCTTGCTTACCCTTGATCATGTCGGCCAGGGACTTCAGCGGACGCTTGTTCGAGCCGGTGATGGCGCGACCGCGACGGCCGTTGTCCAGCAGGGCGTCGACCGCTTCCTGCAGCATGCGCTTTTCGTTGCGCACGATGATGTCCGGCGCCGACAGATCCAGCAGGCGCTTGAGGCGGTTGTTACGGTTGATCACGCGGCGATACAGATCGTTGAGATCCGAAGTCGCGAAACGGCCACCGTCCAGCGGAACCAGCGGACGCAGGTCCGGTGGCAGAACCGGCAGAACGGTCAGCACCATCCACTCGGGCAGGTTGCCGGAATCCTTGAAGGCTTCCATCAGCTTCAGGCGCTTGGACAGCTTCTTGATCTTGGTCTCGGAGTTGGTCTGCGGAATCTCTTCGCGCAGGCGGCCGATCTCGTGATCCAGGTCGATGGCGTGCAGCAGCTCGCGAACGGCTTCGGCGCCCATGCGCGCGTCGAAATCGTCACCGAACTCTTCGAGGGCTTCGAAGTACTGCTCGTCGTTCAGCAGCTGACCCTTTTCCAGGGTGGTCATGCCCGGGTCGATCACCACGTAGCTCTCGAAATAGAGCACGCGCTCGATGTCACGCAGGGTCATGTCCATCAGCAGGCCGATACGGCTCGGCAGGGACTTCAGGAACCAGATGTGGGCGACCGGCGAAGCCAGTTCGATGTGCGCCATGCGCTCACGACGAACCTTGGCCAGGGCGACTTCAACGCCGCACTTCTCGCAGATCACGCCACGGTGCTTGAGGCGCTTGTACTTGCCGCACAGGCACTCGTAGTCCTTTACCGGGCCAAAGATCTTGGCGCAGAACAGACCATCGCGCTCAGGCTTGAAGGTACGGTAGTTGATGGTTTCCGGCTTTTTAACTTCACCGAACGACCACGAACGGATCATCTCAGGCGAGGCCAACCCGATACGGATGGCGTCGAACTCTTCGATCTGACCCTGGTTTTTCAGCAAATTCAGTAGGTCTTTCAAGGCCTTTCCTCCTGGCGGAGCGGGCAGCGGGCTGGTCTTGCCCCGCTGCCGATTCACGTCGTGTTATTCGGTTTCCAGATCGATGTCGATGCCGAGCGAACGAATCTCTTTGATCAACACGTTGAAGGACTCGGGCATGCCCGGCTCCATGCGGTGATCGCCATCCACGATGTTCTTGTACATCTTGGTACGGCCGTTCACGTCGTCCGACTTCACCGTCAGCATTTCCTGCAGGGTGTAGGCCGCGCCGTAGGCTTCCAGAGCCCAGACCTCCATCTCCCCGAAACGCTGACCACCGAACTGCGCCTTACCACCCAGCGGCTGCTGGGTAACCAGGCTGTAGGAACCAGTGGAACGGGCGTGCATCTTGTCGTCCACCAGGTGGTTCAGTTTGAGCATGTACATGTAACCGACAGTGGTCGGGCGCTCGAACTGGTTACCGGTACGACCGTCGAACAGGCGCATCTGGCCGCTCTCAGGCAGATCGGCCAGCTTCAGCATGGCCTTGATCTCGGTTTCCTTGGCGCCGTCGAACACGGCAGTCGCCATCGGTACACCGCCTTTGAGGTTCTTCGCCAGCTCGAGGATCTCGTTGTCGGAGAACTCGTCGAGGTTTTCCTTGCGCCCACCGATCTCGTTGTAGATCTCGTTGAGGAACTTGCGCAGTTCGGCGATCTTGCGCTGCTCTTCGAGCATGCGGTTGATCTTCTCGCCCAGGCCCTTGGCCGCCAGGCCCAGGTGGGTTTCAAGGATCTGACCGACGTTCATACGCGACGGAACACCCAGCGGGTTCAGCACGATGTCGACCGGAGTACCGTTGGCGTCGTGCGGCATGTCTTCAACCGGCATGATCACCGAGACCACACCCTTGTTACCGTGACGACCGGCCATCTTGTCACCCGGCTGGATGCGACGGCGGATGGCCAGGTAGACCTTGACGATCTTCAGTACGCCCGGAGCGAGGTCGTCGCCCTGCTGCAGCTTGCGCTTCTTGTCTTCGAACTTGTCGTCGAGCATCTGACGGCGGTCGGAGATGTAGGCCTGGGCCTTCTCCAGCTGCTCGTTCAGGGCGTCGTCGGCCATGCGCAGTTTGAACCACTGGCCACGCTCGAGACCGTCAAGGAACTCGTCGGTGATCACGGTGCCTTTCTTCAGACCGGCACCGCCTTCGGCAGTGGCACCGACCAGGGCCGAACGCAGACGCTCGAAGGTCGCGCCCTCGACGATGCGGAACTCTTCGTTCAGGTCTTTGCGGATCTCGTCCAGCTGCTGCTTCTCGATCGCCAAGGCACGGCTGTCACGCTCGACGCCGTCACGGGTGAAGACCTGTACGTCGATAACGGTACCCTTGGTGCCGGTCGGCACACGCAGCGAGGTGTCCTTAACGTCGGACGCCTTCTCACCGAAGATCGCGCGCAGCAGTTTCTCTTCCGGAGTCAGCTGGGTCTCGCCTTTCGGAGTGACCTTGCCAACCAGGATGTCGCCCGGGCCGACTTCGGCGCCGACGTAGACGATACCGGCTTCGTCCAGCTTGTTCAGAGCAGCTTCACCCACGTTCGGGATGTCAGAGGAGATTTCCTCTGGGCCGAGCTTGGTGTCACGCGCCACACAGGTCAGTTCCTGAATGTGGATGGTGGTGAAGCGGTCTTCCTGAACCACGCGCTCGGACAGGCAGATGGAGTCTTCGAAGTTGAAGCCGTTCCACGGCATGAACGCGACGCGCATGTTCTGACCCAGCGCCAGTTCACCCATGTCGGTGGACGGGCCGTCGGCCATGATGTCGCCACGCGAAACCTGATCACCCTTGCTCACCAGCGGACGCTGGTTGATGCAGGTGTTCTGGTTGGAGCGGGTGTACTTGGTCAGGTTGTAGATGTCGACACCGGCTTCACCGGTTTCGACTTCGTCGTCGTTGACGCGAACCACGATACGGCTGGCGTCGACCGAGTCGATCACACCACCACGACGAGCCACCACGCATACGCCGGAGTCACGGGCGACGTTGCGCTCCATGCCGGTACCTACCAGCGGCTTGTCGGCGCGCAGGGTCGGTACAGCCTGACGCTGCATGTTCGAACCCATCAGTGCACGGTTGGCGTCGTCGTGCTCGAGGAACGGAATCAGCGAGGCAGCGACGGAAACGACCTGCTTCGGCGAAACGTCCATCAGGGTGACGTCTTCCGGCGCCTTGACGGTGAATTCGTTCAGGTGACGCACGGCAACCAGCTCGTCGACCAGCTCACCCTTGTCGTTAAGGGTGGCGGAAGCCTGCGCGATCACGTGATCGGCTTCTTCGATGGCGGACAGGAACACGATCTCGTCGGTGACCTTGCCTTCCTTGACCACACGGTACGGGCTTTCCAGGAAGCCGTACTGGTTGGTGCGGGCATAGGCAGCCAGCGAGTTGATCAGACCGATGTTCGGACCTTCAGGGGTTTCGATCGGGCACACGCGGCCGTAGTGGGTCGGGTGCACGTCGCGGACTTCGAAGCCGGCGCGCTCACGGGTCAGACCGCCTGGGCCGAGTGCGGAGACGCGACGCTTGTGGGTGATCTCGGAGAGCGGGTTGTTCTGGTCCATGAACTGCGAGAGCTGGCTGGAACCGAAGAACTCCTTCACCGCTGCCGCAACCGGCTTGGCGTTGATCAGGTCCTGCGGCATCAGGCCTTCACTTTCGGCCATCGACAGGCGTTCCTTGACCGCACGCTCTACGCGCACCAGGCCGACACGGAACTGGTTCTCGGCCATTTCGCCAACGCAACGAACGCGGCGGTTACCGAGGTGGTCGATGTCGTCGACGATGCCCTTGCCGTTACGAATATCGACCAGAGTCTTCAGTACGGCAACGATGTCTTCCTTGCTCAGCACGCCCGAACCTTCGATCTCGGTGCGACCGATACGACGGTTGAACTTCATGCGGCCAACGGCGGACAGATCGTAACGCTCGGCGCTGAAGAACAGGTTGTTGAACAGGGTCTCGGCGGCATCCTTGGTTGGCGGCTCGCCAGGACGCATCATGCGGTAGATCTCGACCAGCGCTTCCAGCTGATTGGTGGTGCTGTCGATCTTCAGGGTGTCGGAGATGAACGGACCGCAGTCGATGTCGTTGGTGTACAACGTCTCGAAACGCACAACCTGAGCCTTGGCCATCTTGGCCAGCAGGTCGGCGGTCAGCTCGGTATTGCATTCGGCGATGATCTCGCCGGTAGCCGGGTGCACGATGGCCTTGGCAGTGGTACGGCCAATGACGTAATCGAGCGGAACTTCCAGCTCCTTGATGCCAGCCTTGTCCAGCTGATTGATGTGACGGGCAGTGATACGACGACCCTGCTCCACGATCACCTTGCCGCTGGCGTCCTTGATGTCCAGGACCGCGACTTCACCGCGCAGACGCTGCGGAACCAGCTCCAGGCTCAGGGTCTCGCCCTTAACGTGGAAGACGTTGGTGTCGTAGAAGGCATCCAGCACTTCTTCGGTGCTGTAGCCCAGCGCACGCAGCAGGACGGAAGCCGGCAGTTTGCGGCGACGGTCGATACGCACGAATACCGCGTCCTTCGGGTCGAACTCGAAGTCCAGCCAGGAACCGCGGTAAGGAATGATGCGAGCGGAGTACAGCAGCTTGCCCGAGCTGTGGGTCTTGCCACGGTCGTGGTCGAAGAACACACCCGGCGAACGGTGCAGCTGGGACACGATCACACGCTCGGTACCGTTGATGACGAAGGTACCGTTCTCGGTCATGAGCGGGATTTCGCCCATGTACACTTCCTGCTCTTTGATGTCCTTGATCGCTTTGTTCGACGATTCTTTGTCGAAAATGATCAGGCGCACTTTCACGCGCAGCGGCACGGCGAAGGTCACGCCACGCAGGACGCACTCCTTGACGTCGAACGCCGGCTCGCCCAGGCGATAGCCGACGTACTCCAGAGCGGCGTTGCCGGAGTAGCTGATGATCGGGAATACGGATTTGAAGGCCGCATGCAGGCCGATGTCACGGAACTGTTCCTTGCTCACCCCTTGCTGCAGGAATTCGCGATACGAATCCAGCTGGATGGCCAGGAGGTAAGGCACATCCATGACATCCGGCAACTTGCTAAAGTCCTTGCGGATACGTTTTTTCTCAGTGTATGAGTAAGCCATCAGCGTTCCCCAGCTTGGTCACCTGCTTGTTTGGCCAGCGCCGGCGGCGATGACCAGAAAATCTTGCAAACCCTCGGTTTGCGACCGCCTCTCGGGCGGGATTTTTTCTGCTCCAGGTCGGCTGTCGAACAGCCAACCTAGAACGGAAAAAGGCCGGTGGCAAAAGCCACCAGCCATCAGCCTTATGCGAGTCGCTCGGGCTGTAGACGCAAGATGCGAACTTACTTGAGCTCGACCTTGGCGCCAGCTTCTTCCAGCTTCTTCTTGGCGTCTTCTGCAGCTTCTTTGCTCAGGCCTTCAGCGATGACCTGAGGAGCGCCGTCGACTTTCTCTTTGGCTTCTTTCAGACCCAGACCGGTCAGCTCGCGAACAGCCTTGATCACGTTCACTTTCTTGTCGCCGGCTTCAGCCAGAACAACGTTGAACTCGGTCTGCTCTTCAGCAGCGGCAGCAGCACCAGCAGCCGGGCCAGCGGCAACGGCAGCAGCAGCGGTAACGCCGAAGGTTTCTTCCATCGCCTTGATCAGCTCAACGATTTCCATAACGGATTTCTGGCCGATAGCTTCGATGATTTGCTCGTTAGTCAGAGACATGACTATCAATTCCTGTATTGGGGTGACGGCCTACGCGACCATCAAATTAAACGTTTGATTTCGAAAGTGCTCACGCCGCCTTAGGCAGCAGCAGCTTCTTTCTGGTCGCGAATAGCTGCCAGTGTGCGAGCGAGCTTGCTGGTGGCGCCTTGGATAACGCTCATCAGCTGCGCAATGCCCTCATCACGGGTCGGCAGGCTTGCCAGTACGTCGATCTGGTTTGCTGCGAGGAACTTGCCCTCGAACGCAGCTGCCTTGATCTCGAACTTGTCCTGACCCTTGGCGAACTCCTTGAACAGACGAGCAGCAGCGCCCGGGTGTTCGTTGGAGAAAGCGATCAGGGTCGGGCCTTTGAACACGTCGTTGAGCACGTCGAACTGAGTGCCTTCAACGGCGCGCTTGAGCAGGGTGTTACGCACGACTTTCACGTACACACCAGCTTCGCGGGCCTCTTTACGGAGTCCGGTCATTGCGCCGACGGTCACGCCACGGGCATCAGCCACGACAGCGGACAGACCGGCTTTGGCAGCCTCGTTGACTTCAGCGACGATGGCCTTCTTGTCTTCGAGTTTAATTGCCACGGGTTTACTCCTGGATTTTACCGTTTCGCCAAACCGAGGTTCGGCGGCGTTTTGGTGTCTGATTCGGTAACGAATCGGGAGCACCATCTGCGTAGGCCATCAGGCGAACCTGACATTTAAAACGCGAGTCACCTACGGTCTTGGATAGCCCCCGCCAGGCAGGGACCCCAATCTTTCAAGGCCGACAGCACGCACGCTGCCGGCCAATCACTTACGCGTCGAGCGAAGCCTGATCGATGATCAGACCCGGCCCCATGGTGGTGCTCAGGGTCACGCGCTTGACGTAGATGCCTTTCGAAGTCGACGGCTTCAGACGCTTCAGGTCAGCCAGCAGGGCTTCCACGTTCTGCTTCAGCGCAGCGGCTTCGAAGCCGACCTTGCCAACGGAGGTGTGGATGATGCCGTTCTTGTCGGTACGGAAACGCACCTGACCAGCCTTGGCATTCTTGACAGCGGTAGCGACGTCCGGAGTCACGGTGCCGACTTTCGGGTTCGGCATCAGGCCGCGCGGACCGAGAACCTGACCCAGCTGGCCAACAACACGCATGGCGTC